>JAMPBF010000194.1 GCA_023666805.1 Bacillota bacterium
TCCTCACCCTGATTACAGGCTGAGAAACAAGAGATTGCAGGCGGGGTGTTCCCGGTTCTTTCGGGAACACCCCTTTTCATTTTAGAAGGAGGTGCGAATTTTGAGTGATAACTGGGTAGTTCAGAACTTGGAGAACGCCCTTGAAACTTGGAATGAAAAACTATCGGAAATATGGACGCTCATCACGACTACGCCGCAGAATTTCAAAGGCGGGACGATATGGGGCGTCATTGTGAATATCAACGGCGCAGTTCAGGCGATTGGTCTTGCCCTGCTTGTATTGTTCTTTGTTGTTGGGATGGTCAAGACCTGCGGCAGCTTTACGGAAGTGAAGAAGCCGGAACACGCCCTCAAGCTCTTTATCCGCTTTGCGCTCGCCAAGGGCGCAATCACTTACGGTATGGAGCTTATGCTGGCTCTGTTCAATATCGTACAAGGCACGATCTCAACGATTATGACGGCGGCGGGCTTCGGCTCTGCCACACAGACTACCTTGCCGCAGGAAATGGTAGATACCATTGAAAGCTGTGGCTTTTTCGAGTCTATCCCCTTGTGGGCGGTCACGCTGATCGGCGGTCTGTTTATCACGGTTATGTCCTTCATCCTGATTATGACGGTCTACGGGAGATTTTTTAAGCTGTATATGTACACGGCTCTTGCCCCCGTTCCCCTGTCTACCTTTGCGGGAGAACCGTCGCAGAATGTGGGAAAGAGCTTTATCAAAAGCTACTGTGCCGTATGCCTTGAAGGTGCGGTTATCGTGCTTGCGTGTATCATCTTTTCGCTGTTTGCCGCTTCGCCGCCTGTTGTCAATCCCGACGCTGCGGCGGTCACTCAGGTGTGGGCATATATCGGGGAGCTGCTCTTTAATATGCTTGTCTTGGTAGGCGCTGTGAAGATGTCCGATAGGATCATCCGAGAGATGATGGGGCTTTAAGGAGAACGGAATGAAACGAAACACACGAATCTATAACAAATGGCAGGGATACACCCTTGCCGACTGCGATTGCAGATACTGCGTCTACTACGGCGGCAGACAGAAAGGGAAAATCACCTGCCTGACGGAAAAGTGCGTATGTGCTGATGAAATCCGGGAAGCCGCCGAGCGTGAACGCAGGGAAAGGAAAATCTATGGAGGTTAAAATCAACCGTGAAATACGGAATTACACGGAAGCGATGTTTTTCGGGCTGTCCCTGCGGCAGTTCATTTTTTCTGTCTGTGCCTGTGTGGTGGCGGTGGGACTTTATTTCCTGCTGAAACCCTATGTGGGGACGGAAACCGTGTCGTGGATGTGCATTTTGGGAGCCGCACCCTTTGCGGCTCTCGGCTTTATTAAGTACAACGGTATGACTGCGGAGAAATTTATCGTAGCTTTTATCAAGTCTGAATTTCTAATGCCGAAAAAGCTGACCTTCCGCAGCACCAACACCTACTTGGAGCTGATGAAGCCGTCTATTGAAAAGAAACAGAAGGAGGTTTTGAAGTCGAATGATTAAGACACTTACCAATCTATTCAAACAGGACAAGGAAAAGTTTGTTGTGCCGAAGGGCGTTCAGGATGTGATCCCTATTACCGCTATCTATGATGACGGTATCTTTCAGGTGGGAAAAGACAAGTTTTCCAAGTCCTTTAAGTTCTCGGATATAAACTATGCCGTGGCAAGCCGTGAGGATAAAGAAGCGATGTTCCTTGAATACTCGGAGCTGTTAAACTCCCTTGATTCCGGCGCAACGACAAAAATCACGATCAACAACCGCCGCCTGAACAGGCTGGATTTTGAGAAAACCATTCTCATTCCAACCAAAGGCGATGAGTTGGACGAATACCGGGAGGAATACAACAAAATGCTGCTTGAAAAAGCAACCGGGGCAAACGCCATCGTGCAGGATAAGTATATGACAATCTCGGTAAACAAGAAAAATGTGGAGGACGCCCGCACCTATTTTGCCCGTGTGGGAGCTGACCTGATTGCCCACTTCGGCAGGCTCGGCAGCAAATGCGTGGAGCTTGAAACCGACGAGAGGCTTCGTATCTTCCACGACTTCTATCGTGTGGGCGAGGAAACTGCTTTCCACTTCGACATTAAGGAAACACGGAAGAAGGGACACGATTTCAAAGACTATATCTGCCCTGACAGTATGGAGTTTGAAAAGGACTATTTCAAGATGGGCGACCGCTACGGCAGGGTGCTTTTTCTGCGTGAGTATGCGTCCTATATCAAGGACAGTATGGTGGCGGAGCTTACGGATATGAACCGCAACCTGATGATGAGCATTGATGTTGTTCCCGTCCCGACCGATGAAGCGGTACGGGAAGTGGAAAGCCGTCTGCTCGGTGTGGAAACCAATATAACCAACTGGCAGCGCAGGCAGAACTCCAACAACAATTTCTCCGCTACCGTCCCTTATGATATGGAGCAGCAGAAAAAGGAAATGAAAGAGTTTCTTGATGACCTGACCACCCGTGACCAGCGTATGATGTTTGCGGTTCTCACGATGGTTCACACCGCCGACAGCAAGGAGCAGCTCGACAATGACACCGAAGCATTGCTTACTACCGCAAGAAAGCACCTCTGTCAGTTTGCCGTGCTGAAATTCCAACAGGTGGACGGATTGAACACGGTAATGCCTTTCGGCACACGAAAGATTGACGCTTTCCGCACCCTGACTACGGAAAGCCTTGCGGTATTTATCCCGTTCCGTGTGCAGGACATTTACCACGAAAACGGCATTTACTATGGGCAGAATGTCATCAGCAAGAATATGATTATCGCTGACCGCAAGCAGCTTTTGAACGGCAACTCCTTTATTATGGGCGTATCCGGCGGTGGTAAGTCCTTTGCGGCAAAGGGCGAAATTGAGAACATCGTGCTGTCCTCCGACGCAGATGTGATTATTATAGACCCTGAGCGGGAGTATTCGCAGCTTGTGAAGGCGCTCGGCGGCGAGATTATCAACATTTCCGCCACTTCCAAGAACCATATCAACGCTATGGATATGAACAAGGAATACGGCGACGGCGCAAACCCTGTTATTTTGAAATCCGAGTTCATTATGTCGCTGTGTGAGCAGCTTATCGGCGGCACGAACCTTGGGGCAAAGCAGAAGTCCATTATCGACCGCTGTACGGCAAGCGTGTACCGCACCTACCAGCAGAACGATTACACCGGGGCTGTGCCGACCTTGCAGGACTTCCGTATGGAACTTCTGAAACAAAATGAGCCGGAGGCACAGGAGATTGCACTTGCAATCGAGCTGTTTACCAACGGCTCGCTCAACACCTTTGCAAAGGAAACCAATGTGGATACCAGCAACCGCCTGATCTGCTACGACATTCTTGACCTCGGCAAGCAGCTTATGCCGATCGGTATGCTTGTTGTCCTTGACAGCATTTTGAACCGCATTACGCAGAATAGAGCCAAGGGCAAGAACACCTATATCTTCATTGACGAGATTTATCTTCTGTTCCAGCACGAGTATTCTGCCAACTTCCTGTTCACCCTCTGGAAGCGTGTAAGAAAGTACGGTGCGTATGCGACGGGTATCACGCAGAATGTGGATGACCTTTTGCAGAGCCATACGGCGAGGACTATGCTTGCCAACTCCGAGTTTATCATTATGCTCAATCAGGCAAGCACGGACAGAATTGAGCTTGCAAAGCTCCTGAACATCTCAGATTTGCAGATGTCCTATATCACGAATGTGGAAGCCGGACACGGGCTTATCAAGGTGGGCAGCTCTCTTGTGCCGTTTGCCAATAAGTTCCCGAAGAACACGAAGCTGTACAAGCTGATGACCACGAAGCCGGGCGAGGGTGTGTAACCCTCGCCTTTGGCGTTAAGAAAGGATAACACAATGAAAAAGAAGATTTGCATTATACTGATTGCGGTGTTTGTTGCCCTGCTCGGCACAAGCACCTATTTTATTTGCGATTACTACCGTCAGGCAAGTGAGCAAAGCGAACTTTACGACAGCCTTGCGGAAGCAGTCAATCAGGCTCAAAAGTCAGATGAAGCAAACGAGCCTGTTGAGAAAATCCCATACAACGAAGAAAAGACGCTACTGTCGGAGTATGCGGAATTGTTCTTGCAAAATACGGATATGGTCGGCTGGATACAGATTGAGGATACCAATATCAACTACCCCGTTATGCACACGCCTGATAATCCCGACTTCTACCTGAAGCACGGATTTGATAAGGGATACACCGATTACGGGTGTCCATATGTTCAGGAGAACTGCGATGTGCAGCTCCCAACAGACAATGTAATCATCTACGGACACCATATGAAGAATGGGACGATGTTTGCCGACCTTGAAAAGCTCAAAAGTGAGGATTTCTACAAGGAGCATAAGACGATCTCATTTAATACTCTGACAGATAAGTGCGAATATGAAATCATCGCCGTGTTTAAGACATTTGTTTACTCGGACAGTCCCGAATCTTTCAAGTATTACCGCTTCGTAAACGCAGAAACGCCGCAGGATTTCTCTGCTTTTATTGAGAAATGCAAAGAGCTTTCCCTATATGATACCGGGGTGTCGGCAGAATACGGGGATAAGCTGATAACCCTTTCCACCTGTGAATACTCCCGTACCAACGGCAGGCTTGTGGTAGTGGCAAAGAGAGTGTAAGCCTGATGAATTCACGCAGGAAGGAGGTGGTTTCCTATGGCTGATATAAAGACAAGGGACGCAGTGAAAGGGACAATTAAGCAGATAGACAAGGCGACAATCGCCGCCGACCGTATGCGTTCCGCCTATATTCAGACCAAGGAAAAGGCGGAACATTCCACCCACGCCGCAGAGGACAATGTGGAGGAATACGCTGCCGACAGATATGAGGGCGGCGT
>JAMPBF010000195.1 GCA_023666805.1 Bacillota bacterium
CCGCCAAAATCGAAGATTTTGGCTGCCGACTGAAAGTCGGCTTTAAAATATAGACTTCGTCTATATTTTAAACAGGAATTAGTATTAATAGTCTTGCAGACAGCCGTTTGTTTTGAACAGACGGCTGTTTAAGCTTTGCGGGCTGTTGTCGATAAAGTCCGTTATGGCGCAAATTATTAATATACATAGAATGATAGCGGGAGCGGCAGCCCTATCACCTGCGAAATGCATTTTTCGTGCATAATGTAGGTGAGAGGCTTGCCGCTCCCGTAAATAATAAAATTTTTTATTAACGCCTGACCACCGTCAAAGCCTTTTTTAAATTAAGTATTACAAGTCGGTATCTAAAAGCTTAACTGCAGCCAAATAAACACAATCAATAAAAGCCGTACTTATAACGTAAAATGTACGGTCATTCCGCTGCCGTCTCTTCGGCTCCAACTGTCTCGGCGGCTTCCTCTTCGTCCTCATCTTCGCTGCTTTCGACTTGTCCGGGATAGACCATCAGATCCGATTCGACAGGATTAAGATTTGCCGTGCAGTAGTTGTTTTCCGCTTTTACGCTCTCCTCTAACCAGTCTATGGCAATGATCTGATCGGAGCTTAAGGTAACGCCCTTTTCTATTTTGATGCTGTGCTCGGTATCCTTGGTCTCATTCTTGAACACGGATATTTTTCCGTCGCTGCAAAGCTCGTAAGCTGCGTCAAAAATCTCGTCCGTGCCCTCGTAACAGCTTCCGCCCAATTCCACCATGCGGATAGTGCCCTCGTTTATGCCGCCTTGGTAATTTACCGAGCCGTAGGTGTCGTATCTGACGGTTCTCAACATATCCACCAAAAACAGCGACAGGTTGTAATAGCAGCCTGTAAGATAATTTTCGGGAGCTAACTCGGGCGTGTCGGATGCCATTCCTATGACCTTAATGCCTAAACTTTCGCAGTATTTTACCGCAAAATTTGAATAAGTGGCGGAAAAAATAACGTCGCAGCCTTGATCCCTCAAATTGTTTATGGCGTTCATTATGTCGCCGTCATTTTGTCCCCATGCCCAGTTGACTCTTACGTCGGTGTCCTTTTCGCTGATCTCCCTTGCACCCATTACAAAGCCGTCGATCACATTGTAAACATTGAGCACGGCGGGATCTGCAACAACGCCCAAAATATTGCTGTCGGTATTAAAGGCGGCGGTAATTCCGCTGAGATAAGACCCCTTGTACATTTCTCCCTGATAGCAGGCAAGATTGCTTGCGCCGTCCGTGCCGCCGAAGCTGATAAAGTAGACCTTGCTGTTGGCTGTCGCCTCGTCGTGGATCGCATTGGCAAACTTTGCGCTTGCACCCACTATCACGTTGCAGCCCTCCTGAACCAGTGCGGCAGTAGCGGCTTCGACCTGTGAAACCAATACGTTTTCCACGTAGTAGGTCTTAGCGCCCAGCACCCGCATAGCCTCTAACCTTGCCGCCTCGAACACGTCGGAAAGAGCGTCGCCGCCGGCGCTTTCGGGATAAATAAATCCCACCTTAAGCTCTTTTTCCTCGGGCTTTGCGCCTTCGATCGAGGTAACGACCTCGCCGTTCTCATCGGTGACGGCGTTTCCCTCCTCGTCGGTGACGGTGACGTACTTGGGCTCTTCATCGGTGGCTTCGGGATCGTCTGTCTCGTTATTACAGCCTGTAAATAAAAGGCAGCCCGCTAAAAGTATGGCTAAAATTTTTTTCGTTTTCATTGGCAAGTCCTTTCGCACAGCCGTCAAGAGCGGTTGTGCAGCTGTTATATGGAATTTGGATCAAAAAATTAGCGTCATATATTAATATAATAGCACATTTGCCCTGTTTTTGCAACATTTTTTTTCGATTATGTCAAATTTGACGGTTTTAGCGGTACTGTTACTTGACAATAAGCCTTTTGCATATTATAATTAATTTATGATTTTGCAAAAATAAACTGAAATAAAGAGGTAACACGCAATGGAAAAGAAGTACGATTATACCGCTATCGAGAAGAAGTGGCAGAATTATTGGGACGAACATAAAAGCTTCTGCGCCGAAAACGGCAGCAACAAGCCCAAATACTATGCTCTTGTGGAGTTCCCCTATCCTTCGGGACAGGGACTTCACATCGGTCACCCCCGTCCCTACACCGCTATGGATATTGTGGCGAGAAAGCGCAGGCTGCAAGGCTATAACGTATTGTTCCCGATGGGTTGGGACGCCTTCGGACTTCCCACCGAAAATTACGCCATCAAAAACAAGATTCACCCTGCCATCGTCACTGAAAATAACGTAAAGCATTTCAGACAGCAGATCAAGGATCTGGGTCTTTCCTTCGACTGGGACAGAGAGGTAAACACCACGGATCCCGAGTACTTTAAGTGGACGCAGTGGATATTCCTTCAGCTGTTCCGAAAGGGACTTGCCTACAAAAAGGAAATGGCTGTCAATTGGTGCACCTCCTGCAAGGTGGTCCTCGCCAACGAAGAGGTGGTAAACGGCTGCTGTGAACGCTGCGGCGGCGAGGTGGTGCACCGTGTAAAATCCCAGTGGATGTTAAAGATTACCGAGTATGCCCAAAGACTTCTTGACGATTTGGAGCTGGTGGATTATCCCGAGAGGGTCAAGACCTCGCAAATCAACTGGATAGGCAGATCCACAGGCGCAGAGGTAAACTTTGAGACCTCGGCGGGGGATACCCTGGTGGTATATACCACCCGTCCCGATACCCTGTTCGGAGCGACCTACATGGTTATCGCCCCCGAGCACCCCTATATCGAAAAGTGGGCGGACAAGCTTGTAAATATGCCCGAAATAAAGGAATATCAGGAAAAGGCGGCAAGAAAATCCGACTTTGACCGCACCGAGATGAATAAGGAAAAGACAGGTGTTAAATTAGAAGGAGTAAGAGCAATAAATCCCGTAAACGGCAGAGAGATCCCCATATTTATTTCCGACTACGTTTTAATGGGCTACGGCACCGGCGCTATTATGGCAGTGCCCGCTCACGACACCCGCGACTATGATTTCGCCAAGGCGTTCGACCTGCCTATCATAGAGGTGGTAAAGGGCGGTGATGTTACCAAGGAGGCATTTACCGACTGCGCTGCGGGAATTATGGTAAACAGCGGCTTTTTGGACGGTCTTTCCGTCGAAGACGCCAAGGTGAAGATCAAGGAGTGGCTCACCGAAAAGGGCAAGGGTCATGAAAAGGTAAATTTCAAGCTCAGAGACTGGGTATTCAGCCGTCAGAGATATTGGGGCGAGCCCATTCCTCTTGTATACTGTGAGAAATGCGGTTGGGTCGCCATTCCGGAGGAGGAGCTGCCCTTAACGCTTCCTGACGTGGAAAGCTATCTTCCCACCGATACGGGGGAAAGTCCGCTTGCAACTCTTGACAGCTTTATAAACACCACCTGCCCCCACTGCGGAGGCAAGGCAAGGCGGGAAACCGACACCATGCCTCAGTGGGCGGGTTCGAGCTGGTACTTTTTAAGGTACTGCGACCCCGATTTTAAAGCGGGGGTAGCCTCAAAGGAAGCCTTGGATTACTGGATGCCCGTGGATTGGTACAACGGCGGCATGGAGCATACGACTCTGCACCTTTTGTACAGCCGCTTTTGGCACAAGTTCTTATATGATATAGGCGTAGTTTCCACCCCCGAGCCTTATATGAAGCGCACCAGCCACGGCATGATACTTGGCAAGGATCTTGATAATCCGGGACAGTTCACCAAAATGTCCAAATCAAAGGGCAACGTTGTAAATCCCGACGACGTAATAAGAGATTTCGGCGCAGATACCGTTCGCCTTTACGAAATGTTTATAGGCGATTTTGAAAAGGCAGCTCCTTGGCAGGAGGAGGGTATCAAGGGCTGCAAGCGTTTCCTTGACAGAGTGTGGGCTTTGCGGGATATGACCGTAGAGGGCGATTGCCGCAAGGAGCTGGAAAGCGAGCTTCACCGCACCGTGAAAAAGGTAGGCGAGGATATAGAAAGCTTAAAGTTCAACACCGCAATAGCCGCTCTTATGTCGCTGCTGAATAAATTCTACAGCACGGGCACGGTTACCAAAGCCGAGCTTAAAACCTTCCTGATCCTTTTAAATCCTTTTGCTCCCCATATCACCGAGGAAATGTATTCCGATATTATCGGCGGCATATGCAGCGAGCAGTCCTGGTGCAGCTATGACGAAAGACTTTGCGTAGAAGACACCGTCGAGATCGCCGTACAGATCAACGGCAAGGTAAAAGCAAAGCTCTCGGTGGAGGCGGGTCTTGACAAGGACGCTTTGGTAGAAGCGGCAATGAAGAGCGACGATGTAAAAAAGCTTATTGAAGGCAAGCAGGTGGTAAAATCTATCGGCGTTCCCGGCAAGCTTGTCAATATTGTGGTTAAGTAATTTAGGCAAAATTTATAACCGCTTGCCGATAAAGCAGCAAAAATTATTATTGTGTACGGCGGGAGGGTCAAGACTCTCCCCTACGAAATGCTTTTTTTCGCACATAATGTAGGGGCGGGTCTTGACCCGCCCGCTGTACAAGTTCATAATTTGTCACCACATTGGTCTTTTTCGACAGCCCGAGACAGACTTTGTCTGTCTTTTAAAGCGGAAACAGTATAATACTAATTCCTGTTTAAAATATAGACTTCGTCTATATTTTAAAGCCGACTTTCAGTCGGCAGCCAAAATCGAAGATTTTGGCGGAATCAGTATTGAACTTTGTTTTCGGCGGCTATCGCCGCTCGCCGCTTTGCGGCGACTTTAAAAGATAGACTTTGTCTATCTTTTAAAGCG
>JAMPBF010000196.1 GCA_023666805.1 Bacillota bacterium
CATTGACAAACCTACAGTGTGTAACATTTACTTATTTATGTTTTACTAAAATCAAACAACCTTGCAGCTGTCCAAATATTTTTTAAGCTGCATTTCAGTGTCTATCACTTTTGATAGGCGCTATTTTTATGCCCATTTTTAGAAAAATAGCCTCTTTTGAAAAAATTTCAGCTACAGGGGTTGGAATTTGTCTTATCCCAGTGGGAACAAGTGAAGGAAAAAATTTTTTCGTAAATTCTCAGCAAATAGGGGGTGCAAAACACTTTCTTTGTCCAAATGAGTGAGAGGACAAATTTATTTTCGTGAATTTTTGCAAATAAGGGGGTACAAAACACACTTTCTGTCCAAATGAGTGAAGGGGTATTTCTCCTCGTGTTCCTTGAAAACTGAATGACCGTCCGAATGAGATATGACTTTGCGACAACTTCCCGAAAGGAAAAGAGCAAAGTAACGCCGCTTGGCAGGGGCAGGCATATAAAAACGACATTCGGGTAGCACGGTAAAAAAATTTTGAAATGGGTGTCGTTTTTTCGCCTGATAAGTTGCGGTTGTGTAGTGAGAAGAATTTTTTTGCAATCAGGGGTTTGTTTTTTTAAGTCCTGAGTTGCGGTATATAGTAGAGAGCATTTTCAGTCACTCAAATTCAGATTTCGGAGGTGATGACTTCGTACATAGCGGGAAAGGAGTGATTTTGCTATGAGAAAAACTGAGCTCAGAGAGCTTTATGCAATGATGTTTCCGAATTATCCGGACATTGTAACGGTTGCCGAGCTGCAACAAATGTTGGGCATCAGCCGCCATTTGGCGTATGACCTGATAGGCGACGGATATATCACCGGCGTGAAAATCGGCAACAGTTACAGGATACCGAAGGTGAGCGTAATCAACTATGTGATGGAGGGAGGTGAGAAAAATGCAAGTTGAAAAATTAAAAACCGTGGATGCGGAAACGCTGTTATCCACACCGATGAAAAAGACAATGTTTATTGTCAATACGCTGATTCCGCAGGGCGTCAATGTGCTTAGCGGTGCAAGCAAAATCGGCAAAAGCTGGCTGATGCTGTGGCTCGGTTTGCAGGTGGCGCAGGGACTTCCTGTTTGGGGACTGGAAACCAAGCAATGCGATGTGTTGTATCTCTGTCTTGAAGATACACAGCGAAGAATTAAGGATAGGCTTTACAACCTGACGGACACAGCACCGAATAATCTGCACTTTGCGGTGATGTGCGGGCTGATCGGGAACGGCTTGGAGGAGCAGATTATTAACTTCATTGCCGAATACCCGAAAACAAAACTGGTCATTATCGACACGCTGCAAAAGGTCAGGGACAGTAAAGGCAGCATTGGAAAAGCAGGAATGTACGGGAACGACTACGATGATATTTCTTCCATAAAACGAATTGCCGACGAGAAAAATATTTCCGTTATTTTGGTGCACCATCTGCGAAAGCTCAAAGACGGCGATGACCCGTTTAATGAGGTCAGCGGCTCAACCGGAATCATCGGTGCTGCCGATACCAACTATGTACTGAAACGCAAGCGAAGTGATAATTCAGCATCGCTTTTGGTCAGCGGTCGAGATGTGGAATATCAGGAATTGACCTTGAAATTCAATGACCTTGTATGGGAGTTGATTGAAAGAAAAAACAGCGAGGAGATTCATAAATCGGAGACACCGACTTTCCTTTTTCGGGTAGTTGACTTTATGAAAGATAAATCCGAATGGGTTGGAACGGCAACGGAATTACTTTCCGATATGAATGAAACAGAAGCTACTCCGAATGTGGTAACAAAATATCTTGGTCAGTTTTCCTGCGAGGTATTGGAGTCCGTCGGCATAGAATATCGAACAAAGCGAACCGGCAAAAGCCGATTGATTAAGCTTACACGAAATGAAAGCGGTGACGAAAATGACGGCAGTTTTGCTATATAGAAAACGTCGTCACAACCGTCATTACCGTCACAGAAAGGAGATTTTATGAGAAGCAAAACACTTGGAATTAATGTCAGAGTGACCGCCGAGGAGAAAGCAAAGCTTTGCGAAAACGCAAATTATTGCGGTCTGTCTCTGTCGGAGTATTTGCGAAAAACAGGACTCGGCAAAGAGGTAAAAGCGACCTTGGACGAGCAAAGCTATAAAGCGTTTCTGCTTATAAAGCAGCTTGAAAAAGACCTACCGAAGCTTGAACAAAGAGAAATTCTTGATTGCCTTAAGGCGATTGAAAACCTGATAAAGGCAAAAAAGATTGATTAATGGAAAAAGTTTGCACGAACTTAGCAAGCAGACCGTTTATGGACAGGTTTCTCCAAAACGGTAAAAGGCTTGTTAGGGTGTGCCCTAATACCCCGTGAAAGAGTGGATTTATAAAATGAAAAAACGAAATACAGATTTTACGCTCCCCACAGCTTCGCTGGATGATTTATTTTCCACACAAGCGGAACGAGACGATGCAAAATTAGAACGAGTGCAAAACATTCCGCTTGCGGAGCTTCATCCGTTCAAAAATCATCCTTTTAAGATAGAAGCAAACGAAGAAATGGATCGGATGATTGAAAGTATCCGCAAGTTCGGCACAATTACGCCGGTACTGGCAAGACCGCTGTCCGACGGTGGATATGAGCTGATATCCGGACACAGGAGACTTGCAGCGTGTCAGGTGCTGGGAATTGAAACAATGCCCGTGATTGTCCGTGAGATGAGCGACGACGAAGCGGTAATTGCAATGGTGGACGCCAACCTGCAAAGAGAGAAAATATTGCCCAGTGAAAAGGCGTTCGCCTATAAGATGAAGTTGGATGCCATAAAACATCAGGGCGCAACTTCTGTGCAAGTTGCAGAGAAGTTACTCAGCGTCGAAAAGGTTGCGGAAGATGCAGGCGAAAGCAAAGATCGGGTACGGCGTTATATTCGCTTGACGCATCTCATTCCCGAACTGCTTGCTATGGTGGATGATGGCAAAATTGCATTCAGTCCCGCCGTTGAGATTTCATTTCTGGCATCAAACGAGCAGCGTGTACTTCTTGATGCAATGGAACTGAACGACTGTACACCGTCACACGCCCAGACAATCCGATTAAAAAAGCTATCGCAGGAGGGGGTACTGGTTGACAAGACCATCTACGATATTTTGTCCGAGGACAAGCCGAATCAAAAAGAGCAGTACAAATTCAAGCGTGAAGACATCCGCAAATATTTTCCGAAGAGCTACACGGACAAGCAAGTATACGATACCGTCTTGAAGCTTTTGGAGCAATGGCAGCGGAAACGGGAACGGGAACGGGACAGGGACGTTCGGTAATTCGAGCCGCAGAAGTGTGTGAAGCACGACCGTCGCAGAATGGAAAGAACTGCACCGATGAGCTACAATACGCTTGTCGGTGTAGGTCTGTCCTGTGTGAAGGAAAGGAGTTAAAACAAAATGGTATCAGGACACTTACAGGTAAAAAAGGGATACTATTATGCGGTGCTCAGTTATTACGACAGCAAAAACAAGCGCCATGTAAAATATGTATCCACGGGACTTTCCGAAAAGGGAAACAAACGAAGGGCGGAAGCGGAGCTTGCAAAAATCCGCAGTAGCTTTGAGCCGCCCACAGAGGTTGGCGAGCTTAGCTCGGATATGCTTTTTGCCGACTATCTTCTCGGATGGCTGGATATTGTCAAAGTCAGGGTAAAGCCTGCAACCTTCGGCTCGTATGAAAGCATCGTAAAGCAGACAGTTGAGCCGTATTTCCGAAATAAATCGCTCACACTGAAAGGATTGGAAGCCCGACACATTCAGCAGTTTTATTCCGAGAAGCTACGGACGGTCAAGCCCAATTCGGTCATTCACTATCACGCTGTTATTCATCAAGCGCTGAAATATGCGATGAAGACAGACCTTGTGCCGCAGAATGTTGCGATGAAGGTTGACAGACCGAAAAAGAACGATTTTCAGCCGGTGTTTTTGGATGTAGCGGAGTTGCAAAGGTTGTTTGAAATCGTGAAGGGTACAAAGCTTGAGTTGCCTGTACTGGTCGCCGCCTTCTACGGCTTGCGCCGTGGCGAAGTGTTGGGGCTAAAATGGGACGCTATCGATTTTGAAAGGGGAACGCTGACAATCAAGCGGACGGTTACCTCGGTACAGGTTGACGGAAAAACGCAGATTATCGAACAGGAATCTGCAAAAACCAAATCCAGTATGCGGACACTGCCGCTTGTCGGTAGCTTTGCCGAATACTTCAAAGAGGTGAAAGCAGCACAGGAGCTGAACAAGCAGGTTTGCGGAAATTGCTACAACTATGAGTATGACGGTTATGTTTTTGTGGACGAGCTTGGCGAGCGAATGCGACCCGGCTACTTAACCTCTCAGTTTCCCGAATTTATTCAGCGTCACGGAATGAGAAAAATGCGGTTTCACGATCTCCGCCATAGCTGTGCAAGTCTGCTCCTTGCGAACGGCGTACCACTCAAACAGATTCAGGACTGGTTAGGGCATTCGGATTTCAGCACAACGGCAAACATTTATGCCCATTTGGACTATACCTCAAAGCTTTCCTCAGCGCAGGCAATGATAAACGGAATGCCGCTTCCCGAAGCAGGTGATTTCAGCAGCAAATGGGCAGTCGAAGCCGAAACAAGCGAAGAATAAAGTCAAAAGCAGTTCTTTCCGAAAATCATGGAAAGAACTGCTGAAATTAGGACGATTTTAAGAGCGGGGACAAAAAAGAAAAATCCAGCAAACCCGCATGGTTACTGGATTTTTCAGTGGCGGAAGCG
>JAMPBF010000197.1 GCA_023666805.1 Bacillota bacterium
ATAACGGAGGACAGGTACATGTCCTTTCACACATCGACCTTGACTTGTTTGAGGGCGATTTTACCGTTATAATGGGCGTCAGCGGTTCGGGAAAATCTACCCTGCTGTATGCGCTCAGCGGTATGGACAGAGCCACGTCGGGAGAGGTGATCTACAACGAAAAAGATATTGTCAAGATGAAGGAAAAGGAATTGGCAAGGCTGCGGTATACCGATTTTGGCTTTATCTTTCAGCAAATGCACCTTGTCAGTAATTTGACCCTGTTTGAAAACGTGGCGGTGTCGGGTTATCTCAACAAAAGCAAATCGGCCTCGGAGGTCAAAAAACGCACCGATAAGCTTTTGGAGCAAATGTCCGTATCTCACATAAAGGATCATCTTCCCGCACAGGTGTCCGGCGGCGAGCAGCAGCGCTGCGCCGTGGCAAGAGCGGTGATAAATTCCCCCAAGGTATTGTTTGCGGACGAACCCACAGGAGCGTTAAACCGCAAAAATACCACCGAGGTGTTAAACCTTTTGACAGAGCTTAATAACGAGGGGCAAAGCGTTTTAATGGTAACTCACGATATGAGAGCCGCACTGAGAGCCAACCGAATTTTATACATCGGCGACGGAAAAATAATCGGCGAGCTTACCTTGCCCCCCTACGCTGCAAAGGACGAAAAATCAAGAGAAGTACAGGTAAACGCATGGCTTACCTCCTTGGAATGGTGAGGTGGTAGCATGGAGATTTTGACCTTATTGAAAGCGAATATCAAAAGAAAAAAAGGCTCTTTTATCAGCGTGGTACTGCTAACGCTGATCATTGCCATGAGCGTTGCGGTTGTTTTGAGCCTGAAGGAAAGCGCTTTAAAGGGAGTTGACCGTATTCACGAATTGTGCGATACTCCCGATTTGCTGTGCTTTTATAATGCCCACAGCTTTTCGGAGGACAATTTTCGGAAAGCAGAGGACAGCGAGCTTGTTAAAAGCGCAGCTGCCGTTGATTTTATAATAGCGGATTCGGTGAAGCTCGGTGAAAACGAAAACCGCAATATCACTATGATATATAAAGCCGACGAAAATATGAAAACGATAAACGAAGATCTGAAAAGCATCGAAACGGATCCCCCAAAGCTAAAAAAGGGCGAGATGTACGCCCCCCAAGGATTGTTAACAAACATAAACGGCAAGGTGGGCGACACCGTTACCGTAAAAACAGCGGTGGGTGATTTTAAGTTTACCGTAAAAGGAATACTTCTCGATCCTATGATGGGTGCAGCCTTGATCGGCTGGAAGAGCTGCTGTATAAGCGAGGAGG
The DNA here is from genome assembly GCA_023666805.1 of Bacillota bacterium. Taxonomy (GTDB): domain Bacteria; phylum Bacillota; class Clostridia; order Oscillospirales; family Ruminococcaceae; genus Ruminiclostridium_E. The sequence continues at coordinate 1,300 of JAMPBF010000197.1, forward strand.
ATTTTGCGGAAATATATTCCGCCGTTGTCTCAGCCGAAACGGAAGACCTTTACGGCTTGGGCAAGACCCTGCAGATAAAGATGTCGGACAGCTGTGAGCTTTCCTCGGTAAAATTCCGCCGTCAGCTTAATTTGGAAACGGGTATCACCGATGCCGCTATCGGTTCGCTCCCGAAGGATATGTCCGTTAACTATACGACCCTTTTTGTAACGGTGTGCAGCTCTGCTTTAATCATTTTTGCCATACTTTTGTTGGTAATTGTGGTAATAGTGACCGTACACAGCATTTCCGTGGAGATAGAAACGGAATATGTGACCTTCGGAGTTTTAAAATCGCAAGGGTTTGACAAAAAGAAAATTTGCCTTTTGTTTTTGGAACAGTATCTTATGGCGGAAATTATCGGCGCAGTTTTGGGGATCGCTTTAAGTATCCCTGTTGTGAATGCTTCTTCAAATGTTTTCGTAACGATAACTGCCGCACCGTCTGTTTTAAGTATTCCCATATGGGAAATTGCCGCCGTTATGGGAGCGTTGTTTGCGCTGTCGGCAGCGTCGGTATGCTTTATCACAAGGAAGGTGGGCAGAATTTCCCCCGTAAGGGCGATTTCGGGCGCTAAAAGGGAAATATATTTTGACAGCAGAATAAAAGCGCCTATCAGTAACGGTCTTTTATCGCCGAGCCTTGCTTTGAGGCAGTTCACCTCAGCCAAAAGAAGATATATGGGCGCTCTTGCGATAGTGACCATGCTTGTGCTTTTTATGGTCACCGTAACAACGCTTGCTAATACGGTAAACTCGCGGTCTGCCTTGGAATCCATGGGCTTAATATATGCCGAAATTTCCGTTTCTCCCAAGACGGAGCTTTCAGAAGAGGATTTTGCGGAGATCGAACAGGAGATAGAAAAATTCTCGCATATCGACAAAGCCTGCTATATGCAAAACGCCTATTTTTCCTTTGAGGGAGAGGAAATGATGTGCGAGGTGGAAAAGGATCCTTCGGTCTTGCCCGCCCTGGAGGGAAGAACTCCCGTTTATGATAATGAAATTGCCGCTTCCCCCATTTTGCTGGAGGAATTTGATCTCAAAATAGGCGATGAGGCAACCGTAGGCTGGGGCGATAAAAAGGATAAATACTTGATCGTGGGAACGGTCCAGTTCATGAACGACACAGGCAGATGCTTTCTTATCTCACAGGCGGGTGCGGAAAAAATCGGCTATACCGGCTGGCTTTGGGGGATTTATACCCTGGAAGAAAATAAAAATGCCGACAGCAGCGCTGTTAGAGAGGAAATAGCCTCATCTCTCAACCAAAAATTCGGCGACATTATCGAGGCAAGGAAAAGCGACAACGCCATAGACGGACCGATCGAAATGGGAATAAAGGCACTGCAGCTCATAATCTATGTATTTTCCGTTTTATTTGCACTGATCGTGGTTCATATGATATGCTCAAAGGCATTTGTGCAGGAACGAACCGACATAGGCATATACAAGGCTATAGGCTTTACATCGGCTAATTTAAGGCTGCAATTCGCTGTAAGATTTTTGATAGTGTCGGTTATAGGCTCGGTGATAGGAACAATATTGAGCTTTTTACTTTCGGACAAAATTTTGGGCTTGCTTTTAAAGAGCGTGGGACTTACCAGCTTTAACAGAGGCGTGATCTTTTCCTCCTTTGTCTTTCCCATAGTTATAATTTGTTTAAGCTTTATGCTGTTTTCTTATTTGGCTTCGGGAAAGATCCGAAGCGTTAAGATCAGGGAGCTTATAACGGAATAATACTGATCAAAAAAAGGACACCGCCTAAAAAGCGGTGCCCTTAATTTTAATATTCTTTAATTAGTGTCAATAATTAGTGTGTCAGCAGGAACATTGCAAGGAACAAAGCGGCAATGATCCAAGTGGTGATCTTTGTTTCCTTTGCCTTGCCGGTAAATACGCTGATGATAAGGCTGGAGATAATACCGAAGGCAATTCCGTAGGATATATTGTAGGTAAATGCCATGACGGAAATGGTCAGGAATGCGGGAACTGCGGAAGCGGGAGCGAGCCAGTCTATATCCTTAACGCAGTTCATCATAAGAACGCCTACATAGATCAAAGCGGCTGCGGTTGCACAGCTTGGTATTAAAGCGGCAACGGGCGAGAGGAACATTGCGATAAAGAACATCGCAGCGGCAGCCATTGAGGAAAGTCCTGTACGTCCGCCCTCGGCAACGCCTGCGGAGGATTCGACATAAGTTGTAACGGTAGAAGTGCCGCATATAGCCCCCGCCGTGGTGGCAATTGCGTCAGCCATCATAGCCTTGTTCATATTGGGAATGCTGCCGTCCTTGTCAAGCAAATTGCCTCTTGCGCAAGCGCCGTAAAGAGTACCGATAGTATCAAACATATCGACCATGCAGAACGCCAATGCCGTAGTGACAAGCACCAGCACGAAGCTTGCCGCACCGTTTGCCTCAATGTAGGGGGCAAAGTTGAAGCCTTCCGTAAACACCTTTCCGAAGGACTGTGTGCCGAATTCCTTGAAGGAATCGATGGGGTTCATGGGAGAAAGGGAAAGATTGGCATAAAAATCGGGAACGGTGAGCCCGAGGAGGTAATAAGCGGCGGTTCCGCCTAAAATTCCCCAAAGAACAGCGCCCTTGACCTGACGGTGAGACATAATTGCGATAGCGATCACCGTAAGAATGGTAATGAGCACGGGCATGATCGTACCCCAAGGCGTACCCTTTAAAAGGTTAAAGGATGTGAGGTTGACCAGTGTGGCGCCGTCGTCCACAACAATTGCGGCATTTTGATAGCCGATAAATGCAATGAACAAGCCGATGCCTGCGGGAATGGCTACTCGAACGGATTTAGGTATGCCCTCAAATATTCTCTGACGAAGACCCGTAACCGTAAGTATCATAAATACGATACCGTCGATAAGGACCATTACCAAAGCGTTGGCATAGGAAAATCCGAATCCGAGACATACGGTGTAAACAAAATAAGCGTTAAGACCCATTCCGCTCGCCTGCGCCAAAGGCAGGTTGGATAACAGACCGATAAGAACCGTGCCTATTACGGCGGAAATAGCTGTTGCAATATAAATTGCGTTAAACGAGATCCCGAGAGTTGCAAACATATTGGAGTTTACAAACAGAATGTAAGCCATTGCCATGAAGGTTGTAATACCCGCCATGATCTCGGTTTTTACATTTGTGTTGTGTTCGCTCAGATGAAAAAACTTTTCCATTTTTATTTTCTCCTTATAAATATAGTGCAGACCGACTGCATTCTATATAGATAAATTTACCATAACAAAGTGAAAATGTCAACGATTTTTAGGGTATTTTGAAAATTTTTTGAAAAATTTGGGGAAAATAAATGAAAATTCAGACTGTCGAAAAAGTCCAAGCTTATAAATTTCGGAGGGAAAAGAGGCTT
>JAMPBF010000198.1 GCA_023666805.1 Bacillota bacterium
AGATACTGCTTCATGTGAGTCCTCCGAATTCCGGCTTGTAACCATAAAAATCATCACAGAAATCTTTCGGCGTCTGACCGTGCATTTCCATGATCTTTTCGGATATCATCTCCTTGATAAGCTGCGATTCGGCGGCGGGCGGCTCATAGTCAAAGTATGAGGTATGGTTATCTCCGCTGATCTCACATTCAATACGAAGCGTATCTGCAAACGGATTGTATTTGCCGTACATATTCAGCCATGTTCCGTCCTCGTCTGCGGTGTAAATGCCGAACTTTTTGTCCACATCGAACCATGTCTCGATATAGCAAGTGATTTCTTCTCCGATATCGCAATCCACATCCATATCGTGATCAATGCGAATATCGTCTCTTTCAAGTTCTTTGTTTTCTTTCATGCTGTTCCTCCAATCATTTCGCCGCCCTTGCTACACTTCGAGTCAGATTGACCGCCGTAGTGGTAGCGTGAACAACGGACATCATATTCACTCTGACACTCGAATCAAGACCGAACTGCTGTGCAATTCTCGGCACTTCGTTTGCCGCAAGCATAATGCCGAGTCCGAGGAGCATATTGCCGGGGAATGTCAAGAGTCCGAGGAACAGGAGCGTTGTCTGCATAAACGCCGTAAGGCAAATTGCCGCCACTTGTTTCATCCACTGATTGAAGCCGTCGGTATAGCCCCTCGGTACACTGAACATATACAAGCTGCCCACCGCCATCTGCACAAGCAGGATGCCGCCACGCTTGATGTTTTGGAAAAATATCTTGACTACACAGTAAGCAAAAGCGATCAACGCAAGAATGTTGAACAGATTAAAATTCAAATCTACCGATACCGCAAAGCTGCCAACAAGCACCGATGTGCTTTCTCCCGCAAGATCAAGCGTTCTGCCACCCGCAAAAAGTGCGGACAGATCATGGGAAAAGGTGTTTTGCAGGCTGATGCAGAATTTGTATAGCTCCACCGGGACAACGCCGATCAGCGAACAAGCAAAAAATCCTTTGAGGATGTTGATGGATGTGGTCTTGATATTCGCTCTGCCGCATTGGTATTCGATAGCAACATCGAAAATGGCGACAACCGCTCCGGCGATAAAGAGCGCCCAGCCAAACAGAGTAAAAAGGCGTATCGTTGCCTTCACCCAATCGATGTCGAAAATATCTGCGCCCATGCTGCCCATCCGTGTGAAGAAATCTGCAACGGCGTTGTAGATCGTTTCATAGAACCATCGGAGCATCGTATTCCAAATGGTGTTTGATATCTGTTGTCCGAGTGCTTCAAAAATGCTGCTGATTGCATCGCCTATGCCGGAGACCAAATCGCCGAGCCAGTCAAACATAGGGTATCACCTCCGTGTATTTCAAGCAGAACAAACGGCTTTCGCCGCTTGTTCCGCTGTTTTTTGTTAATCTCTCAGTTCAGAATCTTCCGCACCAAAGAGCATTTCCGTCACGATCCGACCGCCGAGCCGAAATCCCGAAACAAACTCGCTGCAGCGTTCGAGCATATGAAGCTCGTTTGCGCAATCGAGATATTTTTCGAGAATACGCAATTCTTCGTCATTCAGCCTTGCCTTCAGATCGCTTTCGTTTCTCTCAATCAGAGAAATCAGTTCCCCCGTTTTCATTCGGTATTTTTCGCTGTCATTCTTCAGATTGTAATCCCTGTAGTACATATCTTCGAGGATGCTTTTCATATGGTCACCTCCGTTCTCGGTATAACACAATACCGAGAACGAGTGCGAAAGTCCAGAGACTTTGCGGACTTTTTCTTTATAAAATCGTCCAGATATACAGCGGCGCTGTCAGCGTAAAGATAAGGCAGGCGAACAGGATCGCCGGTGCGGTAAATTCAAACTGACCGTGCTTTCTATAGTCGAAGTACGCCGTACCCAATTTGACGAAGAACAGGATTGCAAGGATCATGTCGATCACGGGAAAGACCACCTTGTTGACTACCGTCTTGACCTGACTCTGCGCCGAGTTCCAAGTATTTTCAATTGCGCCTGCCACATCGCCTGCGGCGAACACCGTCATGGAAAAACAAGTGATCAGTATCGCCATGAGCGACAGGCAGACAAGGATTTTCATTGTTTTCTTTTTCATGCTGTAATTCCTCCAAGCACTTTTACTATTTCACTCTCCCGAACTTTTCGGGTTTTCAAATTCAAGCTACGGCAGAAGTCAAGCTCGGCTTTCATTCCATCGGTGATTTCATCTCCGAATATCCACACCTCGTCGCAAAACCACAGAAGGCTCATGCCTGCCGCTCTGCCGATCTCACGCTCTTGAGGGACATTGTCATTAAGACACAGGGCGTAAAAATGCGGAGTGACAGGAGCCGCTCCGCATTTCAGTGCATATTTCGTATATCGTTTTGCTTTTTCGAGATTGCCGTTTACATCGCCGCCGAGAGGTGCGCAGATATATACCTTCTTCATCACGCACCTCACTGTCTGCCGATGTGCCAATCATCGTAGGCGGAGTCCTCGATAACGATGGTGTTGGTCTTTCGCCCCGTCTTGATCATGCCCGACGGCGTCCACATATCGCTCTGCATGACCCATGCCGTATAATCTCCGTTCGGAAACCACAAAGGCGTAAAGTGTGTTCTCCCGTAACTGCCGTTTTCGGGGAGTTCCCAATAACCGTTTAATTTTTCAAGCGTTTTGCATTTGCCGCTGCCGTAGGTGTAACCAAATTCGGGGAAAGTGATATAGGCATACTGCACACCTGTGTACATAGCAGATGTCGGTGTTGTGTATCCGCTTGCATTCATCGTTCCGATTGCCGCCTGCACATAGAAACCGTAGCCGGATTTCATGTTCCATCGACCGTCAACAATTGCCGCCGTAGCGACACTTTTCGGCGTGATTGCATTTGTGCTGCTGTTATTGATTCCGATGCCGTATGTGGTCTTTACGAATCTGCCTCCCGAATAGGAGTACTCCCACCATGACGCAAACTCCGAAACGGAGGAAGGAACGGTCGGAAGATTGAATCCTGTCGGCGCTTTTTCCTCGTACTGCGTATCGGGTGTCGTATAGCTCAGATACGGAATGGTGGAGTAGGTCTTGGACACAAGATTGTAATAGGAGCCGCCTTCCAGAATATCTGCCTTGATGGTGACGGATCGGTAGTTTAGTCCCGTGGGGACAGTCCACTTGAAGTACACAAGGTTTTTATCATTGCCGGGAACGACAGCCTGCGTTTTGGTCGCCGTTTTGATCAGCGTTCCCGATGCATTGTACACACGGAAGCGAACGGTAATATTGCTTGACGGAGTATAATCATCCGAATAGCTGTTTTGCAGCCAATAGCTCGTGATGACCTCCGTACCTTCACGGTAGGAAGCATTCGGCGTGATCGGGGACAGCGTCAGCGGATGCTTGGCTTTACAAAGCAGCGTACAAGTGTTATTCAGCCCGTCTGACTCATACGAGGTGTTATACAGACCCGCACCTTCGAGATATACGCCGCCCCACACATTAAAGTCACGCTTGTTCGGCACGGTAAAGGTTGCGCCGTTTACATTGATCGTGCCGCCGGCGGGGATTGCATATACGCCGCTTATCTTGGATTTATCGTCGTTATAGCCCTCCACATAAATCTTGCAATCGGTGTTGTTCTTGTAGATATACCGAACGGTCACCTTTTCTCCGACCGTCAGATTCTGCGGATCGGCATAGTAGCCGGACTCGTTGATCAGCTTAATGTCGTAAAGTTCCACATCCGCTTTCACGATGGGAATGTCAATCCAACTGTCCTCACGGGTACGCTCGCCGTCCACATTCCATGGGCTCGTCAGCTTAAAGCGCATGACATTGCTTCCGCTGTCGCTGTTGTCGGGAACTCGTATATATCCGAGCGAGCTGTATGCGTTCACGGGAGATGCCTTGCTCATAGACTTCTTCGACAGGGACAAGTCTGTACCGCTCGTCGGATCGCCCGACGCACGAATCCATTTTGATCCGTTCCATTTGTGCATCGCTCCCCACAAATCGTCAACGGAAGTCCATGTGTTGTCGGTGGTGAAGGTATACTTTGCTTTTACGCTCTGTCCGACATAGACCTTGCCTGATAGTCCTGCCGTTCCGTTTCGGGCAGCTTCGTTTCCGCTGTAATCATACATGGTCACCTGATAACGATTGAGCGTAGGTTTAATGGGGATATAGAAGGATTTTTCCGCGCCGTATTTTAAGACCTTGCCGCTTGAGTCGATCCAGTCCACACGAGCCTTGACGGTGTAATAGCTCCGTCCTTCTGCAACCACCTTCGGATCAAGCTGCACATCGTACCATGTGTTTGAGTTCGACCACACATTTCGAGTTGTAGATCCTCCGCCATCCACCCATACGGTCTGCTTCACATAGCTGTTTTCCTTTTCTGCCGGGAAGTACACGGCAAACCATACGGTATCGCCTTTTTTCGGATAACCGTGTCCGTAAGTCCAGTTGGCAAAGGTATTGCCGCGGCTGATGCCGTAGTGATTGTTGTTTCGGGTGCTTTTATTTCCCGGCCACGCTTCGCACAGCTCTACAGTAAGAGATGGCGTGAAGTCCGATTTCGTTTCGGTATAGGCGATACCTACGCCATAGCCCTGATTGATCATGTTATAAAAGGTGAGACGGCTGCTTGCTGCACTCACTCCCGTCCAAAGTCCCTGACCGTCGGGCGTGAACAGCTCGTTCGGATAGTGCTTATTTGTAT
>JAMPBF010000199.1 GCA_023666805.1 Bacillota bacterium
AGAATACGATCTTGCCGCCTTCAACAGTAGCCTTAACATCGGTAAATGTGCCGTCAGCCTCTACTCTGTATACATATATCTTGGCTGCGCTCTTAAGAGCCTCGGGAACGTTGATGGTAACCTTGATAGTGCCGTTGGGCTGTACCTTTGCGCCGTCCTTAACAAGATCGATGTCAACTACAACAGCGGTGCCTGCTTCAACAGCTTCCTTAATGGTCTCAACCACTTCCTTGTTTTCCTCGGTTGCCTTTACAGCTTCAACGGCTGCAACTGCTTCTTCCTTGGTCTGCTCCTTGACCTCAAGAACAGCGCCAGCGGGAATTACGTTTGCGGGAGCTTCAACAGCCTCGCCGCCTGCTGCGGTAACTACCTCGGGTGCGGCAGTGGTTGCGGCAGCCTCAGTGGTAGGAGCTACGGGACGAATGGTGGGTTCTTCTGCAACGCCGGGACCGATAGGATTAACTGCGCCGCCTGCTGCGGTAGTGCTATCGCCTTCACCTGTAGGGTCGGCAGGAATGCCCGAGATAGTGTATTTGATTGTGATCTTTGCACTTGAAGGGATTTCTACTTTTGAAGCCTCTTTAGTACTTACGCAAACTACAAAAGAAGCGGTATCGCCTGCATCAGCAGCACTGAAATATGACTTTTTGAAAGGTACAGTCACGGTCGAACCGCTTACAGTACCCGCATTATCATAGTCGGGGTTTACCCAATTATCACCAAGAACTTGGGCAGTGAATTGAAGATCGGAAAGAGCAACATCAGCATCGGATCCGTCTTTAGCGCTGTCTATGGTAAGAGTAACGCTAAAATCATTATACTTTGCCAAATCTGCCTTGCTTATGCTTGCCTTAACGGGAATAGAGCCTTGATAGTTCCATGTATCGGTGGTTTTATCACCGTCGCTATCCCAACCATTACCGCTAAGCTCAGCGGTCAGCAAGCTTACAGGGGGGGTTGCAGTGCCTGCAACAATACTTGCCTTAACGCACAAATTGCATCCGCCAACAACAATCGCCCCTTTATCGTCCCCTGTAGGTTCGTTTATCGCAGTAATATCGGCTGCGGTCAATGTATATTCATGCTTTACCGTGCCGTCAGCGATATTAAGGCAGCCGCCCGCTACACCGTCAACATCGTTAAATCCGGGGAGTGCGGGCCAGTCGGTTTGCTTGCTCTTTATGCTGAGCTTAGCGTCCGCTTTAATATTGGCAAACTCAACTACAACCTTATCGCCTGCCTTTGCAGTCTTACCGTCAAGGGTTACGGAAGCGCTCCAGTCGCTTGGAAGTTCTGTATAACCGTCAGGAACGGCGGGAGCTGCTTCAACCTCTTCATAAGTAACCTCGATCAACTGCTTATTAGTAGCGTTGTCCTTCCAGCCGCTTGATGTTTCGGTGCCTCTAATAGTCCACTTGTTTGCGGTTACATCGCCCTTAACGGCAACGCCTACTGTATCAGTAAACTGATAAAGCCAATAATGCTTAACGTTGGCAGTCGCATCGGAGGTGGTGTCGGCAAAAGCTCTGTTGGCTTCTCCCCACAAATTGATGGTTTCACCCAAAACACTTTCGGCTTCGGGAGTATAACCGTTTACAATAACGTGATTTTTCGCTGCGGAATCCGTGTAAGAAAGCTGGAGCAAAACAGGGATAGCGGGCTGTGTTCCGTCGTCGTTGTTGCCGCCGTCCTTCTTGGGCTTTTCAACCTTTACGTTAATCTTTAAGGTTGTTCCGTCTGCGGCAATTTCGGATGTAACTTCCTTGACCTGTTCACTGCTTCCGCTGCCCTTGGTAGCGCCGCTTATGATTTTACTTTCAGCAGCGCTGCAGCTTGCGTATCCTGTATCAGCAGTAGCTGAGTCCGCAAACGCCGCAACACTCAATGAGCTTACAGCCAATGCGGCTGCCGACAATGCGGCAACCAATTTTCTCATTTTCATGATTGTTTTTCCTCCATTTTTATTTGTTTTGCTTTAGATAAATGAAATATCATTTATCTTTATGTCTATATTTTACACAACCAAAAACCAAAAGTCAATACCAAAAACTCATTTTCAACGTTTTACATAAATGAAATGTAATGTATTTATAAAAATTGGCTAAAATTTAGGTATAATTAAAAAAAGGTGAAACTTTTTTGAAAGGAGGGGTTTTGATGACCTATTACGAAAATCTTCGGGTTATAAGAGAGGACAGGGGCTACACTCAAAAACAGATAGCCCAAGTATTGGGCACCACTCAGCAATATTATTCCGACTACGAGAACGGAAAACGGGACATACCCATAAGGATCTACATTGCCCTCTCTAAATTTTACAAGGTATCTATCGATTATTTGGCAGGACAAACCGACGAGTACGGACGCAGCGCCGGATCGTCAGTAAAAAGGGGGGTCATGGCAGCTGAAAGGAAAACATTCATCTCATAAAAGCTCTCAAGCATCAAAATAATTTCTTCCTCTTTCCACAGCTTGAGGTTGTTGTATCATAAAAATAAAGCCGCATACAATCGCGTATGCGGCTTTCAATATATAAATATAATATTAAAATAGTATAATTAGCTACCTCTCCAATTTTTCCAATCCCTCTCCCGAGCAATCCTCAAAGATCCCCTCGGTCACCAGCACCCTTTGATCCTCGGTGACGATTATCATGTCAAAATCGCCCTGCTGCCGCCAAAAATCCACTGCGCCTTTCTCGCCCGTTACAAACAGCGCAGTGGACAAGCCGTCGCACAGCAGACCGCTTGCCGCCACCACCGTCACCGAAGCCAAGCCGTTGTCAACGGGATAGCCCGTGGCGGGGTCGATTATGTGGCAGTAGCGCTTGCCCTCCGCCTCAAAATAGCGCTGATAGCCTCCCGAGGTGACCACAGCCTTGTCGGAGGTCTTCAAAACGGCAATGTTTCCCTCGCCGAAGGGGTTTTGTATGCCAATGCTCCATGGCGAGCCGTCGGGCTTTGCGCCCACCAGCTGAATATTGCCGCCTAAATTAAGCAGTGCGGAGGTGACGCCCTTTTCCTTTAATACCGCCGCCGCCCTGTCTCCCGCAAAGCCCTTGCCCAAAGCGCCGAGATCTATGGCATAGCCCTCGGGGAGAGAGATCGTATTGTCTGCGTATATTATGTTTTTACAGCCGGTATTTTTCAGCAGCTCTTCTATCCTTCCGCCGTCGGGCACCTTGTATTCTCCCGTTGTAAAGCCCCACTCCTTGGATACGGGGTACAGGGTGATGTCAAAAGCGCCCTCGGTAACGTCGTTTAGATATAAGGCGAAGTTTATAAGCCCCGCCGTGTCCTCGGAAACAGCCGTCTCCCCGTCTGCGGCGTTTATCCGATAAACCTCGCTGTCGGGGTCGGTGACGGACAGAAGCGCTTCGATAGACTTTATTTCCCTTCTGGCGTTGGCAAGGGCGATTTCGGAGCCTTCGCCGTAAGCGGCAAGGCTTATATAGGTGTCCATAGCCAAAAAATCTTCGCTGTTCATGTCAGCGTCGCTGTATGAACTTCCGCAGGCGGAAAAGGTCAGCGCCATGGCTAAGACGACCGCAAGCTTAGGGAATTTCACCGTGTTTTTTTCCTCCCTTTTTCTTTGACATTCTTGTAAGCAGCAGTTGGGCGCAGATCCCCGTAAAAAGCCCCGCTATGCAGCCGCTTACCGTCAGGAACGGCAGATAGGCAAATACTGCGGCGGTTTTCATCAGCAAAAAAGCCGCAAGGAGCTGCCCTGTGTTGTGAAGCACCGCACCCAACACGCTGCACAGCCACAATCGGTTTTGCGGGATAATTTTTTTCAGCAGCAGCATTCCCAAAAGACAAAGCGTTCCGCCTGCAAGGCTGTAAAGTATCGCAGAGGGATTGGCGCTGAAAAGAGAGCCCAGCAAGATCCTTGCAAAAAGCACAAGAGAGATCTCTCCCGCTTTATAACGGTACACTCCGTAAACGGTAACGATATTGGCAAGCCCTAATTTTATTCCCGCAATGGGGGTGGGATTGGGTATGTTCATCTCAACCGTAAATATGATCAAAGCAATGGCGGTAAGAAGGGCAAGCTGTGTAAGCCGTCTTATTTTGCTGTTTACAGACATAACTCCTCCTATCTTGCCGCACCGTCCACATCGCCGCTGTCGGTAAAGCGTATCACAAGGCGGTGGGGCAGGCAGACTATCGGCGCTCCGCTGTCGAGCCACCCCATTTTAACGCAGGTATTGTCGGAGCAGTCCGCCTCCTTGACCCTTATTTTGCCGTCGGAGATCTCTATCAAATTGCTGCCGCCTTCGTATTCCACCGTTACCGTCTGATCGGCGGCGGAGGATAGGTCGATAGTGTAAAGCACCTCTTCACCGCTTATGATCTCAACGGTGCGGGCGGAAACGGGGCGCAGCAGGATAAACGAAAAAACAAGGGCGGCAAGAAAGATCAGGGCGGTAAAAATATAAATAAGTCTAAGCCTTGTATTTTTCATATCCGCCCTCCCGATTTCCGACGCTTTTTCGGCGTCGGTCTGTTTCAGTCCATTATATATTTCAGCCTATTATAATAGTATAGCACAACACTTGTCAAAAGGCAAGGCTCGGGCTGCCGAAAAAGTCCAATGCGGTGACAAATTATAAACTTGTACAGCGGGCGGGGCAAGCCCCGCCCCTACATTATGCACGAAAAAATGCAT
>JAMPBF010000019.1 GCA_023666805.1 Bacillota bacterium
GTTGTTGGTAATTTCAAACTCAACGCAGATATCGTCAATGCCCACCGCCTTGCAAATATCCTCGCCTACGGTCATTTTGTCAAAATCGGGGTCGTCGTTTAAGATCAGGATCCCGTCGGGGCTGCTGTAGGGAAAGTCGCTGTTATCCATTCCCAGCTCGTCAAAGCTGCACATCATGCCGCAGCTTTCAACGCCTCTGAGCTTGCCCTTCTTGATCTTTGTTACGGTGTGATTATGGCGGTCGATGCAAACTCCGCCGTCAAGCACTACGGGCACCACTGCCCCCGCATAAAGATTTTGGGCGCCGGTAACTATTTGGATAGGCTTGTCCTGTCCGACGTCCACCTGGCAGATCCAAAGCTTATCGCTGTCTTGGTGCTTTTCAAGAGACAATACCTTTCCCACTGCGATATTTTTCAAGGGCTCGGACAGACTGCGGTAGGTTTCCACCTTAGAGCCGCTCATTGTCATTCCCGCCACAAATTCTTTTATGGGCATATCGGCTTTAACGTAGTCGTTAAGCCATTTCATAGACAAATCCAAGGGATTTTCCTCCTTATTCTACCTTTTTTGACCGATCAGAACTGCTTCAAAAACCTAATATCGTTCTCGTAAAGCAATCTCATATCGTCGATCTCGTATCTCATCATTGCAATTCGCTCAAGTCCTATGCCAAAGGCAAAGCCGCCGTATTCCTCGGGGTCTATCCCGCAGTTTATCAGCACCTGCGGGTGAACCACGCCGCTGCCTAACATTTCTATCCAGCCCTCTCCCTTGCAAAGGGGGCAGCCCTTGCCGCCGCACTTAAAGCACTGAAGATCCATTTCGGCCGACGGCTCGGTATAAGGGAAGTGGTGAGGACGGAAGCGAACCTTTACATCGCTGCCGTAAAGCCGTTTGGCAAACATTTCAAGAGTGCCCTTCAGGTCGCCGAAGGTGATCCCCTTATCTATAACAAGTCCCTCGCACTGGTGGAAAATGGGGCTGTGAGTGGCGTCCACAGCGTCGCTTCTGTAAACTCTGCCCGGACTGATTATGGCGATAGGGGGCTTGGTTTCCAGCATGGTGCGTATCTGCACCGAGCTTGTCTGTGTTCTTAACAGTATTTTATCGGTTATATAGAAGGTGTCTTGAGGGTCTCTGGCAGGGTGTCCCTCGTCGGTATTGAGCATATCGAAAACGTACTTGGTCTCCTCCACCTCGGGGCCGTCCACCACGGAATAGCCCATGCCCTTAAATATTTCCTTCAAGTCGTCAAGAACGGTGTTCAAGGGGTGACGTCTGCCCTGTTCTATTTTTCTGCCGGGAAGAGTTACGTCCACCATTTCCTTTTGAAGCTTTAATTCGGTTTCAAGGGACTTAAGCTGTTCCTTTTTACGGGCGATGTCGTTTTCTATGCACTGTCTTACCTCGTTGGCAAGCTGACCGATCACGGGGCGCTCCTCGGCGGAAAGTCCGCCCATCTGCTTTAATATGGCGGTAAGCTCTCCCTTTTTGCCTAAAAGTCTTACCTTAAGATCGTCCACCGTCTTTATATCCACAGCTTTTTTAATTTCATCAAGAGCCTTTTGCTGTATGCTGTTAAGCTGCTCCCTCATTTAAATCGTCCTTCCTTTTCTCAATTTGCGGTGAAGAATTTGCCGTCTTTCCCCATACGGCGGATCGGCATATCTTTCTGCACTAATCCTAAATATTATAGCACATTATTTTATATAGTGCAAGAGTTTTTTGCAAAGAAAAAGGAAAGCCAAAGCCTTCCTTTAATATCGATATTATCCGTTGTGACCGATTATATAAATATTCACCTGCTTAGCGCCGTAAGCCACGGAAACGTCGTAATAATCCTCCATATTTCCCATATAAAGGTCAACGAGCACTCCGTGCGCCGTAAGGTCGCCGGTGTCCGCAGCCACTGCGTAGCCGTAGACGTATCTGCCGTCGGTGCTGGTGATGTAAAGCTCGGAGCCGTAGGGAATAACGTTGGGATCCACCGCCACGGTGCCGATCTCCAGCTTTCTGCCGCTGGCAGTGCCGCTGCCCATTCTTGCGGTGTAAGCGCAGGATTTGCCGGTAAGCACCTTCTCATAGTGAAGGGGGATACCGTTGTCCAAAACAAGATAGTCCGGATTTTTCTTGCTGTAGGGAGTTGCAAGAGCGGCGCCGGTGCTGACCACCTCCACCACAGGCTCCTTGGTGACCTCCGAGCCTACGGGCGTCTCGCTTACTCTCTTGCCGTTTACGTATTTCACAATGCTGGTATTGGTACGGGTGCCGTTGGAGCCCTCCTGCGTGATCTCCTTGTTTGCCATGGAAACAAGGTTGCTTTTTTCGGTGATCGTGTTATAGGGCACTACCTCGTAGGTTTCCATTTCCTCGTAATAAACTCGGGTAACGACTACCGTTTCCCCTTCTTCTATCACCCTGTCCATATCGTAATTGATATAATCGTCCCCGCCCAAGGTGACGCCCGCTCTTTTTAGCACCGTTTCCGCTGTCTGGAAGTAAGCGGAGGTCTCTATGGTTTTGCCGTCCGCCTCCACGTAAACGGGATAGCCTCTGTGAATTTGCACCTCTTTAATATCGGCGCAGGGAGTGTCAAAATAAGGCTCGGATACGTCCTGCTCCTCCATGGTAAAGCCCGAGCGGACAATAACCTCCGCCGCCGTTTCGTTGTAGGCGCATTCCACCATAACGGTTTTTCCGTCGGCGGTCACGGGAACCGTAAGAGAACGGTGGATAAAAATATCTCCTTCTCCGTCGCTGATACCGCCGAAATCCACCCGGTCAAACTGTCCGATAACTATATTCTGCTCCTTTAAGATCTCGTCCAAGGAGTCGTACATTGTAAAGGTGCGGGTCAAAACGCCCTCGTCGTTAATGCGAACCTCGTTCCTGTAATAAACCACGCCGGTCATCAGGAACATTATGCTGACTGAAGCCAATCCCAAAAGCAAGCCGTAAAGCGTATTGTTTTTAAGGCTGTTCTTCTTCTTTTTAATACTGTGAACTGCTTTCAGGACATTTGTCTGAAATTTTGATTTCATAAATCCTCCTGCAAATATCCTTCGGATAAGCCTTCCTTATAGCGGCGCTGAATTGGAAGGCAGGTGTAGCAAATACACCCGTTTTGTTACAGTATATAATTTTTTTTGGGAATTGTCAAATAAAAACAAAGGCGGATTTTGTATAAAATAAACAAAAATTTTTCGTTACTATTTTGTTACCGTTTTGTAACCTTTTATTTTTCGTCGGGTTTTTCGCAAGTTTTCCACATTTTGAGTTTTTTCTTCGGCGATTTGAACGAAAAACGACTTTTTAACGGAATGTCGTTGATTTAACCAAATTTCCGAAAAATTTAAATCCAAAATTCAAGCTTTTGCACAAAGTCGCTGCTCAAGATCAAAGCTCTATCTTCCCGTAAAGGCTGGCGCTCTTCTCCAGTTCCACGGTCTCCTCCGAATACTCGGTAGGTGCGGAGACGGGGGCTTCCTTTCTTTTATACTCTCTCTCAAAGGAGGTAGAGAAGCCGCTGCTGCGCTTGTAGGAATCGGTAGAGTAGGTGCCGTTCCTGCTGCCGTTTCTGTTGGAGCTTCTGCCGCCTCTGCGCGGCTCGTTGGCGCTGATGACCACCTTGCGGAAGGGCTCTTCGCCGATAGAACGGCTGCTGACGCCCTCGATCTCTGCGACCTTGCTGTGGATAATTCTTCTCTCGTAGGGGTTCATAGGCTCCAGAGCCACCCGTCTGCCCTGCTTCAATACCTTTCTCGCCGTCTTTACCGCAAGAGCCTCAAGGGTCTCCTTTCTCTTGTCCCGGTAACCGCAGCAGTCTATGCTTAAGCGGCAGTAGTTTTCTTCCCCTCTGTTGCCTGCCAAAATTGTAAGATACTGGAGAGCGTCCAGGGTCTCGCCTCTTCTTCCGATAACTACGCCCAAATCCTCGCCTTCAATATCCAAAATCACCATATCGCCCTTTTTGACCGTTCTGATCTCAAAGCCTTCCAAGCCCAACGCCTTTAAAACGCTTGTCAAATAAGCCGTGGCTCTTTGGATCTTTGCGCAGGTCAAGGCAGGGTCGTTCTCGTCCTGCTCCTGCGCCGTATCCGATTCTTGACGAAGGCTCTCCGAAGAAGCGGGAGCTTCTTCTCTCGCCGCCTCTGAGGAGTTGGCAAAAACGCTTTTTACATCAACGGTCACGGGATTCCATTCCGCTTTGATTTTATACTCGCCCTTTGTGCCGAACAGCTTTTTTACAGGCTGCTCCAAAATGGTGATGGCCACATCGTCTCTGTCTGCGCCCTGCGCTTCAAAATCGCTGTAAGCAAGCTCTTTAGCCTCCTCCAGCTGTTTTGCGGTAAAAATCTTTTCCATTAATATACATTCCTTTCCTTTGAGGGTATTCTCCCCCACAAGATAATTTCAATTTTTTATACTGTTTACGCCAAAATTGCGGATTTTGGCCGTCGGCTGAAGCTCCGCTTTAAAATAAGACGAAGTCTGTATTTTAAACGGGAATCGGTATTACTTTTTGGATTTCTTTTCGGAATTTTTGTCCGAAGCCTTATCCCCATCCTCTTGGGAGCTTTCGGTTTCCTCCTCGTCCTCCTCCAGCGGGGGAAGATCGGGGATAAATTCGTCGCCGTACTTTTCCGCATCGGCCTTTCTGGCTTCTTCAAGCTTTTTCCGCTGATATTCCTTTATCTCCTTGGCGGACATATCGGACATTTTTCTTTCCACCTTTACGGTGTTGCCCTCCTCGTCCACGTCGGTCACAACAGCGGTGGCGGTAACGGTCTTATTCTTGGCGGCAAGCTCTTTTCTTGCCTCCTCCTTAAGCTTCTCCACAGGCCAGAATTTTTGTATTATAAGAGTTTGGATTATTCCTATCAAATAGCCCAAAGCCCAGTACATACCTACTCCTGCGGGAACCTGAAAGGCGATGTAAAGAGAAAACAGGGGCATGATGTAAAAAGCGACATTGGCGCAGCCCTGCTGCTGTGCGGCCATTTCGGGATTGGATTTTTTCTGAATGATCTGCGTAATGACCGTCTGTGCAAGAGACATTATCAAAGAGAGAATAGGTATAAGCAGAAGAGGGAACTCAAATCCCGGGGTCATACCCAAGTCCATTCCCATGAACTGCATGTTATTGCTGAGGTTTTCCAGCTTGTCCAAAGTTTCCTGGCTGAGCTGGATACCCGAAAACGCTTCCTTGTGGTCGGTATAAACTCTTAATGCGGCAAGCTCCTGTCTCAGCGAAACGAACTTTTGATTCTTAATGGCGTTAAGCTCGTTTTTCACCTGATCCGAAATGCGGGAGCTCTTATCCGTCAAGGCGGTTATTGCGGTATCGTTGCTTGCAAGAGAAATAAGCTTATCCCACTGCTCCTCGCTGAGCCCGTAATTGTTCATCACATCTTCCTTGGTGAAGACCACCGCCTTCTTTGCCTCGGTTATGTTGAAATCGGGATCGGAGATTTCCACCTTGGGGCGGATCACCGCCGTTTCCTTTGCCTCGTCGTTGAGCTTGTCAAAATCCTCCTGCGTCAGCGTCTTGATTGCGGCGGTATCGTCCAAATACTCCAAATACACCTTTAAGTCGCCCTCGCTGGAAAGAAGGGTCAAGGCGTAATCCGCCTGCTTCGCCCTGTCCACAACGGTGGAAACGGCGCTGCCGTTGCCGTCGCCCCAGTTTAAGTGCTCCATGTGGGTCATGGGCTTGTAAACTACGTCGATAACGCCGAAAAGCAGCACAAATGTCAGCAGCATGGTGCCGCAGCCGCCCATCGGGTTGTAGCCCTCCTGCTGAAGCTTGGCAAGCTCCTCCTGATACTTTTCCTTATTGTTGGCGTATTTTTTTTGCAGCTCCTGCATTTTTGGGGTGAAGAGCTGAGATTTTGCCATATTTTTCTGCTGCTTCAAGGTAAGAGGGAACATGGCCAGCTTTACGATAACGGCAAAAATTACCATTGCCCAGCCAAAGTTGTTTACCAGCAGATAGCACACCCACATAATATAGCCGATAGGCGTGCCCAGTACGGAATATAAGAAATCTATTGAAATCACAACCTTTTTTGTTTATTTGGTTTTTTTCTTTTTGATCCGCCCCGCAATTTTTCTTCCGATGCGGCAAAGCCTGTTTTTCAGGGATCTAAAAAAGAAATACTCTTCGGGAACGGGGTCGTACCCTCCCGGGGAATAGGGGTTGCAGCGGCAAATTCGCCAAAACGCCAAAAAGCCGCCCTTGACCGCACCAAAACGGCTGACAGCAGTAAGCGCATACTGTGAGCAGCTTGGAGTAAAGCGGCAGGAACGCGGCAATCTCTCGGATAGAGTTATCCTATACAATTTTATTAGCCCGATCAAAATATACTTCATATCAAAAATATAAAACAAACAGTCCGAACTACCGAAAAGCCGCATTGTCAGCCGATCACTTGCCTTTTCCGTTATGAAAAAATGCGCTGTTTTTGCTTTCGGGTAAAATTGCTTAAAGGGTATTCCCCGCTTTAAGGCAGGCTGAATCCGCCGATTACATCAAAAGAAAATCGGCAAAAAAGCGCAAAGGGGATTTCATCGGCTTATGCCGATTACATCGAGTTTCGGGCGTTGCCCCTTCTGCCTTTTAATATCATTGCTTAATATCAAGCTTTTCCGCTATAAGTCTTTTCATTGCGGAATACAGCCTGTCCGACTTCATAAATGCGGTTTTTGCTCTTGCCACAATAATGAAGTCGTACCGCTTATCCGTTTTCTGCCTCAGCTCGGGCTCGATCCTGCGGAACGCCTCCCGTATGACCCGCCTGGCGCGGCTTCTTTTTACCGCACAGCCGATCTTTTTGGAGGTGACGATGCCAAGTCGGTTGACCCGTCTTTTGGTAGGCTTAAAATAACATACGAAGCCGCTGTTTACAATGCATGCTCCCTTTTTGAAAAGATAACGGAATTCTCTGTCTTTTTTTACGCTTACGTATTTTTTGGAATAATCCACAGCTTAGTGAGAAAGCCTTGCTCTGCCTTTATTGCGTCTGCGGGCGATTACCTTTCTTCCGTTAGAGGTAGACATTCTTTTTCTGAAGCCGTGCTCCATCTTTCTCTGGCGCTTCTTGGGCTGATAAGTTCTTTTCATGTCGATCAATCCTTTCCGTTTATTTTTTATAATATACTCTAAAAGGCTTGCCGCAGACGCTTTGCGCATTTTTTACGCTTTTCCGTCCAAATGCCGTCCGCCGACGGCTCGCCTTTGGGATAGCTTTTCTATTATATAACATTCTCTTTTTTCTGTCAAGAGTTTTTTTGTAAATTTTTGAACAGGTTATTTACTTTTTGTGAACAAATGCCAATATTTTTTCAGGTAATCCGCCCCGCTTATCACGGTGAGCAGGGTACAGACCCCCATCAATATGTTGGCTGTCAGGCTTAAGGGAAAGCCCTCGGGCAGCAGACCGAAATTATCGCCCAAAATATGGAAAAAGGTTATAATGCCCATAGCCACCATGGTAGAGGCGGTTTTCATTTTACCCAAAATTCCTGCGGCGATAACCACATGGTCGTTGTTTCCCGCCGCCACCAGTCTCAGCCCCGACACGATAAATTCCCGGCAGATTATGATTATGACCATGAAGGAAAAACACCACCGAAGATCCGCAAAGCATATCAGCGCCGAGGAAACCAGTATCTTATCCGCCAGCGGATCCAAAAACTTGCCCAAATCGGTGACAAGTCCCCTTTTGCGGGCTATCTTACCGTCTATCATATCCGTCACGGAGGCTATGCAAAATATCAAAAATGCCCACAGATAATTTAAGGGTGTGTCGCTTCTCAGCATAAACACCACATAAACAGGCACCGCCAAGACCCTTGCCAGGGTCAGCTTATTGGGAAGATTCATCTGTACTCCTTTTGGATTGAACCGTTTTATTATACTGTTTTCGCCAAAATCGCAGATTTTGGCTGCCGACTGAAAGTCGGCTCTAAAATATAGACGAAGTCTATATTTTAGACGGAAATCAGTATTAATCGCACTCAAGGCTTTGCCGCCTATTTTTGGACGGCCTCTCCGATCAGGTTGTTGGTCATGCTGTCGGTGATTTTTACGTCCACAAACTGACCCGTTTTCAGACCCTTGCCCGTGAAATAGATCATGCCGTCGATCTCGGGGGCGTACATGTAATTTCTGCCGAAATACATCTCGAAATACCTGTCGTAGCCCTCCACCACCGTTTCAAAGGTCTTTCCGATCTGCTCGCCGCAAAAATCGGCGGCTCTTACCTCCTGCTGCTCGGTGATGATCTCGGCTCTGTGCTCCTTTTCCGACCGGGGTATCTGATTCGGCATTTCCGCAGCGGGCGTTCCCTCCTCTTGGGAATAGGCGAAGCAGCCCAAATGCTCGAATTTAACGTTGTTTACAAACTCCGCCAGCTCCACGAACTGCTCCTCGGTTTCCCCGGGGAAGCCCGTTATCAGGGTGGTTCTGAGTATCAAGCCCGGGATCCTGTTTCTCATCTTGGCGAACAGATCCCACAGCTCCTGCTCGTCCCCCCTGCGGTTCATGGCTTTTAAAATATCCCGATTGCAATGCTGGATAGGCACGTCCATGTAAGGAACTATCTTTTCCTGCTTAGCTGCGGTTTCTATAAGCTCGTCCGTAATTCTTTCGGGGTAGCAGTACAAAAGCCTTATCCACTTTATCCCCTCTATTTCGCAAAGCTTGTTCAAAAGCTCGGGCAGAGCCAATTTTCCGTACAGATCCTGCCCGTAGCGGGTAGTGTCCTGGGCTATCAGCACCAGCTCCTTTACCCCGTCCTCCGCAAGCTTTTTCGCTTCCGTCACAAGATTTTCCATGGGTCTTGAACGAAAGCCTCCTCTTATGTAAGGTATTGCGCAATATGTGCAGCGGTTGTCGCAGCCGTCCGCCACTCTTAAATAAGCGTAGTGAGGCATGGTGGACATCAGACGGTCGCCCTCTATATTGTAGCTTCCGACGGCGCTTTCCCTAACCACCCGCTTATCCGCCAGCACATCTCCTATCGCCTTGACAATATCCCCGTTGCAGCCCAAGCCGAGTATGCCGTCAACCTCGGGAAATTCCTCCTCCATTTGCTCGGTGTATCTTTGCGCCAAACAGCCGGTGACGATTATTTTCTTGTTAATGCCGTCGTTTTTGCGGTTGATCGCCTCCATTATCTCCTCCACCGCCTCTTCCTTGGCGGATTGGATAAAACCGCAGGTGTTTATGACCACCACGTCGGCAAGACCTGCCTCCTCCACCAGCTTGTAGCCTGCGTCATGGATCTTCCTCATCATAAGCTCGGCGTCACACTGATTTTTGGGGCAGCCAAGGGACACCATTCCCACTTTTATTTCACTCATGGCTTTACTTCCTTATTCCTCGTAATAATCATAATCGCCGTCGAATTTCTCCGACGTGCCCGACAGCACGGTATTCATCGCTTCCTTTACCTCGGAAAAGCCGTAGCCCCTGCGAACCAAGGCGGCGGCCGTCCTTCTCCTGTCCTCGGGATCGGCGATTTTTTCGCCGTACTTTTTTTGTATCAGCTCCACCAGCTGCCGAACGTAATCCTCTTTCCCGTACTCTCCGAGAGCTTCCTCGATAAGAGAGGCTTCGACGCCCTTTTGCCGCATTTTTGCCTTTGCCTGATACAAGCCGTATTTCTTTGTTTTTATAAGATAGGCGGCCAATTTCCTTGCGTATTTTTCGTCGTCCAAGAAGCCGTAACGCTTCATATCCGCAATAACCCTGTCCGCCGTTTCCTCGCTGTAGTTGTTCAGCAGCTTTTCCCGAAGCGCTGCGGCGGAATAATCCTGTGCGCCCAAAAGATACATGGCTCTTTTCCTGGCTCGCTCGTATTCCGCTTTACGCTGACCCTCGGCCTGCTCCTCCTCCAAAAAGCCCATTATTTATCGTCGTCCACTTCCTCGATGGAGAACTCCTCAAAATCCGTATCCGCCTCCATAACCGGCTTTTTCTTACTCTTGGCGGCAGCTTTCTTGGAGCTCTTCGCTTCCTTTTCCTCTGTCTTTGCCTCCCGCTGCTCCTCCGCCTTATCGGCGGCTGCGCCGTCGGGGGTCTTGTCGGGCTCTTCCTCCGCCTTGCCCTCCATTTGCTTTTTAAATACGGAATCCGCCTCGGCTCTGATCTTAGCTTCCACCTCGTCCAAAATGTCGCTGTTTTCCTGAAGCCATTTTTTAACGCTTTCCCTGCCTTGACCTACCTTCATATCCTGATAGCTGAACCAAGAGCCCGATTTTTTGATAATATCCAGCTCCACCGCCATATCCACGATCTCGCCCAGCTTGCTTATGCCCTCGCCGAAGATCATATCGAACTCGCAGGTGGTGAAGGGAGGCGCCACCTTGTTTTTAACTACCTTGCACTTGGTTCTTCTGCCTATTACCTTGTCGCCCTCCTTAAGCTGCTCGCCGCTTCTTACCTCGATCCTGACAGATGCGTAGAACTTTAATGCTCGGCCGCCGGGGGTGGTCTCGGGGTTGCCGTACATTACGCCGATCTTTTCTCGGACTTGGTTGATAAACACGGCGACGGTGGAGGTTTGGGAAATGGCGGAGGTCAGTTTTCTCATTGCCTGCGACATAAGCCTTGCCTGAACGCCCACAAAGCTGTCGCCCATTTCGCCCTCTATTTCCGCTCTGGTAGCCATTGCAGCCACCGAGTCCAGCACTATAATATCTATAGCCCCGGATCTCACCAGCATTTCCATGATCTCCAGCGCCTGTTCTCCCGTGTCGGGCTGGGAAACTATAAGCTGATCCACGTCTACCCCCAGCTGTCTCGCATACACGGGGTCAAGCGCATGCTCAACGTCCATAAATGCGGCAATGCCGCCCTTTTTCTGCACCTCTGCGATCGCCTGAAGCGAAACGGTGGTCTTACCGCCGGATTCGGGTCCGAAGATCTCTACTATTCTTCCTCTGGGCAGACCGCCTATTCCCAAAGCCAAATCAAGTCCCAAGGAGCCTGTGGACACCACCTCCACCTTAAGCTTTGACTTTTGGCTTCCCATTATCATAACGGAGCCCTCGCCGTAGGTTTTTACTATACAGGCAATGGCGTTGTCAAGCGCCTTTTGTCTTTCCTCCGGTGCGCTTATTTTTTCCGCTGTTTTTTTAGGGGCTGCTGATGATTTTGCCATAATGTTTTCCTTTCCTAAAGCATTTCATAATGTGGATTTTATCCGCAATTCATACGGTTATTAGTATAATATACCACAAAAAAGAATTTTTCGCAATACCGTTTTTGGGACAGCCGTATTTTTCCCCACAAAGAGGTTTGCCCTTACAGCGCCGAAAAACGCTTGCTTCATAAAGCTGCATCAAAATTTTCACAATATTTTCATTTCGGTTTTTCAACCGACCCTGCGTCCCATTACCACCCTTGGGATCTTATTGTAATCTCGGCATATCTCACAGCGGCAGCCTTCTTTTTCCATAAGCAGCCGTACCGCCTCGCTCTGACCGTCGCCTACCTCCGCCAAGAACATGCCGCCCTCCGACAGCCTGTCTTTCCATAAGCGGAAAATTCGGCGGTAGTAATCCAAGCCGTCTCTGCCGCCAAACAGGGCGATCTCCGGCTCGCACCTCACCTCGCTTTGCAGGCTCGCCATTTCCTCGGCGGTAAGATAGGGCGGATTTGCCGTGATAATATCGCATTTTCGGGGCAAAAGGGACAAGACCTCCCGAGAAGGCTCCAAAACGTCCCCCTTTACCGCCTTTACCCTGTCCTCAGCCTTATGGAGCCTTATGTTTTCACGGAAAAATTGCAGCGCCGGCTCGCTTATTTCCACGCCGCAGCAGTAAGCTCCGGAGCTTTTCGATATGGAAATGGGGATACAGCCGCTGCCCGAGCACAGGTCTATAACGACGCCGTTTTCGGGAAGATTTTCCAACGCCCTTTCCACCAATATTTCCGTTTCGGGGCGGGGAATAAGCACTCCCGCTCCCACCTTAAAGGTAAGACCGTAAAAATCCCACTCTCCCAATATGTACTGAAGCGGCTCTCCCTTGATCCGCCTTTTTGCGGCAGAAAGCGCCTTTTCCGCCTTTTCCCCGTCGATCTCCGTATCTGCGGGAAGAAAGGAAGCCTCCTCTCCCACCGCCCATTTCAGGATCTCCTTCGTTTCAAAGTCGGGAGCTTCCGTTTTTTCCAAAAGGGTCTTTATTTTGTTTTTTAGGAGCAAAAGTATCATAATATGTCTCCTTGCACCGCATTCCGACAGCCGACGCCCGCAGGACGCCGCCGGGGCGGAAAAGTGTCACCACCTGTCGTCCTCTCCCTCCGCAGGCAAAACGGGTTTTATCGCAGCGATCGCACACTCGATCTGCTTGGAGTCGGGTTCCTTGGTGGTAAGCCTTTGAAGCGCCAAGCCCGGGGCAGAGATCACGGCAGTCACCGGGTTGTCGTACCTGCCTGCGATCTTTATAAGCTCGTAGCTTATGCCCACAATAAAGGGCAGCAAAATTATCTTGCAGGCAATTCTCAGCAGATCCCCCACAAGCTTTGTCACGCCGAACCATGCTATAAAGTTTTCGCTGTTTATCGGCACTAAGGTGGTCACCAAAATGCTCACCGCCAACACCAAAAATATAAAGCTCGTGCCGCAGCGGGGGTGAAAGCGGGTATGCTTCTTCACGTTCTCCACCGTCAGCTCCTCTCCCGCCTCGTAGGTGGCTATGGTCTTATGCTCTGCGCCGTGATATTCGTAGGTGCGCCGTATATCCTTCATCAGAGAGGTAAGCGCCAAATAAGCCACATATACGGCGATCTTCAGTATGCCCTCAAAAAGCGAACGGAAGGGAGAAATATCGGTTTCCCCGAATAACGCCTGAAGTCCCGTGAAAGCCCATGTGGGCACGAACAAAAACAGCACTATGGCGAGGGCTACACCCACAAATGCGCCGATCCCGCCTACTATTTCCGCTGCGTTTTTTCCCAGCGTTTTGTCCAGCCATTTTTCAAACTTGGTGGGCTCCTCGTTTTCCTCGTCCTCCAAATAGCCCGATTTTTCCATGGACTTGTTCATATACTTCATGCCGTCCTTAAGCTGAAGCACAAAGTTAAAGATTCCCCGTACAAACGGGCATTTCTGATACCATTTTTTCTCGCCCAGCTCCCAGACCTCCAGGTCGATGCTGCCGCTTTTGGTGCGTACCGCCATTGCGCCCTTGCTTACGCCTCTCATCATTACGCCTTCGATAAGCGCCTGTCCCCCCACCGCAGTGCGGCGAACGGGCTTTTCTCTCTTACTCATGCTTTACCTTCTTTTTGTGTATTTTTCCTCTTCTTCCGTTTTCTCTCTAATTCCGTTTTCTCTCTAATTTTCCTTGCCCTGTGCGTCGGGTTCTTCCTCCGCCTTTTTTTGCAGTATCGGAAGAGTGATGACCACGGTGGTGCCCTCTCCGTAAACGCTGTCTATATCCAAAACGCCTCCGTGCAGGGAAACCAGCTCGTCCGCCACCGCAAGCCCAATTCCCGATCCTCTTACGGTATCGTTGGCTTTATAAAAGCGCTTTTTCACCTTGGGCAGATCCTCGGCGCTTATTCCGCAGCCGTTGTCGGCTATCTTTATCTCTACGTCCTTTTCCTTAAGCGTTGCGTCTATATTTATAACGCCGTCTCTTCCTATATATTTTACCGCATTGTCTATGATATTTACAAATACCTGCCTTAAGCGGTTTTTATCGCCGTATATCATGGCGATCCCCTCGGGCTCGTGATAATTCATGATAATATTGCTTTTTTCCGCCCTCTCGGCGTAAAGCAGCACTGCGTCCGCCAGCTCCGCCAGCACGTCCATGTTTGCCTTTTGCAGCCTGAGACGGTTGTTCTGTATGCGGGAAAAGTCCAAAAGCTCCTCCACCATGGAGGATAAGCGCTGGGTCTCGGTGGTGATGACCCGCATGCCTTTTTTAAGGGTCTCCTCGTCCCGCATTTCAAGGATAGTTTCGCTCCAGCCCTTTATAGCGGTCAGGGGCGTTCTAAGCTCATGGGATACGGAGCTGATAAAGTCGTTTTTTATCTTCTCGCTGTTTTCCAGCTGGCTTGCCATGTAATTAAAGGTGTGGCACAGATCTCCTATCTCGTCGTCTCTGGATATACGGATACGGTGAGAAAAATCGCCCTTTGCCATTTTTCCCGCCGACACCGCCATTTCCTTTACGGGATTTAAGATAGATTTAACAAAGTACAGCCCCAAAATAAGCACTATTATTAATATAAAGGCGGTTAAAAGCGTGGTGATCGCCACCAATCTGATCAAAAGAGCGTCGATCTTGTCCAAGCTGGTCACTACCCTTACGGCGCTGTATTCGTAGCTTGCAAACTCAAGCAGGACAGTTACCGCCATGTATTTTTCCGCAGTGCTGCCTCTAACTATTTTACCCACATATTCCCCGATGCCCTCGTCGTCGTCCAACGCCTTTTGATAGTCGGGCATTTCCAAATTTTCGTCGGGGGGAAAGCCGCTGCTGGAGATCCGCACTCTGCCGTTTTTTCCGATAGCCATAAGCTCCATAACGTTCTTTTTGTCGAACATCTCTATGGCGTTTCTCATCTGATCTCCGTCGCCGGAGGAATTTCCGTCGTTGATCCGCATCAGCACTCCTGCCACCACGCTTGCCTCCGACTTCAGATATTGGCTTGCCGCAGTGTAATAATATGCCCTTGCGGTGGTGTAAACAACGATTATGACTGCCAGCATAACTACGGCTATTACGCCGAAGCTGGTCATGAGCCACCTGGCGGTGATACTTTTTCTTTTAGCCACTTTTTACGCCCTCAGACCACCCACTTATAGCCGTAGCCCCATACCGTCTGTATATGGGCGGGAGAGGAGGGGTCGTCCTCTATCTTCATTCTCAGCCGCCTTACATTTACGTCCACTATCTTATCGTCGCTGAAATATTCGTCCTGCCATACTTTTTTTAATATGGTGGTGCGATCCAGCGCTATCCCCGCATTGGATACGAAATATTCCATAAGACCGTACTCTATCTGCGTAAGCTCTATCATTGCGCCGTTTTTTGAAACGGTGCGGCTTTGAGTGTCAACCTCAAAAGGACCCGAAACGATTACGGATCTTTTTTCCCGGTTTTCGTGGGAATGAATACGGCGGCACAGCGCCTCCACCCTCGCCACCAGCTCGGAGGGAGAAAAGGGCTTGGTGATATAGTCGTCCGCACCGCTGACCAAGCCCTCCACCTTGTCGGTCTCCTGACTTTTGGCGGTCAGCATTATAATGCCCACATTGGGATCCCGCTGGCGTATCTGCTTGCAGGTCTCTATGCCGTCGATCCCGGGCATCATAATATCCAGAATGACGACGGAAAATTTTTCGCCCTGCTCCTTAAATCTTTGGAGAGCGTCCTCTCCGCAGCCGGCGTCCGTTACCGAGTAGCCCGCTCTTTGAAGGTTCAGCACCACGAACTCCCGTATTGCGTCCTCGTCCTCGCATACCAAAATATGTTTTTCCGACATAGAAATTACTCCTTTCGGATCGAATTTGACCGATCGGCAAATTTGCCGCTGAAATTTAAGGCTTTCGGGCTCGACGAAGCGTCAGAGGCTGCCCGAAGCGTTTTCCTCCCGATTTCTCAGCTGTAGGCAGCTGTTGAGCTCGTCCTCGGTGAGCGCCATGGAATTTTCGGCTGCAAGACTGCTTGCGGGCTGGTTTACATAAAGACTGCTGCCCACGCTGCCGAAGCGCCGCCAGCGCTCCCCCTTGGGTATTCCCTCCTTGGAAACACATATGGACAAAAGGGTCTCCGATCTGTCGTATTTATAAAAGGTTATGATATTCCCTTCCTTTTCCGCCGTTATAAGCCCCTGCCAGCGCACCGGAATGTAAAAGATATATTCCCCGCCCGAATCGCAGTAGGAAAGGTATTTTCTTTCCATAGGCACGTGCATTTCCACCGTGCTGTCGTACTCGTAGTCCCGTTTTATTCCGTACCACCTTACAAAATACAGCTGATCCGAGGTTTCCGTGACCTCGTAGCCCGTTATCGGCTCCGTGGAGGGTATCTCTATCTGTCCGTCCCCGTCTATGTCCTCGCTGTACAAAAGGGGCATAAACTGGTTGTTTCTTCTCGGAAAGGTCTCGTCCTGCCTTACCTCAAAATCGATATAGGGCGATGACAAAAGGTTTTTATAGCTGAATAAAAGCTGCGTTCCGTAGGTGTTGTCGCCCTTAAAATAGTCTAAATATATGTATTTCTGATACAGCCCCACGCTTTGCATGGTCATATTCTGCACGGAGGTAATGTCGGTGTAAAGCGGCACGGAGGAAATTTCGCCGAGAGCCTGCTCCCCTCCGTCCTCGTCGGGAGCGGAAAGCCCCCATATCTTGGCGGAGTTATAGCCTACCAAGCTGTCGTAATTTACGTAAAACAGCTCATCAAAGCCGTCCTGATCCAGATCCTCCACGCTCATAAAGCTGTAGTTGCCCGAAAAAACGTTTGTGATTCCGCCCTCCCGATACTGCATAAGCCTCAGGGATCTTTCCGTTTGGCTCAGCACCGAGCAGCTTATCCCTATCGTCACCTTATCGTCAAAGCCGTAGAACTCCAGGCTTTCTATATCTGCGCCGTCGATGGGACAGTCTATCACCGTTTCCCATTTGTCCTCCCGCTTGTCCAAAAAGCCCATTCTTATGCCGCCTTCGCCTTGGTTTCCCGAAAGCTGCCCCGCAACGGTTTTTTCCCGATAAAAGACTATAGCCTCCTCCGTTTCCTCGTCGTCAAGGTTTTTCAGAATTATGGCGCTGCGGTAATTTCCGCTTCGGGGGTACACAAGCTCCGCCTCTCCCCCCAGTCCCAAAAGCAGCGCATCGTAGATCTCCGTTTGGGTGCGGGTAAGCTTGGGTGCGGATAAAAGTCCTTCCAAGGAGGTATCGAACACCGTACAGCCGCTAAGCAGCAAAGCCGCTGATAATACGGCTGTGAGGGAAAGAATTTTTTTCCTCGGCGAAGGGGCGGCTTTATCCGGCTCAGCCTTGCTGCGCCGCATTTTCGGATTTTTCCTCGATCTCGCCGTCGGGCTGCCTTGTATCTTCCTGTTCACTGTCAAGCTCCTTCTTTTCACCGTAAAGGGCGAAAATCACCGCCAGGGCAATCGCCGCAGCAGCCATTTCCGGCAAGGGGTGATTGTTCATCTTGTCCGCAAAGTATTTAAGATCCACCAGGTATGCAAACCAGCCCGAGAATGAGGCGCAAAGGGATAAAACAGCCGTCGCCCCTGCGGTAAACATAAGCTTTATCCTTGTATTCTTCGTTTCGTTTCCCGAAATAAATCTGCCCAGCGCCAAGAAGAAAAGCACCGACGCCACATAGGAAAGCAGCAGTATCAGCTCGTCGCTTACCCTGACTATGATCGTGTCCTGCATAAACAGCGCCGCAGACTTTATCGTATAGCTGATCGAAATTATAAGCTGGATATAACCCACAGAGGGCTTTATCCCCTTTCTGGCAAGAAGCATAAACGCCGCCGCCAAATAAGCCGCCATTGTCACAGCCTCGCCTATAAAGGCAAGTCCCGTTCTGTCCGAGCCCGCAAACATTTGTATAAACTGAAGGCAAAAGCCGACACCAAAGGCAATTCCCATTCTGAGGGTATACTTGGGGGAAATTTCAGCCGCCTTGCAGCTGTAGGAATCCGCCCCCATCTTTTTATCCAGCAGTATTCCCGCAATAAAAACTATCGCCGCTATCCCGAAAAACACGTATATGCCCCATGTAAGACCAAAGGGCGCCGCCGAATCGAAAAATCCCATAGTATCGTAATCCACCACAGCCAAAAGCTGCGCAATACGGAATATTGCCGCCACCGCCGAGGCAGCCAGCACCGCCATGGGGAAAAGTCTTGACGCTCTGTTCATACCGATTTTGTCCCGCCGATTCTGCATAATCGGACTTTTTGGGACAAGCTCCTTTCATTTTTTTCTTTTTGTTCTTCTTTTAAAGTAATAATCGGCTTTCAGCCGCTCTATATATTAATATGACACCGTTAGATCAGATCCCAAAATTACATACGATATATATTATAATACAATTTTGCATTTTAGTCAATAATTTTTCCCAATATATCCGTAAAAGAAAGGAATTATCAAAATGAAAAAGTATCTTGCCATGGCGATTATTGCGGCTTTTGCCGTTTTTTTGCTGCCCAAAGGCTTTAATGCGGTTTTTTCGGGAAGACCTCCCGAAAAAGCCCAAGAGGAATTTACTCTTATACTGATCTCCGAGGACAAAACCGTCACCATACCTGCCGAGGATTACATAGTGGGCTGCCTTTTCGCTCAAATAGACGTGTCCTACGAGCTTGAGGCGCTGAAGGCTCAGGCTGCCGCCGCCTACACCTACGCCCTAAGGCTTATCGAAAACGGCGAGGAGCTAAGCGACAGCGTTTCCTACTGTCAGCCCTACTTCACCCCCAAAAAGGCAAAGGAATACTACGGCGACAGCTATGAAAAATATCTCCCCGTGTTAAAGGAAGCGGCGGAGTACGGGGCAAATCACCCTATTTATTACGAAAACAAGCCTATCTACAGCGTCTATCACTCGGTGTCGGCAGGCGCCACCAACCGTCCCGAATATGTTTGGGGCTTGTCGCTGCCCTATCTTCAGCGGAAGGACTGCCCCAAGGACAAGGAGTACAAGGGCTTTTCCGCCGAAAACGAGATTACCCCCGAGGAGGTCAGGCAAAGGCTTTTCGCATACGACCCCACCCTTGAAATGCCCGTGGACTACTCGCTGTGGTTCACCGATACGGTAAAGGACGAAAACGGCTACGTCACATCCGCCAAGATCGGGGAAAAAACCGTCAGCGGAGGAGACCTGTGGCGGATCTTAAAGCTGCGCTCCGCCGCCTTTAATATCGTGTGGACGGGAATGAACTTTAATATAGCCACCAAGGGCTGCGGCCACGGAGTGGGCTTAAGCCAATTTACCGCCAACGAAATGGCAAAGGAGGGAAAAAGCGCCGAGGAGATCCTGACGTACTTTTATGAAGGAGCACAGGTCGTTTGTCTGTCCTGAACAAACGTTCTCCCTATCGCTGTGTCGTTGCGGACAAATTTTGAAGCAAATAAAAATACGCTCTCCGTTTGTCGAGAGTGTATTAAAAGCGGTTTCCCGTTTGCAAAAGATATGTGATACTGATTTTCGATTAAAGTATAGACATTTTTCCGTCGATAGAAAATCAGTATTACTTGCAATGCTCGGTCAGCCAATTTAAAATATCGTTGACATTAAAATCCCCCGAAGCAACGCCAAGTCCTAAGTCGATCAGTTCTTTTTGTGTATATTCCGACTGAATGCCGTTAAGTTCAAGAAAAATAAGCATAACATGTATTCCGATGCGCTTGTTTCCGTCAACAAAGGGGTGATTTGAAATAATCGAACGGCACAGCGCCGCTGCTTTGGACAAAAGCGACGGATACATCTCTTTTCCCTCAAACGACTGAAAAGGTGCGTTCAGAGCGGAACACAGCAAGCCTATATCACGCACTCCGCTTGAACCGCCTGTTGCTTTTATCATCATTTCGTGGACTGAAATCACTTGTTGCTCCGTAAGCCGTATCATTTGGCAAGCTCCTTGTACGCTTCAAGGTTTTTTTGGATAAGTCTTTGGGAAATGCTTGCAATATCCTCGTCGGGAGCAGTTTGAAGCTTTTCGGCGGCAGGAAACTCCATAATGATATACCTCGGAACGTTATTTTTTAAAATGACCGCCGAGCCGTTTTCGTCAACGAGCCTCGCCACCTTGGAAAAATTTTGGTTTGCTTCGGTTATAGAAACCAGCGCATTTGTGTTTACCGTCATCGTGATCAACTCCTCTCGCATATATTATAGCACATATTTAGGAGAAATTCAACCTATTTTCAGATTTTTCTAAAAATAAAAACGACAGCCTTTTGTCGAAAGCTGTCGTTTTTTGTTGGTGCCGGCAGTGGGACTTGAACCCACACGGTATCGCTACCACCGGATTTTGAGTCCGGCACGTCTGCCAATTCCATCATGCCGGCAAACGTTAATATAAGGGACAGACCCTCATGCATGTGCGCTTAAATAGTATATCATTTTGACCTTGATTTGTCAAGGGCTGTAAAAAAACTTTAAGAATTTTCGGAAAATTTTCAGTTTTTACCGAATAAGCTATTGACATTTTGTTAAAAATGACTTAAAATTAGTAGTGTGAAATATGCTCGTATATTATGCCCTTTTTTAATCGGGTCATGAATATACTACCATAAAGCTATTTTATTTTTATCCACGCATTATTGCGTTTTAGGTTACATATACAATATAATCCCGATAATGAGAAATCCTTTTTGCATAGATTCTCGCAGCAGACAAGACCCTGCGGGGGCGAAATGTTCATATTTTGTCGAACTATGCTCAAAGGCTTGATATAAAGCAATATGCCGAGTTTCATTTGCTATGCCTTTTGAAATCCGGGTTTTGTGGGATTGGCACGTAACCGGAAATATTTGAAAAGGAGGAAAGGCATTTGAAAATCGAACTTTGGTTGGCGATCGTACTTATAGTTGTCGCCGCAGCTGCGGCAGGTGCGGTTTCGGGCTTCATAATGTTCCGCAAGGGTATAGAAAACCGTAAAAAAACAGCGGAAGCGCAGTTTGAATCCGCTGAAAAGGAATCCGCAAGGATCGTAGCCGAGGCTAAGGAAAAAGCTGCCACCGCTAAAAAATCGGCGCTTTTGGAAGCCAAGGAGGAAAGCTACAAGCTTCGCGAAAATGCGGAAAAAGAAATTCAAAAGCTTAGAAACGACACCGAAAGAGAGCTTAAGGAACGGAGGGCCGAGCTTGCGAAATCCGAACGCAGGCTTACTCAAAAGGAAGAAAACTTAGACCGTAAGACCGACAAGATCGAAAGACTGGAGGAAAGCTTAAGCGCAAGAAACGAAAACGTTAAGAAAAAGCTGGCGGAAGCCGAGGAGATGAAAAACAAGCAGCAGGAAAGACTGGAGGAGATCAGCGGCTACACCTCGGATCAGGCGAAGGAGCTGCTGCTTTCACAGCTGGACAGCGAATTGGTTCATGAAAAGGCAGTAAGAATACTGGCTTACGAGCAGAGATTAAAGGACGAATGTGACGACAAGGCAAGGTCGGTAATCGCTCTTGCCATTTCAAGACTGGCTTCGGAAACGGTTTCCGAAATGACGGTGTCGGTTGTGCCGCTGCCCAACGATGAAATGAAGGGCAGAATTATAGGCAGAGAGGGCAGAAATATCCGCACATTGGAGCAGCTGACGGGCGTTGATCTGATCATTGACGACACTCCCGAGGCTATCACGCTTTCAAGCCAAGACAAGGTGCGCAGGGAGATCGCAAGAATCGCACTTGAAAAGCTCATTCAGGACGGCAGAATCCACCCCACGAGAATCGAGGAAATGGTGGAGAAGGCAAGACGGGAGGTTGAGCAGCGCATAAAGAGAGAGGGCGAGCATGCCTGTCTCGATACCAACGTAAACGGACTGAACCCCGAGCTGGTAAAGCTTTTGGGACGTCTTCACTACAGAACCTCCTTCAGCCAAAATGTGCTTATCCATTCTATCGAAGTGGCTCACTTGGCGGGAATTATGGCAAGCGAGCTGGGTGTGGACGCCGCTTTGGCAAGACGGGCGGGACTGCTTCACGATATAGGCAAAGCTCTTACTCATGAGATCGAGGGAAGCCATGTGGCTATAGGCGTGGAGGTGCTTAAGAAGTACAAGGAAAATCCCGACGTTATCCACGCAGTCGAGGCTCACCACGGCGACGTTGAGTGCCGCACCGTGATCGCCGCCTTGGTTCAGGCAGCCGATGCGGTAAGCGCCGCAAGACCCGCAGCAAGAAGCGACGACTACGAAAACTATATCAAGCGCCTGCAAAAGCTGGAGGAGATCTGCACCGACTACGACGGCGTTGAAAAGTCCTACGCTATTCAGGCGGGCCGCGAGGTTCGCATTATCATTAAGCCCGAGGTCGTAAACGACGAAAAAATGGTGGTTTTGGGCAGAGAGATCGCACAGCGTATCGAAAACGAAATGGAATATCCCGGTCAGGTCAAGATAAACCTTATCAGAGAATCGAGAGTTGTGGATTACGCCAAGTAATTGAAAATTAATCGGCTTTGCTTATCGCAACGCCGATTCAGCTTGTCGAAAAACCTCCCTCTGGTCGGTTTTCCGCCAAGCTGACGCCGTT
>JAMPBF010000001.1 GCA_023666805.1 Bacillota bacterium
CTGGCGCAGTATCCCTTGCGCTCGACGCGGAGGGCGAAAACGAGCCGTTCTACGCTGATGATTCCGTGTACTACATGGTATCGGACAACAACGGCTATTCCGGAGATCTGGAGCTTGCGCTCATCCCGGAGAGTTTCCTTACGGACATCATGCACGAGACCGAGGATTCCAACGGAGTCCTTTATGAGAACAAGGACGTGGAGCCGGAGCATTTTGCGCTGCTTTTTGAGTTCACGGGCGACCAGAGGAAGATCCGCCACTGTATGTATTACTGCTCGGCGAGCCGTCCTTCCGTATCCGGCAATACCTGCGAGGACTCTACTGAGGTGCAGACAGAAACGCTTTCGCTGACCGTTTCTCCTCTGCCGAGCGGACTGGTGAAGGTCAAGACCGGGACGAATACCACGGCGGCTGTCTATGACGCATGGTACAACTCGGTATACGAGATTTCGACCGAAAGCAGCGGTGAGTAAGGAGGGCTGAATCATGGCAGTAACAAAAACGATCGCCGTTGACGGCAAGGACGTCACGTTCCGTGCATCCGCCGCTATTCCACGGCTTTACAGGAACAAGTTCCGCAGGGACATTTACCGTGATCTGAATGAACTTCAGAAGGGCATCGATGAGAACAGTGCCGGGGAATCCAACCTCGACACTTTTTCTTTGGAGCTTTTCGAGAACATCGCATGGCTCATGGCGAGGCATGCCGACGCTGCCGTTCCCGACACTCCCGAAGAGTGGCTGGACGGCTTCAACACCTTTTCTATCTACGAGGTGCTGCCGCAGATCATCGAACTGTGGGGCATCAACACGCAGCAGCAGGTCGAGTCTAAAAAAAACGTCCCGCCACGGAAAGGGAGATGACAACGCCGCTGTTCCTGCTCCGGTGTGTGCAGATCGGGCTTTCCATTTCGGAGCTCGACCTGCTCACCATCGGGACGGTGAACGATATATATACGGAAATGTCAAATGATGACTGGGATTACGCGCAGGTCGCTACCCAGGAGCAGATGGACAGATTTTAACGAAGGGAGGCAGGACGCATGGCTGACAGAATAAAGGGCATAACAGTCGAGATCGGCGGCGATACGACCGGCCTCTCGAAAGCCCTCTCCGGCATAAACAAAGAGATAAAATCCACACAGACACAGCTGAAGGATGTAAACAAGCTACTGAAACTTGATCCTACGAATACAACGCTCCTTCAGCAGAAACAGCAGTTACTCAAGACTGCCATCTCAGAAACGAAGGACAAGCTGACGCAGCTGAAATCCGTGCAGGATCAGATGGACGAGGGCTTGAAGAACGGCACGGTCACCCAGCAGCAATATGACGCATGGCAGAGGGAGATCGTAGAAACAGAAAACGAACTGAAGAACCTGCAGAAGGAACTGGATAACTCCTCTACGGCAATGACGAAAATGACTGCCGCCGGGGAGAAACTCCAGTCTGTGGGCGATACGATTTCCGGCGTGGGAAAGAAAATGATGCCCGTGACCTTGGGCATCACGGCTCTCGGTACAGCGGCAGTATCAACCGCCGCTAACTTTGAGTCCGCCATGTCGCAGGTGCAGGCTACGATGGGCATCACCAAGGATTCCATGTCCGAGGTGGACGGCCAGTCCGTCAATACGATGGACGCGCTCACAGATCTTGCAAAGCAGATGGGAGAAACCACAGCATTCTCCGCTACGGAGTGCGCCGAGGCGTTAAACTACCTCGCACTTGCCGGATATGACACACAGGAAATGGTGGACACGCTGCCCACCGTTCTGAATCTTGCCGCCGCAGGCGGTATGGAGCTTGCCACGGCGTCGGACATGGTAACGGACGCCATGTCCGCTCTCGGCATGGAGACTTCCGATGCGGATGTCATGGTCGACCAGATGGCAAAGACCGCGTCCAGCACCAATACCTCCGTAGAGCAGCTTGGCGAGGGCATCCTTAAGATCGGCGCGACAGCAAGAAATGTAAGGGGCGGCACGGCGGAACTGAACACGGCGCTCGGTATCCTTGCCAACAACGGCATCAAGGGAGCCGAGGGCGGCACACACCTCCGTAATGTCATCCTCTCTTTGCAGGAAGGCTGTGAGAACGGCGCAATTGCTGTGGGCGATATGTCCGTCCAAGTCTATGACGCCGAGGGCAATATGCGTTCCCTGAATGACATCCTCGGTGACATGAACACGGCAATGGATGGCATGACCGCTGAAGAGAAGAATAACATCATCAGCAAGATTTTCAATAAGACCGACCTTGCGTCCGTCAATGCGCTCCTCGCCAACACGGGCGATACCTGGGATGACCTTCAGGCATCTATCACCGATTCTGTAGGTGCGGCACAGCAGATGGCTGATACCCAACTTGATAACCTGCAGGGTCAGCTGACGCTTTTGAAGTCTGCCTTGGAGGGGCTTGCCATCTCCATCGGTCAGATCCTCATGCCCTACATCAAGTCCATCGTTTCTCATATACAGAGTTTCGTGGACTGGCTGAACAACCTCGATGAAAGAACGCAGAAGATTATCGTGACGGTGGCACTCGTAGTAGCGGCTATTGGTCCCGTGCTGATTATCGTGGGAAAGGTCATCTCCTCTGTCGGCACAATCATGACGATCATTCCGAAGGTAACATCCGCTATGTCCACAGTCAAAACAGCTATGATGGGGCTGAACGCAACGATGGCGGCAAATCCGATAGGGCTTGTCATTGCTGCTATTACCGCTCTCGTAGCCGCCTTTATTTATCTTTGGAACACAAATGAGGATTTCCGCAATGCCATCACCGAGATATGGAACGGACTGGTTGAGAAATTCAAAGCGTTCACGCAGGGCATTGTAGATAAGCTGAATGAGCTGGGATTCAGTTTTTCGGATATCGGAGAGGTTATCAAAGCAGTATGGGACGGCCTTTGTTCCATCCTCGCTCCGATGTTTGAGGGTGCTTTCCAGAAGATTGCAAACGTGTTGTCCTATGCCATGGATCTGATACTCAATATCGTTGATATTTTTGTCGGCATCTTCACAGGTGATTGGAACCAGGCATTAAGCGGTATCAAGGGGATTTTCACTTCCACCTGGGATTTTATCTGCAATACCTTTACCAATATTACGAATACGCTGAAAGGCATTCTGGACGCATTCCTCGGTCTGTTCGGGACTTCATGGGATGAGGTCTGGACTTCGATAAAGGATTTCTTTGTAGGAGTCTGGAACGGCATTAGCAGCTTCTTCTCCGGCATTATCACGGGAATACAAAATACAGCGACCGCAGTATGGACAGCCATCAAGGATTTCTTCATTTCAATATGGCAGACGATCAGTGATGTATTTACCACTGTTGTCGACGCGATCAGCAGCTTTGTTTCCGCAGCGTGGGAGGGCATAAAAAACACAGTAACTACTGTGATGACCGCTATCCAGACAGCAATCTCTACGGTTTGGAACGCTATCCAGATGGCAATTACAACCGTGGTGAATGCGATAAAGACCGTAATTTCCACGGCTTGGAATGCCATAAAAACCACAACCTTCACTGTTTTCAATGCCGTAAAGAGCGTGGTCACTTCCATCTGGAACGGCATAAAGACGGTGGTCATGAATGTGGTCAACACGATGAAGTCAGGCATCAGCAATGGCTTTAATGCAATCAAGAGTACCATTTCAAACATCGTGAACGGCATCAAGAACACCATCTCAAATGTGTTCAATACCATCTGGAGTACGGTTTCCGGCATCGTGAACAAGCTGAAATCGGTGTTCAACTTCAGCTGGAGCCTGCCGAAGATCAAGCTGCCACATTTCTCTATTTCCGGCAGCTTCTCGCTGAATCCGCCGCCCATACCGCATTTCTCCGTGGATTGGTACAAGAAGGCGATGTCCGGCGGCATGATCTTAAAGGACGCCACGATCTTCGGCCAGAGCGGAGGAACACTCCTCGGTGGCGGAGAAGCAGGTGACGAGGCTGTGGTGGGCGTGTCCTCGCTGCGCTCCATGATACAGGACGCGGTGCAGGGTGCGGCTCTTTCGCTTTCTGGCGACCAGCCGCTTATCAACATACAGGAAATGAGTGTAAGGAGCGATGACGATATCCGCAGGATTTCTCAGCAGCTGAACACGCTCTTAAATGCCGGCAGACGGGCGAAAGGATATATCTGATATGGGATTTTCATTTAACGGTACGACTTCCCAGTCTATAGGGATCGCCACAAGAATTACAACTGAAAACCGTATGCCGGATTTGCGGAACAATACCATCACCATGCCGGGGCATGAGGGTGTTTTCGATTTCGGGGAGACCGTCGGCGAGAGGAAGATACAGATTTCCTGCTTTATCCCTCCGGGGAAAAGCGATGAGGACTTCCTCTCGCTGAAGGACGATATCATAGCGTGGCTGAACCCGGACAGTGGGCTGTGTCCGCTTGTCCTTGACAAGGAGCCGGGACGGGTGTATTCCGCAAGGCTGAACGAGTGTTTCTCCTTCGACAAGGCAGTGCGTAACTCCTGCACCTTTGACCTGGTATTTTTATGTCCCGATCCGTATGCCTATGCCGCTACGGACGAGACATACGATATCGGGAGCGTGGGGACACATACGGTTTCCCGCTCCCTTGGGAACGCTTACTCCCTGCCGGTGTACTCGCTGACGGGAGTGATTCCTTCCGGCACGGATACATACATCACGATAACCACGAATGACAGCGAGTTAAAGATTGTCGGCAGATTGAACAGCGGTGAAACGCTTGTCATCGACTCCGCTCTCATGACGGCAAAGGTGGTAGATGCAAACGGAGATACGCTCCGGAACGGTCTGCCGCTTTTGTCGGAGCTTAATTTTCCGTCTTTGAATGTGGGTGAAAATATGGTCACGGTCGCTGTCACAGGAAACTCTGTGACCTTTACGGAACTGGAAATATCGGCGAGGAGCCGCTGGAGGTGATTTTTTATGGCTTTGAAAAACACGATGAACACACAGGATGCCTTTACAGGACAGGTGCCTTCCTCCTGGGGAAAGGACGGCCTGTGGAGATTTAACGAATCCGAGCCTGACGCAAACACCTGCACGGCGGACTCCTCCGGCAACGGACGCGACGCTTACATCAACAAGTGGAGCGGAACGACCGCCGATTTCAAGACAGGGCATCTCGGTAATTATTTTCAGATGAACATCAACAATCCGTCCTCGGAGCAGACCTATCTTCGTGTATCCAATGACGGCACGATGTTCTCTGATATCGGTGAGCGTATCGTGGTCGGCGGCTGGATGAAGCCTACCACCTATTCCGTGGGCAACACGTACACGCCGATACTTTCCACAAGAGCAGAAACGGGCAGTCCGATCTTTTACCTGTCCCTTATCCGTGGAAAGCCGAGGCTGATGCTATACAACTCATCGGGCAGCCTGATTCTTGATACCTCGGTCACGCCGTCTTTTTCATTTACGAACGGCAACTGGTACTTCATCGCCGCAGTGATAGAGCCGAACAATCAGAAAGCGTGGTACATGGTCGGCGACAGGGCGTCCGGCACAGTGTGGACTTCCTCTGCGCTTACGATAAGCGGAACGCTGAACCGCTCCTGCACGGCAGACCTTATATGGGGAATGCTGAACAGTTCCTACTGGTATGCGGGCTGCTTTGACGACTGGTTCTTAAATTGCGATACGGATCTGACAGCGGATGATCTTGCAGAGTGGTTCCTGAAATCCCTTTCGGCAAACGGCGCGGACTCAGAATCAGACGTGGATGGTCTGACTACTGAAGATGTCGTTACGCTGAAAACGGACGAGTCCGTCTATCCTGAAAGCGGTGTGCTTATCACAGCCGCCACGGAGTGTGGGATAACAGGTACGGGCAGAGTTTCTGTCAAGGCAGAAACATCTCCGGGTGTAACGTCAGTTTCGCTGGTCGAGACATCGACATCGGATGATCTCAGCACCTGGACGGACTGGATTTCCCTCGGTACGGGCGGAGCATTGCAGTCTCCGTCAAAAAAGTACATCCGATACCGCATAACACTTGCCACCACGAATACAGCAAGGACTCCTGTGCTGACGGCCGTCAGCCTGTATGACAATCCGAAACCGCTGTATTCGCAGCTTGGCTATGCGCGTCCCGTTATCCTCGGGGATGATGATACCGCAGAGGCTGTGCTTGAGAACGCCTACGACATCATTGTCACCAGCGAGATCAACGGCATCGATACGCTGGAATTCAAACTGCCCTTTAAGGACAGCAAGCGCGAGTATGTAGAGAACGAAAAGCAGGTGCGCATTGTATCCGATACCTACCGCATCCGTACAGTCACGGATGATAAGGACGAGAGCGGCAAGGCGATCACCTCCGTGTATGCGGAGGCGGCGTTCTATGATCTGTCCTTCTCTGTCAAAAAGGAAGAAAACACTTTCACGGCGGATACCGCTGATGTACCGATGGCATATGCACTACAGGGCACGGAATGGGAGGTCGGCGTGGTCAACGTCAGCACCAAGAGGACCTGGACATCGACCGAGAATAACGCGCTGTCTATCCTCCGCCATGTGCAGAATATCCACGGCGGCGACCTGATCTTTGATAACGCCAACAAGCTGGTGAACCTTCTGACCTTCTCCGGCACGGACTCCGGGGCTTTGTTCTGCTACAAGAAGAACATGAAATCCATCCAGAGGGTGATTGACACCACGAGCCTTATCACAAGACTTTACGCTGTCGGAGCGGACGGCATGAACTTTGCCAATATCAATGACGGCAAGCCCTATGTGGAGGACTTCACTTATACAAGCGAAATCCGTATCAAGACGCTGGACTGTTCCAATTTCACGAATCCTTATCAGATGTTGGAGTTTGCCAATATGCGCCTTGCGGACTACGCTGCGCCGCGAATTTCCTATGTGCTGAAAGCAATGGACTTGACCGTGCTGACGGGCTATGAGCATGAAGCATGGAACCTCGGTGATATTGTCATGGTGGTGGATGAGGATTTAGACCTTTCCATCAAAACGAGGATCGTCCGCCGGGAATACAACCTGCAGGAGCCGTGGAACACGGTGCTGGAGCTTTCCACCACGCTCCGTGAACTTGGCGATTCCACGTCACAGTGGGACGCCGCCGCAGATGTCCTTGAGGGCACGAACTACATCGACAACCAGCAGCTTCAGAACTTCGTGCCGTTCAACCATTTGAAAAACTCCCGTGGCGATGATGGCTTTGCCTATTGGACAAATTCCGGCTTTTCGGTGGATGGGGATAACGGCGTGACAGGCACGGCATCCTTTAAGTGCGAAGGCGCATATAACGCCACCAAGTACATGGAGCAGACCGTTACTCCCTCCAACCGTGACAGCTATACCTTTTCTGCGCAGATCGCCACGGAGAACCTCAGTCTCGGCAGCAGCGGACAGGTCGGCGTGGAGATCGTGATCGAGTACGAGGACGGCAGCACGGAAACGAGGACGATAGACCTCATATCCTCGTCAGATACGGAGGTGTGACGCTATGGCAAGTTTTACTCATGTGCATGGCACGGTGAGTCCCCAGTACGGCAGGGTCGCAAAGATCACGGTAAGAGTATTTGTGAATGACTGCACGGGGACGGTATACATCACGGATATGAATTTGCAGGACGGCTCCCTT
Source organism: Bacillota bacterium (assembly GCA_023666805.1). GTDB lineage: Bacteria > Bacillota > Clostridia > Oscillospirales > Ruminococcaceae > Ruminiclostridium_E. The sequence continues at coordinate 7,631 of JAMPBF010000001.1, forward strand.
GCCTCCGGCTGGGTCGGTCATGTAAGCGAGATAGAGTGGACACAGGACGGTGATTAAATGGCTGATTTTGAACGCTTTGTAGAGGTTATTTCCAAAAAAGAGGATAAGCGTGTGGTCAATATTACCGTCCGTCCGATTGTCACAGACTGCGAGGGCGATATTTGGTTTACCGACCTTATGCTCCAGGAGGGTGATATGCTGTCAGGATATACGCCTCAGACGAAAGGGTTTCTGAAGGAATCAGCGAGCGATCCCGTGTGGTTCAATGGCATCGTCCGTTCGGAAGAAACGGTGATCCTCTTGAACCTCGGCGGCACATCGGCGGGGCTTGACATCCACCTTTATCCGAAACAGGACATGGATGGAGGAATGGTCACGCTGGCGCAGGGTGTCGGTGGTCAGAAAGCGACCTTCCCGAATGCCATGAACGCCGGAGACGATGTGGCTCTGCTTGCATCTTCAAGAGAATGCACAAGGAACGGTGTGAAAGAAACGAAGTACGGATTCTATCAATACAGTGCGGCGTGGGATTCCAAACACATCGTATCCCTCCCGCAGGGTAAGTCCGCACAGCTTTTGTATTCGATGCAGGAAATGGACGATGGAGGTGAACTGCTCTGATGGACACATTAAAGGGAAAGAAAATCATGGTGTGGACTTTCATGGGCAACACCAGGATGTATAACGCTCTGCGGGACTACGGTGACCGCATCAGCCAGATCGGACTGTTCTCCTTCAAAGTCAGGGCTACCGGGGAGATTTACGAGACGGGTGTTTCCATATCGTCAATGATGACTTACATCAACAAGTGGCCGCATATCAAGTGGCTGCTGACGATTTCCAATGACGGCTACAACAGTATTTTCGCTGCTCTTCGGGATAATACGAACGGTGCGCAGGATATGTTCCTTTCGGAGATCGTCCGCATCATGGAAAAATACCCGTGGTGTGACGGCATCGACATCGACTTGGAAAAAGGCGATGGCTATTCCACTCATGCGGCATCCACGCAGATGTTTGCCAATATCTACAACACGGTCAAAGGCTATGATTCCGCGAAGATGATGAACATTTGCCTGCCGGGTATGACGAGCGTCAACGGCTCGGTCGGCGGCGAGAACTGGTGCGTGTATGCCGACCTTAACAATTACTGCGATACGGCGTCCATCATGAGTTACGGCATGGCATGGGCAGGCTCCGCACCGGGACCGGTATCCCCTCGTTCCTGGCTTGAGGGTATCTACGATTATGCCGCCAAGGTCATGGACACGGAGAAGGTGTTCCTTGGGATGCCCGCCTATGGGTGGAACTGGCAGATTTACGACCTGCCGGAGAATATCGGAAAGACCTATCGCGGTACCTCGCAGACATACTACGCCGCGCAGAACTGGCTGAAGGGCGTGTATAACTTTACGGACGATCAGCCACCGCAGCCGTTCATTCCGTTCGTTGGGTATTGGGACGATAACAACAAAGTGCCGTGGGGACTCCCTCATGTGTATGACTACATGGAGGGACGGGACGCCGACAGCTACGAATATCCGCAGATGTCAGGGACATATAACGGCAGGCACTATCTGACTGCATATAGCAAGCAGCAGAAAACGGAGTTTGAAAACATCATCATCGACCATGACGGCGGCAATTACGCCAGCGCATCCGGCATCGTGTCCATAGAAAACGGCATCGCCACGCTTGGCGATGAAGGCTCCGTCACATACCAATTCACCGTCAGCACGGCGGGAACTTACGATGTGGCGGTGCGGCTCTGTTATCCCTTCTGGGATAAGAACGGCATCTATGTATCGCTGGACGGTTCGACCACGCACTATACGGAGAGCTGCCTGTGGTGGCCGTATTGGAGAACTACCTTCTGGACTACGCTTGCAAGCGGCGTGAGCTTTTCTGCGGGAACGCATACCATAAAGATTTCTGTCGATGTGAAGGGCGTACAGTTTTACGGGTTCCGTGTCTGCTCGTCCTTTTCGGAAGCTCCGTCCGCAGGAGACGCGACCTATTCCTTCTCCCCACGACAGTTCAAGGACGTGGATGGCAGCATGGTCGGTCCCGACCGAGGATTTCGGCTGACTTTGGAGATGCTGCGAAGAAAGCCTGACTCGGCACTCGTTTGGTATGAGGACTTCCGAGACTACGGCGTGCTGGAAACAAACTACTGGACAACGCTGTCCGGCTCTTTTACCGTGTGGCGGTCAGATGAATACTCCACGGAGCGTGTCTACTCCCAGCTTGACGGCAAGGGTCAGCTTGCATGGAAGTATGACGGTTTTTCCGACATCCACCTCCGGGCGAGACTGGCGTTCCCTGCAAACGGCAGCGGCAAGGCAGGCATATTCTGCGGAGATCTGTTCTGCTGTCTGAATTATGATAATCAGGCGGTGGAGTTATACAACGGCTCTACGCTCCTTGGCAGCTACAGTCAGGAGATCACGAGGACGCCGAACGCAGACCTTCGGACTGATCCATCCATGTACACGGTGGAGATGCGTATCCGGGGAAACAAGGTGCGCGTGTATTCTGGCTCCTCCTATACGCTGCGGTTCACGGCAACGGTCAGCGGCTTCTCCGGCGGCTATGCCGGGTACCGCTCCGACAATCGGACGGTCTGTGAACTGATGCGCCTGGGTGATGCCTGGACATACGAGCCGTATGAGCGTTTCGATGTGGTCATGCCGGACGGAACGACAAAATCCTACGGCCGCATCAGCAGGAGCAACTGCACATGGGACAGTGAGTTCCAGGTGTTCACGCTGACTTCTGATGTGGAGGAGATATCCACCAGGAGCGAGGACATCTCGATGGACTATGACTTTTTCCATTCGGATGATATGACTTCGCTATCCTGCGGCAACGACTACCAGGCAATGGTCATCCCCGTGGACATCAACATCTGGATTTCCCGCCTGTTCCTCGGCGATGCGGACGGCTTCTCCATCCTCTATTACCAGGATGTGGACTCCCTCGTCTATTGGGCGAACGAGGCGGCTTATCGGTGGAAACTTCGGGGAATGTGTATGTGGTCCCTTGGGCAGGAAGATCTGCGGCTCTGGGAATGGCTGCCAAAACAGGTCTGACACCATGAAAACAATACACAGTTTCTACCTCTGATATTTGTACAGATTATGCTCCGAATTAACTTGATAAATGTGATATATGTACATACCAAAACGAACGGAGGATACGGAAATGACACGGTTTGAAAGAGAATGGAACGGGGAACTTGGAGAGTTCTGGAAGAAGAATGCCCACGAAGAAGCACAGCAGCTTTTGAACCAGGCAGACAAGATCGAGGTGGAGGAAGACGGTGCTGCCAAGTGGAAAACGAATGGTTCCTACCTCCCGGCAGATGTGGTCGAAAAACTGATTTTCGCGGGAGCGACATGGTTCTCGCCGGAAGCAACGGCAACAAAGCGCGAGGTGCAAGTAGCAAAGGAGATGGAAGCCTACCGCAACAACCACAGAGGATTTGATGTGGAGATGCTTGCCGAGGCACGGGCAGCATTCGGAGAAGGAACAACGATTTGCGATATTATAACCGGAGAGAAAATCACCTTGTAAGGTAAAACACAAACAACACAATACTTTCGGAAAACAGCGATTGTCCACAATGGGCAGTCGCTTTTTTCATACACAAAATTCAACCAGAGAAAGGAAGGTAAAAGCGTATGAAAGAATTCTGGAACACTATTCAACTCATTTTTACGGCGGTCGGGGGCTGGCTCGGCTACTTCCTCGGCGGCTGTGACGGTCTGCTCATCGCGCTGGTGGCGTTCGTGGTGATTGACTACATCACGGGAGTCATGTGCGCCGTCGCGGATAAGAAGCTGTCTTCGGAGGTGGGCTTCAAGGGCATCGCAAAGAAGGTACTGATTTTCCTGCTCGTCGGGATCGCCAACATCCTCGATGTGCAGGTCATCGGAACGGGCAGCGTCCTTCGCACTGCGGTGATCTTCTTCTACATCTCCAACGAGGGCGTGAGCCTTACGGAGAATGCGGCGCACCTTGGACTGCCTATCCCGGAGAAGCTGAAAGCGGTGTTGGAGCAGCTCCATGACCGCGACACCGATGGAAAGGACGGTGACGAGTAATGGCTTATACAAACAGTTCTATGGTGGCATACACCAAACTCAGCCCGAACCATTCCGGGCAGAGAACACATTCTATCGACCGCATCACTCCTCACTGTGTGGTCGGTCAGTGTACGGCGGAGGGACTTGGAGACTGGTTCGCCAAGTCCTCCACGCAGGCATCCAGTAACTACGGCATCGACAAGGACGGTCGTGTCGGGATGTATGTGGAAGAGAAGAACCGCTCCTGGTGTTCCTCATCCAATGCAAACGACCAAAGGGCAATCACCATCGAATGCGCATCCGACACCACGGAGCCCTATGCGTTCCGAGACGTCGTTTATCAGACGCTCATCAAGCTATGTGTGGACATTTGCAAGCGCAATGGTAAGACGAAGCTCCTCTGGTTCGGCGATAAGGATAAGACTCTCGCCTATGAGCCGAAGTCCGGCGAGATGATCCTGACCGTCCATCGGTGGTTCGCAAACAAAAGCTGTCCCGGCAACTGGATGTATGCCAGGATGGGCGATCTTGCAGAAAAGGTTACGGCTGCTCTCGGTAGTGGTACCACTACTACACAGGGAACACGGGCTTCAGCCTTTTCCGGGCTTTCCGAGGCGGATGTTGTAAAGAGTGTCGGGGCATTGTTTACCGCTGACCAGAAGAAAACAGGCATTCTCGCATCGGTTTCGATGGCGCAGTTCATTCTCGAATCCGGCTACGGAAAGTCGGAACTGGCGCAGAACGCCAATAACGTGTTCGGGATGAAATGCTCCCTCTCCGGCAATACCTGGAGCGGTTCGGCCTGGGACGGCAAAAGCAAGTACACCAAGCAGACGAAGGAGCAGAACGCTGACGGGAGCTACGAGACGATCACGGCTGATTTCCGTAAATATCCATGCGTGGAGGACTCCATTGCAGACCATTCCGCTTATCTGCTGGGTGCAAAGAATGGAAATAAACTCCGCTATGACGGTCTGAAAGGCTGCACCGACTATAAGAAAGCCGTGCAGATCATCAAGGACGGTGGCTATGCCACGAGTCTGACCTATGTGGAGAATCTCTGCTCGATCATCGAGCGGTGGAACCTTACGCAGTTCGATGTAAAAGAGAGCGAGACGGCTATTGCATGGTACCGCGTCCGTAAGATCTGGGCCGATTCCAAGACGCAGAAAGGCGCGTACAAGATTTTGGAGAACGCTAAAAAGTGCGCTGACGCCAATCCGGGATATAGTGTGTTTGATGTAAATGGTGTAAACATCTACACACCGAAAACAACTACTCCCGTCACGCCGGACGTTCCGTTCCTCGTGAAGGTCAGTATTACCGACCTCAATATCCGCAAAGGATCGGGGACGGACTACGCAAGGACGCAGTATATCCCCGTTGGAATTTACACAATCGTTGAGGTCAAGTTCGGCAAAGGCTCGACCGCCGGCTGGGGACGGCTGAAGATCGGCGCAGGATGGATTTCGCTGGACTATACAGTCCGTGTATGATGCAGAATATCTGAATTTGTCTGAGAGCCTGTGGGCATTCCCGTTCGTGGAGTGTTCACAGGCTCTTTTTTGTTATGAGGTTAAAATCCGGCGCATATTTTTTGACTGTGACTTAGGAGGTCTCAGTCATGGATGGATTTCAGAAAGAACAGATCAGGAACCTTCGAGGAGAAGGTCTAAGCTATGCGGAAATAGCAAGGCAGGTCAATGTTTCCAGGGATGCGGTCATATCCTTTTGCCGCAGGAACGGTCTGCAGGATATAAAGAAACCGACAAAGGAGATAACCGTCACGGACGGCTGCCGGGAGTGTGGGAAACCGCTGATGCAGATAGATGGCATGAAACGCCGCGTGTTCTGCTCCAAAGATTGCCGCGTCAAATGGTGGAAGGAGCATCCCGAACAGCTGAATCGGAAAGCGGTATATCAGTTCACCTGCCCGCATTGCGGTAAGCCGTTCTCTGCCTATGGCAATGCCAAGCGTAAGTACTGCTCTCACTCCTGTTATATCTCTGATCGATTCGGAGGTGGTACCGATGAGTGAAGAGGAATTCCGTGCGGAAAAGATGTACCTGTTGTGCCTCGAAACGGCAAAGGAGATGCTGAAACGCGGCATCATCTCCGAGGAGGAATTCACTCAAATTGATACAATCCTGCTCGAAAAATACAAGCCAACTTTGTCTACATTATTGTCGGGAAAAGACTTGATATAAGTAGGGTTCAGAGTGATATATAGTGTCGGAAAGGAGTTGATTTTATGCCGAAAATCACGAAGATCGAGCCGGGCATCAAGGCACTTCCGGCAAAGAAAAAAGTGGCTGCATACGCAAGGGTGTCCAAGGACACCGAGCGGCTGATGCACTCCGTTTCCGCACAGGTGAGCTATTACAGCGATCTCATCCAAAAGAATCCCGAATGGGAATACGCAGGCGTGTACGCTGATTCCGGGATAACCGGCACCCTCGTCGCAGGACGCAGTGAGTTTGTCCGTCTCCTGGAGGACTGTGAGGCGGGCAGAATCGACATCATCCTCTGCAAGTCGATTTCAAGATTTGCAAGGAACACGGTTGACCTGCTGAACACGGTCAGACGGCTGAAAGAAATCGGTGTCGAGGTTCGGTTCGAGAAGGAACAGATCAATTCGATGAGCGGGGATGGAGAACTGATGCTTTCCATCCTCGCTTCTTTTGCGCAGGAGGAGAGCCGCAGCATTTCCGAGAATGTAAAGTGGGGCATCCGCAAGCGGTTCAAGAACGGAGAGATCGGTGCGGCGAACAAGCACATTCTCGGATATCAGTATGACGACGAGCTGAAAAAGTACATAATCATTCCTGAAGAAGCCGAGTCGGTCAGATGGATGTTCCAGATGTACATTGACGGCGTCGCCTTGCGGGACATAGCGGACAGGATGAACGAGGCGGGCATACGCACCACCCTGGGAAATGAATTTCAGGAAGCCTCAGTACGGCAGCTTATTTTCAATGAGGTCTACGCCGGGGATATCCGAAGACAGAAGTGCTACATCGAAGATCCCATTACGAAGAACAAGGTTCCGAATCGTGGGGAGCTGCCGCAGTATTACATGGCGGATTGCCATGAGGCGATCATAGACCGCGACACATACGCAAAGGTTAAGGCAGAAATGGAGCGAAGGGCTTCATTGCTGAATCCGACCTACTGTTTTACCGGGAAGTTCAAATGTGCCGTGTGCGGAGCGAATTTCACCAGGAAGAAGGGTAAGGTAAGAGGCAGAGAATATGTGGACTGGATATGCAGGAGCAAGAAAGAGCCTGGAGTCACCTGCAAGAGCCACAATTATCCTGAACATAAGCTGATGGAGATTTGTGCGGAACTGATGGGGATGGATGGGTTCGATGAAGAAACCTTCGAAAATTCTGTAAAGCAGATCACCTCTCTTGCGGACGGCAGTATCGAGATGCAGCTTTACGGTGGTGAGGTCAGACGGTGGCAGATGCCGCCCAAGCCCGTGAAACCGAAAAAGCCAAAGCCGGAGAGCAAGCGACCGCGACATCTTTTCGATGGGAAAATCTTCTGCGGCAAATGCGGAAGACGGTATGGCAGAGCCATAAGCGATACGACTGACGGTGGCCATCTTTACTGGTATTGCAGAGCGAAGAGTACGCACGATATCACCTGCGACAGCGTGAACTATCCCGATTCGGAGATAAAGGACATCTTCTGCAGGGTCATGGGAAAGAAAACCTTCGATGAGGATTACTTCACGAAAACGGTAGACCGCATGGTCGTGCAGGGCTCCGGCAGCATTGATTTTCATCTGAGGGGTGGTACGGTCAGAACATATGAGACGCTCAAGCTGCGGAGCAATCGCCATGAGACAACCTCGACAGATGAATTTAACGGCAAAGTCCAATGCGCCTGTTGCGGGAACCTGTACCACAGATACTGCGGCTACGGAAAGTATGTGTACTGGCGGTGCTCCGGCAAGCACAAGGTCAGGACGGAGTGCAACGGAAAGGACCAGGCGGATTTCAATATCCGAAAGGTATCCGCCTACATCATGGGAATGGATGACTTCGACGGTGACGCATTCACTGAGCAGATTGACCACATCACGGCATACGAAGACGGCAGTCTGGAATATACATTCAGAGACGGGAGGATAAAGAAGTGGCAAAAAACGTAATCACTATACCGGCCACCATCAGCAAGTTTACAGCATCTCCCCTCGGTAGCAGGAAAAAGCGGAAGGTGGCCGCCTATGCCCGCGTTTCCACGGACAGGGATGAACAGTTGACGAGTTATGAGGCGCAGGTGGACTACTACACGAATTACATCAAGGGGCGCAAGGATTGGGAGTTTGTTGCCGTATACGCTGACGAAGGCATAACCGGCTGTAATACGACACATAGAAACGGATTCAATTCTATGGTGGAGGACGCGCTTGCTGGACGCATCGATTTGATCGTCACGAAGAGCGTGAGCCGTTTTGCGAGGAATACGGTGGACAGCCTTACGACCATCCGAAAGCTGAAGGAAAACGGGACGGAGTGCTATTTCGAGAAAGAAAACATATGGACATTTGACGGAAAGGGCGAGCTTCTCCTGACCATCATGTCGAGCCTTGCGCAGGAAGAAAGCCGCTCCATTTCTGAGAACTGCACATGGGGCCAAAGAAAGAGGTTCCAGGATGGAAAGGTCACGGTGCCGTTCAAGCGGTTCCTCGGCTACGACCGGGGCGAGGACGGCAACCTTGTGGTGAACGAGGAACAGGCTGTAATCGTTCGCAGGATCTACGGGCTTTTCCTGCAGGGGAAAACACCGTATGCGATAGCGCGGCAGCTCACCGAGGAGGGCATCCCGACACCAGGCGGTAAAAAGAACTGGGGCAAGAAAACGGTCGAGAGCATCCTTACGAACGAAAAGTACAAAGGTGATGCCCTGCTCCAGAAGGTCTACACCACGGATTTCCTCACCAAGAAGAAAAAGAAGAACGAGGGCGAGGTGCCGCAGTACTATGTGGAAGGAAACCACGAGGCAATCATCCCTCCCGCACAGTTCGACAGGGTGCAAAAGGAGATGCAGAGACGGTTCGGCGATACGGATCGGCACGGGTGCGTGAGCATCTTCTCCAGCAAGATACGCTGCGACGACTGCGGCGGGTTTTACGGCTCCAAGGTGTGGCACTCCAACGACAAGTACCGCAAGGTCATATGGCGGTGCAACCACAAATACGATGACGGGAAGAAATGCAAAACACCGCATCTTGACGAGGACACCATCAAGGAACTGTACCTCAAAGCCATAAGGAGGCTCGGAGAGGAACAGGATGATATCATTGCCGCCTTTGAGGAAATCAAGGATGGGATGTTCGACACCTCCGAACTGGAAAAGGAACAGGCCGCCTTGCAGCAGGAGGTCATGGTAGTGACGGAACTGGTCGAGCAATGCATCAGCGAGAACGCCCATGTTGCACAGAATCAGAAGGATTACCAAAAGAAGTACGACGCCCTTTCCGACCGCTATGACAGAACAAAGGACCGGCTTGACAAGGTCAGCGCAAAAATCATGGAGCGTCAGGCCAAGCGTGAAATGATCGAGGCGTTCCTCAAAGACCTGGCTGAGATAGATGCGGATGTGCAGGAATTTACAGATGACCTGTGGTTCAACCTTCTCGACCACGTGACGGTTTTCTCAAGGAAGAATGTACGGTTCACCTTCAAGAATGGAACAGAAATCACGGTGGGATAAAGAACAGCACACAGCCGGACACCTTGCGGATTGCGGGATGTCCGGCTTTCACTATGCAAAATTAAAATGTACGGCAACACCCAAGAGGCAAAATTAAAAAGTGTAGGCAAAATCAAAAGGTATAGGGGCAAAGTTAAAAGGTTCAAGGCAAAATCAAAAAGTATAAGGGCAAAATGTAATTGTATCGCTTTGGGATACTACTTAGACGAGGGAATAAGCGGAACCTCGGCGGAAAAGCGCACCGAGTTCCAAAGACTGTTGAACGACTGCCGAAAAGGAAAAATTGACCGAGTGCTTACCAAATCAATATCAAGATTTGCAAGGAACACAAAGGACAGCCTTGAAGCGGTCAGAGAGCTGAAAACCCTCGGAATATCGGTATACTTTGAAAAAGAGAATATCGACACAAGCGAAATCAGTTCGGAAATGATGTTGGCGATATACAGTCAGTTTGCTCAAGAGGAATCAATGTCAATTTCTAAAAACTGTCGGCTCGGAATCAAAAAGCGTATGATGGACGGCACATACAAAAATGCTTCTACGCCGTTCGGATATGATTACGTTGACGGAAAATTAAAAATCAATCCCCAAAACGCAAAAGTTGTTAGGCAAATATTTGAATGGTATGTAAGCGGATTCGGAATGAGCGAAATAGCAACAAGACTTAATTCACAAAGGGTAAGAAAAGAGGCTTGGCTGCGCAGCACGATACGCTGTATATTGACAAATGAAAAATATATCGGCAACAGTTTACTTCAGAAAAAATATACAAGTGATACGCTGCCCTTTAAAACGCTCAGGAATCACGGCGAAAAAGAGCAATATTACATATACGGAACGCACGAACCGATTGTTGAAAAAAGCACATTTGATACCGCTCAAAAAATACTTGCTGAACGAGAAAAACCAAGCGGTTATGCAACAAGGAGCAGCCCGTTCAGAGAGAAAATTTACTGCGGAAACTGTGGAAGCGCATTCAGATTAAAAGCACATAACAATTATGTGCGCTGGGTATGCAGAAATCACGATGAATCGGCCGCAAACTGCCCTATCAGACAAATAAAGGAAAGTGAATTTCAAAAAGCATTTATCAGGTTTTGGAACAAGCTTCAAGCACATTACAAGATCATTCTTGCACCAACGCTTCGACAGCTTGAATCTCTGTCAGAAAAAGGAAAATCGGGCAATACACAGCTTTCGGAGCTTCGTAAAGAAATAGCCGAAATAAAACAGCAAACATATATGCTTAATATGCTAAACACACAAGGAACTTTGGACGGAGCGTACTTCAAGGAACGAACCCAAGAGCTTGACCGCAAGCTGATAACCGCCCAAAAACAGCTTCACGCTAACCTTGATGATAAGAACAGCGACAGGCTTGACGAACTGCGAAATCTGATAGCAATATTCGAGAAAGCCGAGCCGATAACCGAATTTGACGAAATCAAGTTTGGACAAATCGTTGAAAGAATCACGGTACTGTCGGAAAAAGAAATACGGTTTGACTTGATAGGTCAAATTGGCTTTACGGAGCGGATCGAGAGGTGAGAAAATGCTGAAAAACAGGAATATACCGTTTGGCTACTGCGTGGTAAACGGCAAATACACAATCAATGAGAGTGAAGCGGAAGCGGTACGGAAAATATTTTCGGGCTACATAAACGGTAAGTCGCTGAAAATCATAGCCAAAGAAATGACCATACCATACAATACGGGCAAAGCCGTATGGAACAAAAATATGGTCTGCCGCATACTTGAAAACAAAAAGTATATCGGCGAAAACGGTTATCCAAAAATAATCACAGAGCAAGATTTTGAAGAGGCGGCTCGGATAAAAGCAGAACGAAATACTTACCGTAAACCCATTCCGCAGGACAATCCACAAAAAATAGAAACTACAGCAATGCTTTATGAACCGACCGAAGAAATTCAGCGAATGACCAACGAAATCAATCGGCTGCTTGATTCCGAAAATTCGAGTAAAGATAATATTGAAACACTTATAATAGAGTGCACTCAATTAAAATATGCAACCATAAAAGAGGTGAACGTAAAATGACAACAGCAACAATACCCGGTGAAATGAAAATTGTAATGATTCCTGCCAAACCCAAAGAAGAACTCAAAAAGGCGGCAAAGTGCTTAAAGGTAGCAGCGTACTGTCGTGTCAGCACCGATGACAAGGAGCAGAAAACCAGTTACGAAGCGCAAATCCAATATTACACCGAGAAGATCAACAAAAACCCCGAATGGCAAATGGCAGGTGTATTTGCTGATGAGGGTATCACGGGAACACAAGCAAAGAAACGCCCCGAATTCCTCAAAATGATACGACTTTGCAGACAAGGCAAAATTGACGTGATACTTACAAAATCCCTCTCACGATTTGCCCGAAACACGGTTGACAGTCTAAATTACATCCGAGAGCTTCGAGTGCTTGGGATAGCAGTCATCTCCGAAAAGGAAAATATAAACACATTGACAGCGGAAAGTGAAATGCTTATAACGATAATGTCCTGCTTTGCCCAAGCCGAATCGGAGTCGATAAGCAAAAACGTAGCTTGGGGAATCCGACAGAGCTTCAAAAATGGGAACGTCCCAATGCAGTACGCCCGACTTCTTGGGTATCGAAAAACCGAGAAAGGAAATACGGAAATCGTTCCCGAAGAAGCGAAAATCGTTAGAGAAATCTTCCGCAAATACCTTGAGGGAGCAAGTATGGAGCAGATAGCAGACAGCTTGAACAACCGAGGCTTGACAACAAAGGGCGGCAACTCTCCCTACAGAAAAATCGTAATACAACGCATACTTACAAATGAAAAATATGTAGGCGACGCTCTTCTGCAAAAGACTTACATAACCGACTGCATTACCAAAAAGAGCCGTAAAAACAATGGCGAGCTGCCGATGTACTTGGTGAAGAACCACCACGAGCCGATAATATCCCGAACGGATTTCAACAGAGTTCAAGAGGAAATGGCTCGGCGCTCCGCAAAGCGTTCCATAGCCGAAAAGCTCACCAAAACCGAGCAAGGCAAATACAGTGCCAAATATGCCTTGTCGGAATTGTTGATATGCGGAGAATGCGGAGCGCACTACCGCAGAGTGACGTGGACGGCAAAGGGATTCAAGGAGATAAAGTGGAGATGTATCAACAGAATCCAGTACGGAAAAAGAAAATGCCATGGCTCTCCAACCATAGATGAAGAACCGCTTCACAAAGCAATATTCAGCGCTATAAACGAGTTTTGCGAAGTAAAGGACGATGTGGCAAAAGTGCTTAGAGAAAGTATAACCGAGGTGCTTGATCCAAATATGAACGGAAGCGTACAAGCGGCGCAACAGCGAATAGACGAGCTTGCCCACAATATAGATGAGCTGATAAAATTAGCAACCGTACCCGAAACAGCAGCTACAGCAATGGCAGACATAGAAAAATTCAGCGAAGAAATGAAAGCGCTGCGGAAATTCATAGAAACCGAAAAAGCAAAACAGGCGGCAACGCAGCGAAGTTCGGCAGAACTTGATATGATACTGGAACGGCTTGAAAAAGAGGGTTTTGCCATAACTGAATATGATGATATAGTTGTAAGACAGCTTATTGAAAAGATTACGGTTATGGATAAAAATAAAATTAAAATCACCTTCAAAGGCGGATTTGAGGTGGGAAAGGAGTTAAACGGATATTGAAATACCGATAGAGTTATATGAATTGCTTCTGATAGAAGCAGCGGAAACAGATTCCACAGTTGAAGAAACTGCGGAATCCGTATTTAGAAAACTTTTGGAAAGGAAGAAAAACAATGCCGAGCAACGAAAAGAAAGGTATTACGGTTAAGATCGACGCTGACCTTCATGCGGAGATCAGAGAGTACCTTAAAAAACACGAAATGACGATGGCGGAGTTTATTACTCTTGCCGTACAAGACGAATTACACCCTAAAATTAATATGACGGAGGCAAAAACCATGGGAAATATGAGGACATTGGCATTCCAAGTGCCGGAGGAACTGTTTCAGCAGATAAAGGACTATTTACAGCGCAATAATATTTCACAGAAAGATTTTGTGATCGGATTGATTGAAACCGAAATTGAGCGGGATCTGACACAGAGGGCTGCCCAAAGCGATAAACATACCGAATCCGAAGAAAAAACAGAGGAAGAACAGGCAGAGCAGCAAGAAACAGCCGCTGTGAGCGATTGTGAGAACCCTTTAGAGGAAATAGAGGAACGACCCGAAGAACAAGGAAACTCAAAAATTTCGGACGATTTTGACGGCGAGGACGAAGAAACGGAAAACCTCTGCGAAGATGAGGAAATGGACGAGGCAGAAGAGCCTTCTGAAGATGAAGAACAGGTAGAAGATCAGATCGATGAACAGGAAGAAGATGAAGATATAGGACTTTCTATGAATATGTAATCATTTTGTTGAAATCCGAAGCCCAAAGGTTTCGAATTTCAACAAAGTGAATACGGAATAAATTGTGATTATATATAAAAACATAATTAAGAACTTAGTCAATTAAACGAAAAAACAGATTGCCATGAATAAATTCGACGTTTTCTGATAAATGGCTTGAAAAAATTTCCAAAATATACTATAATGAATATAGGTTGGATTGTCCTACCGTGGATAATTGTATATTATATATTGATGAATTTGATACTACTCTAAAATAAGGAGAGTGCTATAATCTCAACAACTATTCTGTTTCAGTCAAAGGCGGTTATTACTACCGTGTCACCTGTACCCATTACGCAAAGGAAAGCGGCTTGTTCGTCAGCTCTCAGAGCGTTGACAACACTTCCAATAGCGTTTGGATAAACTAAAAATCCGTTATTGGCGGTATAGAAGGGAATGGTCTTATTGCTTGTAGGTTGATTATCCTTTTATTGTCGTTTTTTCTGCAATGGCAATTTCAATTTTATAAAAACCAAAAGCAGAAACATTATAACAAAATAAAGGGGACTTGTATATGAAGCTGAAGAAAAAATTTGCAGCGGAGTTTTATGCAAAGATACTTGGGTTTTTTATGTCGTTCTCAGCTTCAAAGAAATTGGTTGATACAGATACAGAAAATTCAGGTAAGAAAAAGAAAGAAACACAAAAAGAAAATGATAAAGGGGAATAAACAGAAATAATCCCCTAAAAAAGGAGAGGAAGATTTAAAATGGAAAACTTTACAAACAGTGGTTTAGCTGAATGTTACATTTCAGATGATACAAGCGGGGCAGTTGGAACAAGTGGAACAACCACACAGACCACAAAAAACATCTATCTTTCCGCAGGCACTGCGGCAATAAGAACAAGCCCGTCTACATCAGGTTCACTGGTATCAAGATGTGTAAAGGGCGGATACTATCCCGCTACGGAAATTGTTAGTCCTGTTGGAAGCAGTCAGAAGTGGTTCAAGCACGCAGATACGGGTATTATTCAGCTATAACCGATACGGACGGCTCTACTTTGTTTAACGTTTACAAACAGTATACTGTCGGTACAACTAATTCACCTGTAAACGTCAGAACAGCAGCAAGCATTTCCAGTACGGTAGTAACACAGCTTGCTGCAAATACCAAGGTTTATCTTACTGGAACAAATACTACATCTGGCGGCTACACATGGACACAGATAGTATATGGCGGTTCGCTCCGTTGGTGCGACAAGCAATGGATAAATCAGGAAGCATACCAGGAAGCATACTCATTAGCGGTAAAACAGCTTTATCAGAGTGGACAGAGTTGGTCTAACGATTATCTTGGCACGTCTTCGTCAAATTCAAGTGACACTATTGGCAAATCAGGCTGTTTGCTCACTTGTACAACAATGTACTACAATTTCCTTAACAATGCCAGTGAGACACCAGGCACGATGAACACAAAGCTTAAGAATGCGGGTATGAATACAGTAGACCTTGATTTATCGTGTATTGCTAAATATTTTGGTTGGACAACGCTGTATTATGAAAAATCCTCTACCTATTCTTATGATACTATTCTGACTAAGGTCAAGGGTAATTACGGAATTGCGGGCGGTCACCCCGTTATAGTTCGACTTATTATAAAGGGCGCTGATGATATGCACTTCGTTGTATGTTATGGTTACGATGGAACAAAAATTTTGATTCGTGACCCTGCGTACTATACCAATTACACCACACTTCAGAGCTATGTAGATGCAGGCTATTCCATAACTGGATATTATTCTTTTAAAAAATAACAACAATTTTACTGAGGTAACAAATGAAAAAATATTTGCCTTTTCTTGCAATTTCTGTAATGGTAGTTATGACTGGTTGTTCCACTCAATCGGCAGTGGATGAAAACGTGCAGACAAGCACGACAACATCAAGCATAAGTTACTCGGAAAGCTCCGAAGCGACTGAAAACATAACCTCGGTTGTCAAGGCTGAGGAAGACGTCACGGAAACCACCGCACCAACTGTAACGACAGACAGTGAAGCATCCAACGACAATTGTCTTGACGCTGAAGCTGTCAGGGAAACTGTTGAGCAGCTTATAGAAAGCTATCACGACTTGATTTTATCTTATAATGTTCGAAATTTCAATCCACCGATTCTTAAAAAAGGCGATTATTATAGTGATTATTATCACCTCGAAGGTACATGGGATTGGGTTGTTATCGACAATAACACTTCTATTGAAAGCCTAAAGAAGAATTTGCAGACCACTCTCACAGGCGATTTGCTGAAGCGGTGCGAAGCTTTGATCGATGAATCCTTCAAAGTAGTGGAAGGACAAATATATATGCACGTTACCACGTTCATAGAAAATCCGTTCAATGTTCTTGAAGGGGCTGTGGTGGAATCTTTTTTGGACTACGATTATGATACTTGTGCTGTTATAGAGCAGTCTGATGACAGCATAAGTGTTAAGGTAAATGCAGAGGATAGTTTTTCCAACGAAGGAACTGTAAGAGTGACTATACAGCTTGACGATGATGTGTGGAAGCTTGCAGATACTTCATATGAAATACCCGATACCATGCAGCGATAGCTTTTATCTGCTTTCCGAAAATCTATTTGGTAACGATGTCACAGCCGCAAGGCGGCTCCTAATATGCTCCCAATCTATGTGGAGCGTATTTTTATGTATATTTCCCAAAAATCTATTTGGTAACGATGTCACATCTTTTGCAAAAAACCGCAGCTTCGGCTGCGGTTTTTTGCAAAAGGGAAACGGCTTCGTCGGTCGCCCGTTGGGCTCTCTCCTCAGCTCGTTTTAGTCTCATTTTTTCTCGAATTTCCCTTAAGGAAGTTCATTTTGCTTCGCAGCCGCAGGAAGCGGCGTGCAACCGCCCAAAGCTCTGCATGACGCAGCGCACTAAGCGGTTGCCGAAAAACACCGAAAAATTGAGGGTGTGCTTTCCCACAATGCAGTGATAGCTTTTATCTGCTTTCCGTAAATCTTTTTGATAAACAATCCCACAGTACTGCGCCTACGGTATCGTTTTCGGCGTATGAGGTTGGTTTTTTAATTTGATTTATTACCTGCCTCTTAATTTTTCTGATTTTTTTCTTTATCTCTTGAATTTCTTCGATTTTTAATGTATAATTAAACTTGTCCATGTTTACCTACTTTGTGTTTGGATTTGTGTGCAAACTTATTTTAACACATTTTGGCAAATATGGATATTCTTTTTTCTTAAGTTCCCGGCTATGGGGTCAAGACCCTCCCCTACGCAATGCATTTTTTCGTGCATAATGTAGGGGCGGGTCTTGACCCGCCCGCTGTACAAGTTCATAATTTGCCTCCACATTGGACTTTTTCGACAGTCTGCTAATTTTGCTTTGCAAAATTCTCTTTTTATGATAGAACAACCTCAAACTGCGGAAAGAGGAAGATTTTATTTTAATGTTTGAGAACGTTTTATCTTTTTAATTGTATCGAATTTTGCCTTGCAAAATTCTCTTTTTATGATATAATGGTTTAAGAAGGTTCGTCATTTCATGGAATTATTGCTCCGCCGATCAGATCCCGAGGAATTTCGGCAAGGCGGCAAACAAAAACGGGGGAGCGATATAAACGGAAAGGAAGTATCGCATATGAAAAACATCACACTCGGCAGCACGGGGATCACCACCCCTCAAAACGGTTTCGGCGCTTTGCCGCTGCAAAGGGATTCGGTGGAGCGCTCCATCGGTATCTTACAGAGAGCTTATGAGGGCGGATTTACTTTCTTTGACACGGCAAGAGCTTATTCCGACAGCGAGGAAAAGATCGGACTTGCCCTGTCCGAGGTCAGAAGCAATATTTTTATCGCAACCAAAACCATGGCGCAAAACGCCGAGGAAATGAAAAAGCAGCTGGAGACCTCGCTTAAAACCCTGAAAACCGATTACGTGGATATTTATCAGTTTCACTGTGCGGGACGGTGCTTTAAGCCCGGGGACGGCACGGGAATGTACGAGCTTATGGAGGATTTCAAGCGGCAGGGCATGATACGCCACATCGGGATCACCGCACACAAAATCGGAGTGGCGGAGGAATGTATAGAATCGGGACTGTACGAAACGCTGCAATTTCCCTTCAGCTATCTCTCCTCGAAAAGAGAGCTGGCTCTTGCGGACAAATGTCAGAGGCATAACATGGGCTTCATTGCGATGAAGGCGCTGGCAGGAGGGATAATTACCAATTCCCGTGCCGCCTGTGCTTTTATAGGACAATATGACAATGTGCTGCCGATTTGGGGAATACAAAGAGAAAAGGAGCTTGAGGAGTGGATCTCCTATATGAAGGAGGCTCCGACCATGAACGGGGAGCTTAAGGGCATTATCGATGCGGACAGGGAGCAGCTTGGCGGCAACTTCTGCCGAGGCTGCGGCTATTGTATGCCCTGCCCGGTGGGGATCCAAATAAACAACTGCGCCAGAATGTCCCTTATGCTCAGAAGAGCGCCCTCCGAAGCATGGCTTTCCGACGTATGGCAAAAAAATATGAAGCAGATAGAGGAGTGTCTTAACTGCGGGCAGTGTAAGTCAAAATGCCCCTACGAGCTGGATACACCGAGGCTGCTTAAGGAAAACTACGAGGATTATGTAAAGGTATTGGCGGGAAAGGTCGATGTGCGTCATTGAACCGATCCCTAAAGGGAAAGGAGCACAAATGAAAAAAACAAACAAAAGCGACGATAAAAACAAATTGCAGAAGCTTATGCGAAGAAACTGGATCATCGCAGGAGTTACGCTGATCTTGGCGTTTATCTGCTACTTTTTTGTAAAATGAATACGGCAAAAGCCCCGTCCACTGCGGTTTATGCGGTGAACGGGGCTTTTTTCAGCGAATATATTTGCTTTTGTACTCAACGCCGTCTTGGTTGAACAAATAGGAAAGCCTCAGACCCTCCTCGTTGTAGTTAAGGGTGTGATCCTTGAAATAAATCGAATTGATCCCTTTATCCGTCAATGAATTTAAGGCAGCTTCATCAAAGCTCCGATCAATGTAAAGGGGGAGTATTTCAAGCAGTATTTCGGCGCAGCCCTTATCCTTGGAATAAGAGACCAAATTATTCAGGGAGCTTTTGGGGAGTGCGTCGTTTATATCGAGATAAGGCGTTCTGACCTCGCCGTTTTGAAGCTTGTAATAATGCTGAACGTCTAAGGAGTTAAGGTCGTAATCCCGCAAAAAAACTATGCTGATCCTGTTAAGATACTGCATTGCGGAGGCTTGGTAAATTTCGCCTCCCGCTGTGGGCTGATCGAACAGATTGAAGGTGTAATCAGTGCTGCTCAAGCTGTCAAAATTTCTCACAAAGCCGTCATAGCTGGAAACCGAGCCGAAGCAGTAGCCTCTGGACGTCATTTCGTCGGCGATATAGTCCACCGCAAAGGCATTTTTCAGCCACATCAGACCGATAAAATCGGTGATACCCTCTTCCTCGGCGTATTTAAGATACTCATCGGACACAAAAAGCTTGATTTTATTGTCTCCCAAAAGCTGTATTTCAACAGAATCGGGGTCGTTAACAAACCTTAGCGTGCTTTCATAAGAGCTTTTTACCTTGGGATAAGCTACGGGATCGAAATCGGACAGCTGACTGTCGTCGGTACAGAAAAACAGATCGTTATACTGCTCGTAGATCGGCGCCAAATAGATATAGCGGGAATTATGCTCCTTGAATTGACTGAAAACCTTGTACAAAGCGGGATCGACCGTCAGCTCCTTATTGGGGCTGCGGTTTATGGAGTAAATATTTACGATATTGTCAAAGCCCTCTATCTCGTGAAACAGACAGTACTGCGTCCTTGTTATCTCGTTATACAAGGCGGTCACGGCTTTATTCTCGGCAGAGGCATTTACGCCGCTTGCCCCCAAATAATACTGGAAAACAAACTCGGTGCTGTCGCTTTCGTTGCGGTTGGCTTCGATCGTCGTCCAGCCTCCGCCGGGGGAGAGAAAATTCATGAAGCAATAAACCAACAGTCCTACCCCTATCAAAAGGAATAGGACAGCGGCTATCGCTCTTTTTTTTACATTATCCTCCGACAGCTCTATACGCTGTACGGGCTTCGGATCGTTGGTTCTTTTATCCTTTGCGGTTCGTCCCACTTAAATCACCGATATTAACAGAAGCAGCAGGTACAGCACGATTATGGCGCCGATAAAGATAAAGCCTGCGATAGCTCCCTTTTTACACATTTTAAAGTTGCGGATGTAGTTGCGGGACTTGAAGATAAAGGCTGCGGGCAGTCCCAAAATAGGCAGCAGGAAGGACAGGAAGGCATACCAAAAGCTTCCCGTATCGCCCGAGGGGTGCATCAGGATCTCGGCTTCAGCCTTAGCGTCGGATACCTCCTCGTTGTGCTGCTTGTTTTCCCGATTTGCTTCGCCTGTTTCGTCGATGGTGATCGCCTTTACAGGTACGCCTGCCTCACGGAGCTTTTTGTACTCCTCTATCTCCTTCTTATTGCCGTATACATAGTGATCGTGACCGATATTTACAAATTCGGGCTTATCGGTGCTGTAATCATGGATAGAGGGATCGTAGGTGTACAGGACCTTGTTCTTTTCAAGCTTAGGGTCGGGTATGGGGATCGCCGAAATAAGAGAGTGGGTGTAGGGGTGGAGAGGATAGTCGAAAAGCTCCTCCGCTCCTGCCACCTCCACGATATTTCCCTTGTAAATAACACCGATACGGTCGGAAATAAATCTGACAACGGAAAGATCGTGAGCGATAAACAGGTAAGTAAGCTGTTTTTCCGCCTGAAATTTATTCATAAGGTTAAGCACCTGCGCTCTGATAGATACGTCAAGTGCGGAGATAGGCTCGTCGGCAACCACCAGCTCCGGCTCCATTACCATGGCTCTGGCGATACCGATCCTCTGACGCTGACCGCCGGAAAATTCGTGAGGGTAACGGGTCAAATGCTCGGGAAGCAGACCTACCTCGGTTATGATATTTTCCACCTTTTTTACCCTGTCCGCTTCGTTTTCAAACAGGTGGAAATTGTATAAGCCTTCGGAAATGATGTAGTCCACCGTTGCACGCTCGTTAAGAGAGGCGGCGGGGTCTTGGAACACCATTTGAATATTTCTTATAACCTCGCGGTCAAGGGAGTGGGGGATCTTTCCCGAAATGCGAACGCCCTTGTATTGGATCTCGCCGCCCGCAAGAGGATTAACTCGGATAACGGCGCGGCCTACGGTGGTTTTTCCCGAGCCGGATTCGCCTACGAGAGAGAAGGTTTCGCCCTTGTAGATGTCAAAGGAAGCGTTTTTAACGGCTCTGACCGCATTGTCGCCTTTTCCGAAGGTAATATCCACGTTTTTCAGAGAGAGAAGTATCTCTCTGCCGTCCTTGTCCTTGGGACCGTGCTCGGGAAAATGGGAAATGCGTCCCTGTTTATTTTCGGTTTCTTGATTAACTTTTGCCACTTTTATTATCATTCCTTTCACGAAGAAAATCGTTTATGCCTTAGATGTTAAATGCCTTTATGAGCTTTTCATGAATATTCTCGATAGCTTCGGGCTTTGAAATTTTAGGGGAACGGGGGTCTAAAAGCCATGTTTTTGCGTAATGGGTCTCCGTTACCTTAAACATCGGAGGCTCATAGAGAGTATCCACTCTAAGACAATAGGGGTTTCTGGGTGCGAAGGAATCTCCCACGATCTTATTGTAAAGCGAAGGAGGCGTGCCTGTAATGGAATAAAGCTGGGTGTTTCTTTGGGCAAGCTGAGGCAGAGAGGACAGCAGCGCCCATGTATAGGGGTGACGGGGGTCGTAGAACACGTCCTCCACCGTGCCGAGCTCTATGACCTGTCCTGCGTAAAGCACTGCCACTCGGTCGGCAATATTTGCCACAACGCCCAAGTCGTGGGTGATAAATACGATGGTATAGCCAAATTCCTTTTGCAGATCCTTGATAAGCTGCAGGATCTGAGCCTGAATGGTAACGTCGAGAGCGGTGGTAGGCTCGTCGCAGATAAGTATTTTGGGCTGACATGACAAGGCTATGGCAATAACTATTCTCTGTCTCATTCCGCCCGAATACTGGAAGGGGTAATCGTCAAAGCGGTGCTCCGCATTGGGGATACCTACCTTGCGCATAAGATCCAAGGCTCTGCGGCGAGCTTCAGCCTCGGTGCAGTTCTGATGCTTCAGGATAACCGAGGTTATCTGCTTGCCTATCGTAATGATAGGGTTTAAGGAGGTCATGGGGTCTTGGAATACGGTGGCGATACGCTTGCCTCTGATCTGCGTCCAGTCCTTGGATTCCTTTATGCTGGCAAGATCGATAACGCAGGTGCCGTGAAGCTTGTCGGCGGTTTCGTCAAGGTATTTTACCCGGAAGGTCACGTTGTTGAAAACGCCGTTGCGCTGACTGTCGTCGTCCAAATTTACGCCGATGCGGTACGCTTCCTTTATCGCTTCCTCCAAGCCCTTTATCATCTTGTTTCTCTTAAATGTGCTGTATCTGCCTACGGAAAGGTATATCTCCTTCGCCAAGAGCTTGTTTCTCGCCTTATCCTTTTCGGAAATGCTGTGACCGATCTCCTCATGATACTTGGCGTTGAGCTTGCTTATCTTCTCGTGATATTTGTTCAAAAATTCGGTGTCGGCGGCGGCAGCGTGTTTTTTCTCGGCCTCCAGCTTCTTGACCGCTTCCTCCTTCGCCTTGATCTTTTCGTCATAATCTGCGATTTCCTTGGCTGCCTGCTTGATCTTGTCCTTTTCCTTGGAGGGATCGTAGGTTTGCTTCAGGTTGAAAATATCGGTCTTTTTGGCGATAAGCTCCTTGATCTCAGCCTGGTGCTTTTCCTTCTCCTCGTCGGAAAGGCGGCTTTTGCCTTCCTTTTCCTTTTCCAGCCTTTGGATCTCGTTGTAGGTCTCTGCGCCGTAAGCAAGCCTTGCGTATTCGTTCAGCTTCTTTTCCATATTATCGATCTTGTTTTTGACGGAATTGTCCAGCTTGACCGAGGTATCAGCCAATACATCGTCGTCGAAGATCAGCTTGCCGTTGCTGATAAAGCCGTTGGAATCCAGCATGCCCGCAAAGGTTTTGGTGAACACTGATTTTCCCGAGCCGGATTCGCCCACTATCGCAATGGATTCGCCCTCGTAAATATCCAGGGAGATGTTGCGGATAGCGGTCAAGATCCTGCCTCTTACGCGGAATTTTACCTCCAGATCCTTTACCGACAGCAAAAGCTTTTTATCGCCTGTTTTGTCTAACGAAATTTTCTTGTCGCTCATTTTGTTTCTCCCTTTCAATTACATGTGTGTTCTGGGGTCGGAGGCGTCGCCCAAATTCTGACCCACCACATACAAAACCACGGTGATTATCGAAGCAACCGCAACAGGGCTCCAAAATTCAAATTCCCAGCCGGGAGTTACCATGGCGCTTTCCGCCTCGAATATCAAGCGTCCCAAGGACATATCCTTAAGTCCCATGCCGATATAGGAGAGGAACACCTCGTAGGAGATGTAGGAGGGGATCTCCGTTGCCAAAAGGGTAACTATAACCGAGGTCATAAAGGGCAAAATATTTTTCAGTGCGATTTTTACGGTTGACGTGCCTAAGCATTTTGACGCCAAATTGTACTCTCGGTCGCGTATAATGACCACCTGAGTTCGGATAAAGTAGGCTATGCTGATCCAGCCCGTGATGGTAAGCGCCAAAACCATTGTCCAAAAGCTGGCGGTGAAAAGCATTACCATTACGGAGATAAAGAGGATATAGGGCACGTTGCCTATAATGTTGTATACCTCCATCATAACTATATCGACTTTTTTGGAGAAGCCCCAAATTGCGCCCACTATAACGCCTACGGTCATATTGATAGCCGCACAGACGAAAGCCAGCGAAATGGAGATTCGAGAGCCGTTCCAAATAGCGTCAAAGGTGGACTGTCCCGCATTGCCCGAGCCTAAGATCCAGTGAATGTTGTAGCCGAATTTTTCCATTGCATTCATCGGGGACAGATGCTTTGCGGTGGAATCCATAAGGTTTTCAAACTTATCGTATTCGATAAAGCAGGGATAAATATAGGCAAATAGTATTAAAAAGCCCAATATTGCAAGAATAACTATATTGATCTTCTTTCTGAAGAACACGCGAAATACCGAGTGCCAATAAGAATAGCGGGGGGCGGTGATCTTTTCCGATTCAAGGTCGTTGTGGTCGATCCTTGTAAACAGCTCTTCCTCCGTTAAGCCGCAGTCTTTAAAATCATAATCCATAATTATGACCAAGCCTTTCCTTGTTATTTTTTGTTACGTTTTATCTGTTCTTGGTGGTGAAGGAGATACGGGGATCTACCAGCGACATAAACAGGTCGCCCAAGATAATGGACAGCACCGACAGAATTGCGTAGAACAGAGTTACGCCGACGATAACGCCGTTATCGTACTTGTTGATAGCCTCGGTAAGCAAATTACCTGCACCGGGGACTACGTAAACGCGCTCGGTAATGATCGCACCGGTCATAGCCGACAGAACGCTGCCGGGTATTCCGTGAACGATAGGTATGATAGCGTTTTTCAGAATATGCTTGGAGAATATCTCTCCCTCGGTAAGACCGCCCGACCTGGCAAACTTGACGTAATCCGAGTTCATTTGGTCGATCATGTATCTTCTCAGCCATTTCATCAGGTTGGCTATCGAAGGGAGCGCCAGCGAAACGATCGGCAAAATATACATCATTATATCGTTGGACTCCATGTCGAAGGTGGTGGGAAGTCCGAAGCTGCCGCCTATCGCCTTGAACAGGAAAATATACGCAAGGGAGGGAACGGCGATAATGAAAACAATGTAGATGGTTCCCAGCTTATCGAGAAGCTTGTCCTTCCTTTTTGCCATTAAAATTCCCAAAGGCACACCCAAAAGGTAAGAAATCACAACCGCAATAATGCCTATAACAAAGGAATAGCCCATTTTTGAAAAGCCCTTGCGGACCAAATCCACATTGGTGTAATCGGAATCGAAGCGGTCCTCGTTTACCTTGCTGGCGGTTCTGGAGCCTGCAACATAAGTGGCAGTATGCAAATCGTCCGCACTCATCTCGGTGAAGCCCGTGGGGAAGGTGATCTGTGACTGGACGTAAGAGCCTTGGCTGTTGGTCATGGTCTTGAACACG
The DNA here is from genome assembly GCA_023666805.1 of Bacillota bacterium. Classification (GTDB taxonomy): domain Bacteria; phylum Bacillota; class Clostridia; order Oscillospirales; family Ruminococcaceae; genus Ruminiclostridium_E. The sequence goes on from JAMPBF010000001.1 coordinate 33,038, forward strand.
TCAACGCCCGTGGTTACGGTATAGGACGTACCAAGCTGAATGGTGGCAAGGTTCTGATGTATAAACGGGAAGGTGCCGTCGGTGTAAATAAGGTATCTGTGAGTGGTACCGTTTCCCATAACGCAGGGGGAGAATTTCTCGCCGCCGTAGGCGGGGTCGTACCAAGTAAAGGTCAAGCCTCTTTCTCCCACATCGTCCTTGACATTATGTATGTTGTCAAAGGCGACCAAATTTGAGAAGTAATTCCAAAGTCTGTTGACAAGAGGAACGTCCTTATGGGCGAAAAGTATCTGCTGTCCGCCGTTGGCGACTTTTTTGGGAGTAGCCATAACTGCGTCCTGCCGCACAATGGTGTAGCCTTGAGACTCATAATATTTGGTGAATTTCTGAACGTATTCCTTAACAATTTCGGAGTCGTTCTCCGCTTTTCTCGCAATGCTGACCGCCGAGGCTCTTGTTTCCTCGTCGATCTCGCCGTTTCTGGTAAGCTCTATAAGATAGTCGGCGTAGGTAACATAATCAAGATAGCCGTATTCCTCCCATTTCTGGTAGGTGTAGGAAGTGCGGTTGTTGTTTATCTGCTTGGAATACATCGGGTCGCTGGCGAATACCAAGCGTCTCGGCAGCAGGGTATAGATCATGATCATTACGATCAAAACCACCGCTATGACCGAAAACAGTGCATGCAGCAAGCGCTTTAATAAATACTTTGTCATATTTCTTCACTCTCAGCGGAATTTTCTTCCGCCCCTTAGCTTATTTTTTACAGGATCACATTGAATTAAATCACTATAGCTATAAATAAACAAGCAGGGCAACCCTAAGCGTAACATCTCTGTCCGCCAAGTGTTGCCCAAGCTTGGTTATGTTTTATTGCAGCGAAATGGGGCAATCATTTCTCGGCAATAAAGAATTTTAAATTGATATTCTTCCGTGACTGCCTATTAATATACACCGATCATCTTGGTCATATCGCCGGAGTAGTCGGGAAGCATGGTGTTGAGGTAGGTCTGAGGATCGCCGTAGTCAGGACCCCAGCCGCCGTTGTCGCAGGAGTTGTAGTTAGCGTCTTCAGCGGACTCGAAGTAGTAGGTTGCATCATACCACTCGTTGTAGCCGTCGCCGCAGGGTACCAGGTCAACAACTACCATGCCGTCCAAGGAAGCCTCTACAGACTTCTTAAATGCGTTAGCGCGGTTTGCGAAGGAATCTACGTCCTGTGCATAGGGGAAGTCGAAGTGAAGAGGATTCTCGGCGGAGATCTCTACGCCCTGAGCTGCAAGCTCTTCAACTGCCTTAGCCATTTCAGCCTTAGCATTCTCTACATTGTACCAGCCGTCAAAGCCGTCGCTGGAGCCTGCGCCGTCATCGGCAGCGGGATCGTATACCTTAATGGGATAGCCGTCGGCTGTGATCTGAGCCTGAAGGATCTCACCGTAGTTGGTGCCTGCCTTAAAGGAAGTAGCGGTGCCGTTGATGTCAACGGTAATATCCTCGTCAAGAGTTACAAAGTTGCCGGGGGTGTAGCTGTTTCTTATGGAAAGGAGCTTAACGCCCTCGCCGTTAACCTGTGCGTTGTAGGTAGCTCTGTCAACACCGTAAGCGAGTGCAAGACGGAAGTGCTGGTTGCCCATAGCAAGGTTAGCTCTGATCTTCTGCTCGTCGGTCATCTGAGATACAACCTTGGTATCGTCGGTAAAGTTGGTGTACTTAGCGCGGTAAAGGTTGAACCAAATGGTGAAGGTGGTAGCGTCTGTAGCGCTGATATAGTGATATGCGTCAAAGTTGCCGTCTTCCTGAGCGATAGGCAGCGTGGTCTCTGTCAGAGATACGCCGTCGATAACGCCGCTTACAGCATCGTCATAAGGCTTTCTGGGGTCGGAACCGTCGGAATAATGCCAAGTGATCTTCTTGATATTGATGCCGTCCTTGTTCCAGTATGCGGGGTTGGCGTCAAATACGATAGTGTTTGTTGCGGTGAAGTTGGTTACAAGGTAAGGACCGCAGTAAACAACGGTGTCGGGGGACTTGCCGTAATTGTAATCGGCAGCGGCTGCGTCAAAATCAGCGCCGAACTTACCGCCCTGACCTTCGTAGTAGCTTCTGCAAAGAGGAGCGAAGGAGTGGTAGGAAAGCATTGTCAGGAAGTAGGATACGGGCTGCTCGAGAGTATACTCAACGGTGTACTTGTCGGTTGCCTTAACGCCTACCTGTTCAATGTCGGTAATATCGCCTGCATTGTACTGAGCGGCATTCTTGATAACGCCGTCTACAAGGTAGGAAACTGCGCCGCTGTCCATCATGTGCTGCATACCTGCAACAAAGTCATCGGCAACTACTTCGGCGATCTCTCTGCCCTGAGAGTCTACCCACTGTACGCCCTCGCGGAGCTTAAAGGTGTAGGTAAGACCGTCAGCGGATACGGTGTAGCTTTCTGCAAGAGCAGGCTGCAATACACCCTCCATGTCATATTCCATAAGACCGTCCCACATATTGCAGAGAGCTTCGCTGTCTGCGCTTCTGTAGGTGTTGATCCAATCCCAAGTCTTAGGATCGGAGGGATAAATAATATCGTAGGTGTCCTTAATGGTGTAGCCCTTATCGGTGAGGTACTGCTTAGCCCAAGCTTCATATTCGCCGGTGCCCTTGACCTCGTTGTAGTGCTCCTTCATCTCGGCTCTGTCTTCGGACTTGATAAATTCGGTAGCGACAATTACCTGATGGAATCTGTCGTTATCGGTGCCCCAAAGGATAGGAGATACGGTGTTGGGAGCAACTCTGCTGATAGCGTATCTTCCGCCGTTGGAGTTGGAAGGAACGAGAACAGCCTGCTCCAAAAGCTTTGCCTCGGCGATAGCCATCTTGGCAAATCTTTCGGAAACGCTGGAAGCGCTCTTAGCCTCGTCCAAAATCGTAATGAAATCGCCTAAATTTGCGTCGTAAAGCTCCTTGGAGATTTCGTCGTGTGTCATGTCGGCATAAGGATCAACCAATTCACCGGGTGTGACCTCTGTGCCGCCGCCGTTGTTTGCGTTGGTGCTTTCGCCCTGATTGTTGGCGTCGGTATTAACAGGCTCGTCGTTTGTATTTTGATTACATCCTGCGAAGCTTAATACCATTGCCAAAGTCAGCATAACAGCAACTAACTTCTTCATCTTTTCTGCCTCCTGTAAAATCATATCTGTGTTTTCTTCTTTATTTTAATCCGAAAAACGGAATTTTATGCCCCCGTTTTTTCAGACTAAATTAATAAAGTTAATAGGCAAAGCTCTCTTTCAAAAAGCAAAAACAACCTGCATTTGAGTTTGACAAGGGTCATTTCTGCTTTTTTGACGGATTTGCACATAAAAAAATTCTTACTTTCAAATCACCGATTTTAATAATACAACAAACAGTATATCACGACAACTTGTATTTGTCAATACCCAAGGATAAAAAAACGGGAGGCGGCATTGATGTTTTTGGTGCTTCGGGACAGCTTTTTCGGGGTTTTTATTGTGCAGAATAACAAATAGAGGAAAGCATTTTGACAAAATTTTTACAAATTGACAAAAACTTGATTTTTGCAACTTTTGAGTTGGATTAGTGCAAATCGGAGGCGGCGGTACAGCTGATAATCATCAATTTTTTATCTGTTCCCTGTCGAATATCACAAACGCCGTTATCAGCAGTACAAGGGAATAAATTAACAGCACGGCTGTTCCCGCCCCGAGGCTTAAGCCGTAAATTTGAGGGTTGTTCCAGCTTCTGGTCAAGATCATAGGCTCGGGAAAGGCGTCGGTTATATTGAAATACGGTGCGGGCGTAAATTTCAGCCATTCCGCCTTGATTATCAGATCGTAGCTGATTTGGGACACCAAGCTGCCGAAAACGTTTATCAGCATAGAGACCGCCAGCGCCAGCACGCCCCTTTTCGCCAGCACCGACAGCAAAAATGCCGTACAGGCGGAAAAAACCGAGGGCAAAGCATGGATCAAATTCCAATATATGTAATAGAGTATCGGAGGCAGCTCCGTGATACTGTCGCCGCTTACCATAATATAAGGGACATTCAGGTCGCCTCCGCCGTATATGGCAGCCTCCGTTAAGGTGGTGAGAAGGGAGGTCAGTACCGTCAGACCAACAGTGTACAATACCACGCAGAAAAGCTTGGAGAGCAGTATCTTCCACCTGGAGCGGGGACGGATCATCAAAAGCCTTATGGCTCCCGAGGTATGCTCGTTCGCCACTATGACCGCCGACAGGAATATTGCCAGGAACATTATCACCTCCGTGTTTGCCGCAAGCGCATCGGATAAGTTTTTGCGGGTGGAGGAATAGTCTAAGCTTGCTATGGGTATATTGTTGGACAGGGCATAGCCGTACTGCCTCAAGCCTTGGTAATAAGTGTCCTGCTGTTTTTGCACTGCGGCGGTATACTTGCCGTAATCCCGAAACTCACAGCCTCTATAGTAGTAGACGCCCTGCGCTTCAAAATCCTCGGGGCTTATGGCGGCATAATCGCTGCTGTAATTCAGCACCGTATTTGCCATCGTATTTAACGTGTCTATAATATTATTCTGCCGTTTTAAGGAAACGGAGTCCAAATAGGTCATCTGCTGCTGGGTCTGCAAAATTATTTTTAAGCCCTCCGCCTTAAGCTTGGCGATTTGGTAGCGGTTGATGACCGATTTGTTGTTTTGATATATAGCCTCCACCGTATTAAGCTCGTTTTGGGCTTGCTGGTACTGTTTTTTATACTCGGCGAACTTATCGTTTATATAGACGCTGAATTTTATGCCTATCTTCTTTTCCAGTCCGATTTTCTCCGACTCAAGCTGCCGTTTCAGCCTGCGGGCAAGCTCGGGGGTAAAGTCCTGCTCATCGCCGTAGGTCACCTCTCCGGTAAGGGAGTTTACTATCCGCTCCCGATAGGTGTATTTGTCGGTCTCTCGGTCGCCCTCCCAAACTCTTTCCAAGCCGTCAATGTAAAATACCTCGTTTATATCGGGCACGGTACGAAATTCATCGTCGGCGATCATAAGCTCCAAGGCTTTTATGGAGCAGCAGACATCGACGTAGTCATAATAATAATAGCTGTACTGCCAGCTGTCCTCGCCCATATTTCTTTCATTGAAAAAGTCGTCTGCGTCGGCTCGGGTGAGATAATACGCCTTCTGAAGGCTGTCGGTTACCCTATCCGCCAATTCTCTGTAGTCGGTATGACCCGTGCCCAAAAGGCTGATGCCGTAGCCCAGCAAGGGAAGGGCTGCGGCGATCACCAAGGCGATAACGGTAAGTATTCTCCAGCTTATTTGGCGGCAGACCTTTATAAGCTCGTTTTGCGTAAGTTTTAAAAAATCCTTCATTTTATTGCTCCTCATACTAATTCATGATCAAATACAGACTTGATCATGAATCGCTCCGTTTTCGGTCGACAGCAAAAAAATGTCCGTGCTTTGATCGAAAATCAGTATCAGCTCTTTATCTGCTGTCTGTTAAAGGCAGCAAAGGACAGGAATATAAGCAAAGCCACATGAACGCCGATCACGATCAGTCCCATGCTCACATAGATCCCTCCGTCGGCGAAAGAAATTTCGCGGCTTAGCAGGCGGTCAAGAGGCTCATACCTTATATTCTGCATATTCATCATATAAGGGAAAAGGGTGTATCTGACGATCCCCACATAGCCGCCTACGTAAAGGGAAACCCTTGCCAAAAGCTCTCCGAAGGCGAACAGCGCTATGCCCAGCGCCATGGACACGATCCCGTTTTTGATAATAAGGGACAGGAAAAACGCCAATATTACCGCCAAGATCATGGAGGTGCTGTCCAGCAAGGCGCATTTCACCGTGTTAAGCGCTGCGGAGATCTCTCTGACCGCTTCTCCCCCGTATATCAGATCGGGAACGGAAAACATTTCTCCGCCAAATACGATCCCCGAGCTTAAAAAGGTCAGCGAAAAAGTGACCGTCATCAATACCAAGCAGAATATTATAACCGTCATCAGCTTCGACAAAAGTATCCTCCAGCGGGAAACCGGTCTTATCAGCAAAAGCCTTACGCTGCCGCTTTGGTATTCGCCGGACATGATGTTGGAGGCTAAGAAAATACAGAAAAACATCACAAGATAAAGGTCTGTGGTAATGCTTTGCTTAAATGCTTCCTTAAAGTAGGTCTTCTCCGTGCTGGTATAATCGTTGGGAATATTATGCTCTATGCTGTACAAAAGGGTGTCGGCGGCGGCATAAAAGTCCGCTCTCTTCTCTGTCATAAAGCTTAAATAATTCTCGTAGGTCTTAAAGGCGATAAGTCTGCTGCCGCCGTCGGTCAAAACAAAATCATAATCGCCGTAAACAGTTTTAAAATACTCCTTATCATAAGGGGCGTATTCTTCGGGAACTGATTCGGAGGAGACAAATTCGCCGTTCAGCTTGATTATGGCTTCAAATATCCAGTCCTCGCTTTCCGTCGGGCAGGTTTTGAAGCTTTCATAGGCTCGAACCAGTGCGCTGTAGGCATAAAGCCTGTTTTGAGCGGCATAGTATTCCTTTATTTTACTGCCGTCTTTTCGGTATTCCTTTTCCAGCTCCTTAAGCTCCGACCTCAGTGCCGCTGTTTTTTTGTTTATGTCGTTGATAATTATATCGGCATAGGCGGCTTTATCGGCTAAAAGCAGCCTTTTGTCCTTTTCGGTGGAGGCTCTCGCTATCTCCTTATATACGGAAATATCCTGCATTTTAAAGGGTATCAGTTCATAATATGTTGTTTCGCCGTTTGAGGAAATCTCCATGTTTGTTCTCTTGGATCTGTCGGGGACGCCGTCGATCTCCTTCAGAAAATAAAAATCTCTGTCGCCCCAATATTCTATATTCACGGAACCGAAGCTTCGCACTACCTCCTCGGGGCTTTTTCCCTGATCGATAAGCTCCAGCGCCTTTTCCGTCTTGTATTTTTTGCTCAGCTTCCAATAAATGCCGTTTTTCCAGCCGTTAATGTCTATGCCGTTTTCTATCACAAATTCCGCCAGCTCCATGCTTGCTTTATAATCCTGCTTTTCCACAGACGTGGGGTCGGCTGCCTCGTAATTTTCTTTAGCCTCCTCATAGAGCGCTTCAATGTTGTAGCCGCCCCCGTTATAGTCGGAAAGGAGAGACTTTAAAAACACGGGTATGCCTATCGCTGCGATCAGCAGCATTGCAACGGCGATCTTTCCGCTTACTTTGCCGAAAACCTTGATAAGCTCGTTTTGCGTAAGCCTAACCAAAGAAGTCATTGACCCACCCCTCCTCTCGGGGCGTCGCCTATCATCTCCATAAAGGCGTCTTCAAGGGATTTTTGCTGCGGTATCACTCCCTCCACATTTATATCGGCAAGGGCTAAAGCCTTGATGTAAGCGGAAATATTCGATCTTTCCGTCATCACCTCCAGCTCCCCGTCGTTAAGACGGTATTCCATGCCCGATTCCTCTGCGATCTTTTCCGCCTCCGCCGTATCCTCGGTGATTATCCTGTAGGCGATTTTGACGTTATCGGACTGTAGACCGTGTATCTCCTGCATGGTCATGGTATTTATTACTCTGCCGCTGTTTATAACGCAAACTCGGTCGCACATCAGCTCCAATTCCGCCAGCATGTGGCTTGAGACGAACACGGCGCAGCCCTCCTCGTGGGCAAGACGGCACAAAATATCCCTCAGATCCTTTATTCCCGCAGGATCAAGTCCGTTGGTGGGCTCGTCCAGCACAAGGAGCTTGGGACGGTGAAGGATCGCCTGAGCTATGCCTAATCTCTGCCGCATACCCAAAGAGTACTTGGAGATCTTGTCGTTAATTCTTGCTCGAAGATCCACCGTGTCAATGACCTCCTCGATGCGTTCCTTGGAAATGCCCCTTTGCATACGGGCGTACTGCATAAGATTTTGTCTGCCTGTAAGATACTTGTACATTTCGGGATTTTCGATAATTCCGCCCACGTTTGCCACTGCCGCCTCAAAATCGTCCTTTACCTCATGATTGCAGATCTTGATGGAGCCGTCCTTGTAATTGAGCAAGCCCAACATTGTTTTAATGGTGGTGGTTTTACCCGAGCCGTTCGGTCCCAAAAAACCGAACACCTCGCCGCTGTAAACCTTTAAGGTGATATTTTTTAAGATCTCCTTCTTCCCGATGCTTTTCGACAAATCGTTTATCCAAAGAATCAGCTTAGCCATAGGTATTCTCCCTTGCGTATCGTATGTGCGTACCAATTTCAATTAGCACAGTTATTACAACCCTATTATAGACAATATAAGGCAATTTGTCAATAGTTTTCCGAAATATTTCTCAAAAAAATAAAAACAGTGTTAAAGCCTATGCAATAACACTGTTAATTATCGGAAAATTTGGTTTTAGTTCGCTCTCTGTACCTTGCCGGAACGCAGGCATCTTGTGCAGACGTTAACTCTGCAAGGAGTTCCGTTAACGATAGCCTTTACCTTCTGTACATTGGGCTTATAGGTTCTGTTGGAGCATCTGTGCGAGTGAGAAACCTTAATACCGAAAGTGACACCTTTTCCGCAGATATCGCATTTTGCCACGGTGAACACCTCCCTTTCAATTCTTATTTTCAATATTTTATCAAATACTTTTTCAAATGCCTTATTATTATAACAGGTATTTAAGCAAAAATCAAGTACTTTTTTAAAATTTTTGCTGTTTTTTGGCAAATTAATTTTGGATCAATTCCAAAAAGGCTCCTTCTCCTGATTCTTGGGGCGGGTCATAAGGCTTTGCACGCCGATCTTGGGCGCAACGCCGTTGAAGCAGACCTGATACAGCTGTTCGATTATGGGCATTTCCACGCCCTTTTCGACGGCAAGGTCGTGAGCTATCTTGCAGCAGCCGTAGCCCTCCACCGTGCCGACCTGCTCTATGGCTGACTTTACTTCGACCCCCTGTCCTATCAGCAGTCCCGCTCTGTGGTTGCGGGAATGCATGGAGGTGCAGGTCACGATCAGATCCCCCACGCCCGCCAAGCCCGTGAAGGTCTCCCACTTGGCGCCTACCGCAACGCCGAGGCGGGTAATTTCGGTAAGCCCTCTTGTCATGAGAGCCGCCAGGGTGTTGTCCCCCAGTCCCATTCCCTCGACAATACCGCAGGAAAGAGCGATGGGGTTTTTCAGGGCGGGAGCGATCTCGCAGCCTATAACGTCGTCGTTGACATATATTCTGAAAGCGGGGTTCATCAGGGTTTCCTGAACATAAGCCGCCATGTCCGCCCACCGGCTCGCCATTACCACGCTGGTGGGGACGCCTCTGCCCACCTCCTCCGCATGGCACGGACCCGCCATCACCACTATGGGATTTTTCGGCAGCTCCTCGGCTATGACCTGTGAAAGACGGTTGTAAGTACCCTCCTCCAAGCCCTTGCCCACGTTCAGCACCACCGTTTTCGGCGAAATGTAGGGGGCGACGGCGGAGACCCCGTCCCGCACAAACTTAGAGGGGATAGCGACTATCACTATGTCCGCCCCCTCAACGCAGGAGGGGTCGGAGGTAAAGGCTATGGATTCGGGTATTTTTATACCCGGCAGGAGCTTTTTCTGCTCCCTGTCCTTTAAAATCTGCCTTATTTCATCGGGGTACTTTGACCATGCGGTGACCTTGTGACCGCTTGAGTCGAGCATTACCGCCAACGCAGCCCCAAAGCCGCAGCCTAAAACCGTTATATTAGCCATTTCAAATTCCTTTGTCGATTATTTTTCGGAAGCCTTCTTATTTTCGGCGCTGTCCGTTTCCTTCTTTTTTTCCCCGAATTTCTTTTCGGTGTGGTTTATCAGGCGCTTTATATTCTCTCGGTGCATAAAAATTATCGTAAGCGCCATAAGACCGCTGAACAGGAAGTTTCCCCAATAGCAGGGACTTTCTTCCATTATGCTGAAGATAAGCACCGTAAAGGGGTAGAGAAATCCCGCTATGCATGAGCCCAAGGAAACATACCTTGTCAGCGCCACAATGATCCCGAAAATGCCCAAAAGAATTACGGCGGGGACCCAGTCTATGGCAAGAAGCACGGAGCAGGTGACCAAAACGCCCTTGCCCCCCTTAAAGCCGTAATATACGGGGAAAACGTGACCGAGTATCGCAGCGGTGCCCGAAGCGTACAAGACCCACTCATAGGAGCTTCCCGGCGCTCTCGGATCAATGCCCGCAATGTATTTGAAGGCGAGCCCGACGATTATCACCGACAAAACGCCCTTTGCCACGTCGCCTAACAGCACGAAAAGCGCCGCCAGCTTGCCTTGGGTGCGCAGGGTGTTGGTGAGACCCGCATTGCCGCTTCCCATAGTCCTTATATCCTTGCCCGTTTTTATTTTGGTGACTATTATGGCGGTATTTATGCCGCACAGCAGATAGGGCACTGCCACCAAAATTACAAAGCATATTATTATTTTAAACGTTGCCATTGTGTTGTCCTTTACGAGTTTTCTCCCCGCTCCCTCGGGATAAATCTGATGGGAGTTCCGTCCAAGCCGAACGCCTCTCTGATCTGATTTTCAAGGTAGCGCTGATAGGAAAAGTGGAAAAGCTCCTTGTTATTGCAAAAGCAGACGAAGGTGGGGGGCTTGACGGAGGCTTGGGTCATATAATAAAGCTTCAGCCGCTTTCCCTTGTCCGAGGGAGGCTGTACCCTGGCGGTGGCGTAGCTTAAAAGCTCGTTCAATCTTCCCGTGGGTATTCTTCTTGCATTTTGCTCCACCGTGTAGTTAATAAGCTCAAAAAGCTTGTCAATGCGCTGACCCGTAACGGCGGAGATAAAAACGAAGGGAGCGTAGGGCATAAAGCTGAAATCCACCTGAAGCTTTTTGGTAAACTCCTGCATGGTTTTGCCGTCCTTGTCTATCAGATCCCATTTGTTTACGGCAATGACGCTTGCCTTGCCCCGTTCGTGAGCGTAGCCCGCTATTTTGCTGTCCTGCTCGGTGAAGCCCTCCTCTGCGTCTATCATGATCACGCACACGTCGGCTCTGTCCACCGCCATATAGGCTCGAAGGACGCTGTATTTTTCCACGTTGTCGTTCACCTTGGATTTTCTTCGTATACCTGCGGTGTCTATCAAAAGGTATTTTTGCTCCTTGCGGGTTATGACGGTATCCACGGCGTCCCTTGTGGTACCCGCCTTGTCGGACACTATCATGCGCTTTTCTCCCGCTATTTTGTTGACGAGAGAGGATTTGCCCGCATTGGGCTTGCCGATGACGGCTACCTTTATAATATTCTCCTCCTCTTCCTCGGCGGAAGCGTCGGGCATATTTTCAAAAACGGCGTCCAACAGGTCGCCCGTGCCGTGACCGTGAACGGAGGATACGGCTATGGGGTCGCCTAAGCCCAAATTGTAAAACTCGTATATTTCGGGGGGATCGTCTCCCAAGCTGTCGCACTTGTTGACGCATAAAACCACGGGCTTTCCGCTTTTTTGCAGCATTTGCGCCACGTCCTGATCCGAAGAGGTCATTCCTGTTTTTATGTCGGTGACGAAAATTATCGCATCGGCGCTGTCAATGGCTAACTGCGCCTGCTCCCGCATTTGGGAGAGGATAACGTCCTTGCTGTCGGGCTCGATGCCTCCCGTGTCTATCAGCATAAACTCTCGGTTCAGCCACTCGCTTTTGCCGTAAATGCGGTCTCGGGTAACGCCGGGAGCGTCGTCCACAATGCTTACCCGCTGACCCACCAGCTTATTGAAAAGCGTGGACTTGCCCACGTTGGGTCTGCCCACTATCGCTACGAATCTCATTGAATCTTTCCTTTTTTTCTGTACTTTTTCTCTATTATTTTATAAGCCGCTATTGCTATGGGAATGCCTATTACGATCCCGCCGACCTGGAATATGTTTGCCGCCAAGCCGTTTATCGGGTGCAAAACCGCCGCAATAAGCTGCGGCAGGGTGAGAAACGCCCATATCAAGCCGTTGCCTCGGTTAAACGCCCTTATATCGGAAATTTCAGCGGTCTTTACCTCATCGCCCGCCCAAAAGTTAACCGGCGCTTTGGAGGTAAAAGCCCATATGGATACGCCTCCGAAGCTTGCTATCATTATAGCGGTCACGAACTCGTTTATTACCCATGTCATAGCTGTACCTCCTTTTTGGCATAATTCTACGTATACTATTATACTCCTATTATTTGCGTATGTCAACATTTTTGGGCGGCTTTTTCTTTGGGAAGGCGATTGCCGCAGACCGTGCGCTGCACCCCAAACGCCGCATAAAAAAACGAAGCGGCTGCAAAAGGCACAGCCGCTTCGGAAAAATATCAAGGCTCGGTTCAAGTGCGGGCAAACGCTAAGTCACAAAGGCTGTTTTTCCGTTTGCACCTCTCCCTTCAAGCCTTTGTACAGCCTCACTCCGCAAATCGTCAGCACCGCCGCACCCGCAAGCATACAAAGCTCTGCGGTAACGATCCCGATCACTCCTCTTTGGTACAGTGCGGCAAAAACGTCAACCGCCGCATGTGCGAATATTGCGAAAAACAAATACCCGATCTTTCCCCGCATAACTCCGCAGTAAACCGTCACGGTCAGGGAAATATGTATCGCCATTGCGATTATTCGTTCAAAAACCGTTATCGCACCCTGAAACGGGCTGAAATCCGCTGCCGAGGCTATAGCCGCATAGGCGGCTTGAAGGGTGCTTTCGGGGGCGTCCGATGGTACGTTCATAAGCGGCAGCGCCTTATCTATCCCCAATACCCCGATGACAGCCAAGACTATAAGCATATTCACAACGGACATAACTCCCACCGCCAGCACCTCGATGCCGCCGTGTCCTATGCCGTACATCACTGCGTTTTCCCTTGTTTTGTTCTTTTTCATGATGAATTTCATGACGACAAATCTGCCGCACTCCTCAAAAATGCCCGCCATCATGGCGCCGTAGATAACATATGCGGCGGTATTTCCGCTGATAAATCGGGAAACGGGATTGTCCAAAACCAAGCACACCGTATGTACCAGCTGCTCCAATACAAGTGCGGACGCAATAAACCCCACCGCCCCAAAAATCAAGGGCATAAGGGAGACCGACTTTCCGCAGCGCTTTTTCCAAAAAATTACCGCAGCAACAGGCAGTGCGAGCAAAACCAACGCCGTCACCGTCAGAGTTATCACCGCCGAAGCCTTTATATCTATTTCCATATTTCTCACCTTTCCTTTACAGAATATACGTAAATCAAGCAAACAATCCCCGCCGCAATGATTATTCCCGAGCTTATGCCCATGCAGAGCACGCCTTTTGTGAAAATGCATGTCAGTACCACAGCCGCTCCGCTTATTATAAAGCATATCCCTCCGAAGCGGTGGCTTTTTCTCCACACGGTCTCGCTGCTTAAGGTCCTTGGCACCCTTATCCCTATCCAGCTGTTCTTTTTCAGCTTGGGCATAAAGTTGCCGAAAATTATCAGAGCGATCCCCAGTACGGCAAACAAAACCGAGTTAAGGTCAGCGGAAACGTCGTTTAGATTTTCGGTCAGGGTAAAATCCACATACAGGAAATACCCGGTCATGGCGTTGAATATCACAAGGACCACGATGCCGAACAAAACGCTGATCCTCCTGTTGTTTTCACCGCCGCCCTCCTGCTTTGCACTGAGGCTCTCCACGGCGAGCATTATAATGCCCATAATTACGGTGACGATCGGAAAAATAAGGGTCTCATACTTGCTGCCCCAGCGGTCTGCCTGCCCGTCTGCACCGAAATGAGCGGGAATTTGCTCCGGCAAAAATTGCAGCGACACAATCACTGCCAGCAGCGGCAAAAACATTAAAATATAAAATATGATTTTTCTTGCCCTCATTGCTTTTCTCCTCTTAAAGAATCGATCCACATGACCGCCTCGTCGAGAATGGTCAAATTCAGCTCGTAATAAATAAAGTTTTTGCAGCGGGTCTCGTAGATCAGATCCGCCTTTTTCAGCTTAGCCAAGTGATAGGACAGAGCCTGCGGGCTCATGCCGAGGCAGCTTGCCAGATCACCCGAGCTGATTTTGCCATCCTTGAGCTTTGTGAGTATTTTTCTCCTCGTCTCATCCGCCAAGGCAGATAAAATTTCGTTGATCGCCAACCTATCGCCTGCCAATCTATTTAAAATTTTCTTTAAGTAGATTATAGCACGGCTGTGCTTGTCTTGTCAACAGCTATTTCAAAAAAATTTTAAATAGTTTGGAAAATAAAAAAGACAGCCCGTAAGCTGTCTTTAATTATACCTCTGATTATTAGTCGGCGTGGGAAATAACTTCTCTGCCCTTGTAATAACCGCAGTTGCCGCAAACCTTGTGCGGTGCTTTAAGCTCGCCGCAGTTGGAGCAGCGGGAAAAAGCAGGTGCTTCTAACTTCCATACCTGTCCGCGTCTTTTATCGCGTCTCGCTCTGGATACTTTTCTCTTTGGAACTGCCATTATTTGCACCTCCCTCTCAAATCAAATTGTTATGGTATTCAGATAGACTGAATTTTTGCACGAGTTACAGTATACCACAATGATTTTGATTTGTCAATACTAAATGCGGAAAAATTTACAGATATTTTTTTACGGACTCGGGAAGCGTGTCCACATCGGCGGAAATTGTGAATACAACATGTGTGGAATCGCTGATGGCAGCGATCTTTTCAAACATTTCGCCGACCTTGTCCAAATCTCTGCCGACTATTCTGAGCACGCCGTCGACAAAAATGTCGGTGCAGTCGTAATCGGAAGCCAAGATACCGGCAATAAAGCCATAGAGAGCATCATAGTCGTTTATCTTAAAGTCCTCTATGTTGATCAAGCGGATTTTGTGATAAATATCGATATTCAGCGAAGAACCGATTTGGATCGCAACAACGTTGCCCTTACTGTCCTTTTCCGCCTGATGAATTGCGTCGATCAAAACCTTGGTTTTGCCTGAGCCTTTTTTTCCGGGTATAAGTTTAATCATAGTGGTGTCCTCCGTGTTATATAATAAAGGAGTCTTGCTCCTTCTTACCGATGTAAGGTCTGAGCCTCAGTTGAGCTTTGCCTCCAGCTCCGCTTTTCTGTCCTCATATCCGGGCTTGCCCAAAAGTGCGAACATATTCTTTTTGTAGCTTTCGACGCCGGGCTGGTCAAAGGGATTAACGCCCAAAATGTAGCCCGATATTGCACAAGCCTTTTCAAGAAAGTAAATAAGGTAGCCCAACTCGTATTCATTGAGCTGTGGGATCTCCAATACCATATTGGGAGTGCCGCCCTCGGTGTGGGCAAGTATGGTGCCCTCAAACGCCTTGCGGTTTACCACCGACATATTCTGTCCCGAAAGGAAGTTCAAGCCGTCGTTGTTTTCGGGATCGTCCTCTAAGAAGAAATCCTTCTGAGGCTTTTCAAACTGTATCACCGTTTCAAACAGAATATTTGAACCGTCCTGGATAAACTGACCCAAGGAATGCAGATCGGTGGAGAAGGTGGCGGAGGTGGGGTAAATGCCCTTCCTGTCCTTGCCCTCGCTTTCGCCGTAAAGCTGCTTGAACCACTCGTTCATCATGGCGAAGCTGTTTTCGTAAGCCACCAGCATTTCTGCCTTAAAGCCTTTGCGGTAAAGTATATTTCTGACAGCCGCATATTTGTAGCAGTCGTTCTTTTCAATATCGGGATCGTTCAAGCCGTCCTGTGCGTCCTTAGCGCCCTTCATAAGTGCATCGATGTCACAGCCGGCACAGGCGATGGGGAGAAGTCCCACTGCGGTAAGTACGCTGTATCTGCCGCCTACGTCGTCGGGGATAACAAAGGTCTCGTAGCCGTTTCTGTCGGAAAGCTCCTTGAGAGTTCCTCTCGCCTTGTCGGTGGTGGCGTAGATCCTGCTCTTAGCGCCCTCTGCACCGTATCTTTCCTCCAAAAGCGCACGGAATACTCTGAAAGCAAGGGCGGGCTCGGTGGTAGTGCCCGACTTGGAGATAACGTTTACGGAAAAATCCCTGCCTTCCACCAAGGAAATTACCTCATTTAAATAAGTAGGGCTGATGGAATTGCCTATAAAGTAAATTTCGGGGGTGTCCTTTTTGAGCGAATTGTAAAGAGAGGACTTTAAAGCCTCGATTGCGGCTCTCGCACCCAAATAAGAACCGCCGATGCCGATCACGATCAGCACCTTGCTGTCGCTCTTGATCTTTTCCGCCGCCTTCTTGATACGGGCAAATTCCTCCTTGTCGTAGTCAGTGGGGAGGGTTACCCAGCCTAAAAAGTCGTTTCCCAAGCCTTCCCTGCTTGCCAAGGTCTCATGAGCTGCCTTAACGGCGGGAGCGATGCCCTTATACTCGTTTTCGCCTAAAAATCGGCTTAAATATTTATCGTTTAATTTAACTGCCATTTTGTATCTTCCTTCCTTTGAAGCTGTAATATTGCGTTCGGAGACGGGTTTTGCGAATTTATGCCGTCTTTTCGCACCAATATTTTTGATAATTTCATTATACATTTTTTTGGCTCTTTTTTCAAGGCATTTCCCAAACTAAATTTTATCAAATGTGAATTTTGATAATTTTAACAATTTTTCGGACGGAATTTTGGCAATTTATCATAAAAATCAATTTGTCAAAAATTAAGCAGCCCCTGCCACATGAGCCAAAGGCTTTTCATGAAGGTCAGCTCCTCACAGTCGGCTTTAGCGGTGACCTTTACCACAAAAAGGGTATCCTCCTCCAGCAAAACTATTATCTTTCCCACCTGATCGCCTTGCTTTACGGGGGCGCTTACCTTTTCCCGAATATTATACAGATATTCCACCTCGCCGCTTTTCCCTCTTGGGATAAGACACCTGAGATCTTTTTCCGTTTCGACGGCTATCAGCTTCTCCACGCCCTTTTCCGCTTTAACAGGCTGTAGCTTTTCCCGGTCAAAGACGGGCGAAAAAAGCTCGAAGCCGTCAAAGCCGTAGTCCAAAAGCTTTTCCGCAATATCAAAGCGCCCCTCGTCGGTTTCCGCCCCCAATACCACGGCGATAAGCTCCATGTCTCCCCGCTTGGCGGTGGCGGCAAAGCAATAACCCGCATTGTCGGTGGTGCCCGTTTTAAGCCCCGTTATCCCCTTATAGCCCAACAGACGGTTAGTATTCAACAGCTGAGTTGCTCTGTCCGTTCCCTCTCTCACATAGGTCAGGCGGGTCAGCAAAAATTCATCGTAGCAATCGTGTTTTCTAAGCTCGGCAGCCATTTTTGCCACGTCTGCCGCTGTAGAACAGTGACCCTCGGCGTCCAAGCCCGTGGAATTGACAAAATTGGTGTTTTTCATTCCCAACTCGCCTGCCCGCTTGTTCATACGCTGCACAAATGCGTCCTCACTGCCCGCTATGTGCTCCGCCAGGGCAACGCAGGCGTCGTTGGCGCTGCTTATCACTATAGATCGGGCTATATCGTAAAGGCTCATTTTTTCCCCTTCGTTGAGCCAAATCACCGAGCCCTCCATGGAAAAGGCTCTAAAGGAAGCGGTCACCGTGTCCTCCATGGAGATACTGCCCGCCTCCAGCTCCTCCGCCGCAATAAGCAATGTCATTATCTTGGTCACACTGGCAACAGGCAGCTTTTCATCGGGATTTTGAGAATACAGCACCTGCCCCGTCACCGCCTCCGTAAGAATTACGGATCTTGCGGGGTAAAGGTTCTTCTCCTTTTTTTCGCCCTCCTCCGCCAAGACGGCGACGCTGCCGCAAGCAAAGACAATTACCGCCATAAAAAAAGAAATCACGGCTTTTGACGTTTTCAACCTTATCAGCTCCCTTATATGTAGTTTTGTCCTTATAAAATATGTATAAAAAGGCAATAAAATACGCAATATATTTCCACAATATTTTTAAAGGGGTTGAATTTATGACTAAGCCTGCTTCTCCCGCACTGAGAGAGACGGTCAAGCTTATCCTGCTGTTTTTGATGGGAGGCATGATATATTTTGCCATCGAGGTGGCGTACAAGGGGGACAGCCATTGCTCCATGTTTATTACGGGCGGCTTATGCTTTCTGCTCATAGGGGGGATAAACAGCTATTTTGACAGGGATATGCCCTTGCTGCATCAGATGTTTTTCAGCGCCGTTATAATAACGCTGCTGGAATTTATAAGCGGGGTGATCGTAAATATAGGGCTTAAGCTCAATGTGTGGGATTACAGCCGTATTCCCTTTAACTTCATGGGGCAGATCTGTCTCAGATTTTTCTTTATTTGGTTCTTTCTCTCCCTTATCGGGATATTCCTCGACGATTTTTTCAGGGAAAGAATGTTCGGGGAGGACAGGATCAGTTATACAGTGTTCAAAAAGAGGTCGGCGGCAAGGAAAACGCCGTCGGGTGCGGAAGAAAAGCTTCTTCCTTGACAAGCGGCATTGAGATCGGGCGGAGCAGAGCTTCAGCCCGATTTTCATGTCTGTCAAAAATGCTCCTTTTTTTTCGGTAAGCGCTTTTGATTATTGAACAACGTTCAATAATCAAAAATGTAAAAAATGCTGTCAAAACTATTGACTTTTTATGGTAATCGGCTGTATAATAATAATGTATAAATATATAAATTTTTAATTTTTCATATACTATTGAATCTGCCTTGCTTCGGGCATTTTCGGAAGGGAGAAATTAAATGAAAACTTTAACTAAAAAGCTTGTATCGATAGTTACGGCAGCGGCGTTCACCGCCGGGTTAACGGCTGCCATGCCGTCGCCTGCCGTTGACGCTCAGATCATACATTGGCAGCACAGCGAGTTTGACAGCTGGGACGATCCCAACGAGCTGCCCTCGTCGGGAAGCTATTTGCTGGAAAGCGACGTTACGCTGCATCATTCGATAATCGTTACTGACGACCTGAATCTTTGCTTAAACGGTCATAATATTGTTTTTAAAATTGCTCCCGATAAGGATCACCGTGAGGAAAAGACCTACGGCTTCTTTCTTGTGGGCGAAGCCGATTTGAACATATACGCCGAGGAAAGCGGCGGAAAAATCATCACACAGCTTTGCGGAGACGGTGAAGATCGGGAGGAAGCTCCTGCGGAGACCGCAACGGCGCCCGAGGAAGCCGAAGCACCCGAAAGCACCTCCGACGGAGAAATTACCGATCTGCCCGACAGCACGTCTGCCGAGGATAACACCGAAGCCCAAGCTCCCGACGCTTCAGAGGAAACCGCCGCCGAGGGATCCGCCGCCGTTCCGGAGGAAACGGAGGCGGAGCCAACCGCTTCTCCCGAGGAGGAGCAGCCCGAGGAGACCGCAGAGACCGATCCCGTCACAGCCGCAAGCGGCGAAGAAGAGCCTGCGGAAAGCAGTGCCGAATCGACGGAGGAACCGAAAGCAAGCGAAGACTTCGATACCGAGGAAAGCGATAACGGGCAGGCCGAAGAGCCTGCGGAAAATACAAGCACGGCTTTGACCGCCGATGCGGAAAACGGCGGGGACGGCTTACAGGAAGAGCCGTCGGCGGCAGAGGACAGCGAACGGGAAACCGCCGAGCCTTTGCCCGAAGAAAATCTCGCTTTACATATCCGCAGCTTCAGCTCCTTGTTTAAGGCTGAGCCCGAGACCGGCGTCTTGATCGAAGACAGCGAAGACATCGAAGACGGCGAAGACAGCGAGGACGGCGGGAATAACAGCAATAAGGATAACGGCGACGATACCGATTCGGACAGCACCGACCCCCAGCCCGACGGTAAGGACGGCGAAATCATCTCTGACCCTGTTCTCATTTCAAACGAGAGCAGCGGTGAACTGAACCTGTACGGCGGCGCTCTTGAAACGGAGGGCGAGGTATGTATCGTAAGCGGAGAGGGTTCAACGGTCAATATATACGGCGGTACGATCACAGCCTGCGATGATTCCCCCATTGCCGTCTGCGCAAGGGGAGATCTGAGGATCAACGACGGCGCCGTAAACGGCGGCATTGAATTTGACGGCGGACAGCTTACCGTCAGCGGCGGCAGGATCTTAAACGGCGTTAATATTATCGGCGGCAGCGCAGTTATAAGCGGCGGCCTTATCACAGGCGAAAACGCCGCAGCGGCTTTGTCCGATAAAAACGTCGAGATAGACATTTGCAATAACGCAGTGCTGGCGGGCGATTCTTCGGCGCTTAACATACTTAACGAAAACGCAAGGGTATATTTGTACGGAGAGCCTGCTTTAGCGGGAGATATTTGCATCATTCCCTCGGAAACTGCGGACAATACCGTTTTACATGCACATTGCAGGGAAAACGGCGAGAAAATCTATACGGGAAGGGTTCTGAATATCGCTTTGCCTGACAGCGGCGAGATATTTAACGCCGAGATCGACGGTAAATACGTTATTGCAGGCGTCAGCGAGGAAAACAAGGACAAATTTGCGGTAGAGCAGGAGTATTACATTTTAGAGCAAGAAGCGGACGCTTTGAGGCTTAAGTCGGAGCTGGTCAAGATAACGGAAATTTATCTTGAAGACGCCGCAATGGAGATAAACACGGAAATCGCCCTTGCCCCCGTAATTCTTCCCGAAAATTATCATGAAAAGATCATTTGGAGCAGCAGCGACCCCGACATCGCATCGGTGGACGGAGACGGAAGGGTAAGCGCTCACCGAGTGGGCGCCGTGACAATAACGGCGGCGGCTCACACCGATCAAAGCATTTTCGCTTCCTGCGAAATTGAAGTGACCTCCTCAAAGGTATATAATATTTTGTTTGATACAAGGGGCGTAAACACTCATATCAGCGAAAAATACAAGCGCTACGTTTACGGAGAGACGACCCTGCTCCCGATTCCCGAGGCAGTTGGCTACAGCTTTGTCGGCTGGCACAGAAGTCCTGATTTGGACGACGAGATCCTTACCGAGATAGGTCCCGGGGAAAGCGGAGACATCGTTCTGTACGCACAGTGGAGCACCGACGAATACGGCTTGGAATTTGTTCTTAACGGCGGCGAATTTGACCCCGAGGACAATATCCGTGACAGCTACGTCTACGGAAGCCAGGACGTGCTGCCCGTACCCGTTAAGGAAGGCTTCAAGTTTATGGGCTGGTACGAAAACGAGGATCTTTCGGATTCCGCCGTTTATAAAATCCCCGCCGATTCTGCGGGAAATAAAATTTATTACGCAAAATGGGTCGAAAACGACGCTAAAGAATATTCCGTCATATTCAGAGTGGACGGCAGTATTTCCGTGGTGGTCGTATACGAGGGAGAAATTCCCCAATATCCCAAGGGCACGCCCGTCAAGGCTTCGGACGACAAATACGACTACGAATTTGCGGGTTGGAGCCCCGAAATAGCTCCCGCCTACGACTTTAACGTATACGAGGCGAAATTTAACGCCGTTCCCAAGAGCTTTGACATCACGCTCGACTTAGACGGCGGAACCATAGCGGAGCAGGAATGGCCGAGCTCCTACACCTACGGTGATAATACAACGCTGCCGATACCCGAAAAGGAAGGCTTCAGCTTTATCGGCTGGTATACGGACGGAGAATTTTCGGGAGATCCGCTGACAGAGGTTTCGGAGGAGGAGTTCGGAGATAAGCTCTTCTTTGCAAAATGGGCTTTAAATGAGGAAAAGTCCGATGAGGACAAGGAAAACGGAGCACCCGAGGAGGTGGAGATCTCCGACGAGGTGATCGACATTGTGTGGCCCGCAAATGCAAAGGTCATTTTAAATCCCTATAAAATGAAGCTTTCGGAAAGTGCGGCAGCGGCCGGAGGCGAGATCATAGAAAACGACGTCAGCGGCATTACGGATACGGTGGTTTCCCCCGAGCTTAAATTCATCAACAAGAGCAATACTCAGGTCAAGATCATTGTATCGGGTTCGGTAGACGCCGTTTCCACGGTCACAGATTCCGACGGAATGGAATTTTCTTATGAGAGCCGCAGCATTGATTTTGCGACAGCGCCTATAAATCCCGATGACCGCAACAACACGATACTGCTTTATTTGGAGCAGGCTTACGAAGTCGATCCCTTTGGAACGGGTCTTTATTCACAAGGCTTTGACGCCGATAATTCCCGTCAAATGCTTTTGGGAAAGGAGACCGTTACAAGAGAGCTGTTTACGATCCCCGCCTCCGAGAATGAGGAGGGAACAAGAGCAAACGTAAAGATCTGCGGCGATATGGCTTTAAATCCCATCTTAAGCTGGAGCAAGCTGGCTGAAACCGACAGCGTCAACATAAATCTTTTGTTTACCGCCGTGCCCGAGAGCACCGAAAACAAAGGCAACGCCGAGGATAACGAAGCCGAGGAGGGAGATCCCGAAGCGGACGGCACGGAGGAAGGCAATCCCGCAGTGGACAGCACGGAGGAAGGAGATCCCGAAGCGAGTGGCAGCGACAATCCTCAAAATCCCGAAAACGGAGATACGGATAAAACCGACACCGAGGATCAAGAAACCGCTGCCGAAGCAGGCGGATCCGATTCGCCGAACGGCGGCGAACCCGATCAAGGCGGCGCCGACGAAAGCTCGGAGCAGGATAAAAAGCAGGAGAACGGCGGCGAAGGTCAAGCTGCGGATAACGCTGCCTTTAAAGAGCCTGATTTGACCGATCCGACAGAGGCTGACGGCACAGACGGCATTTCGCAATAACATTTGAACATTATAAAAGCCACCGTTGAAATTCGGTGGCTTTTTCCTTTATGAAGCCTCTCTCAAGCTGCCGCACCTTGATATGCTTGCCTCATATCGGCGGGTGACCTTTTGATAGGTTGCGTTTTCCTCCACATTGTAGCGGGTGGTGACTATGGGCTTTTGTCCTCTGCGGAAGATGAAAAGCTGTCCTATGGGCATGTACAGCACCTCGTCAAGAGGTATATTCATCCTTGCGCTTATGCTGCGGCCCGTGGTCAGATCCATGCCTCCCATGTAGAGATATGTATCGCAGTTGTTGATAATGGTCGTGGCATTATCACAGCCGTACATGCCCTGAAGCTGGGACTCGGACTGGATCAGCAGGGTAACGGAAATGTCCTTTTCGCGGAATATGCTGATATATTCGGGGAAATTCATTATGCGGCTGCCTGTGGCGAAATCGTCACAGAGAACATGAACGGGAATGGGCAGTCTGCCGTCGGGCTGCTTTTCCCCGAACTCAAAGAGGCTCTTGAAAAGCTGGGAGTAAAACATGTTTACGAAGCAGTTTAATGCAGGATTTACGGCAGAGGTGGAAACGAAAAGGATAGTTTTCTCACTTGCCAGCTTCTCAAAATTTATATTGGCACTGCTGCGGATCATTTCCTTAAGCTCGGGGCTGAAAATCGCACTTAGGGCTGTATTCAGCGTGCCGAAAATACAGCTGGCTGTCCTCAGAGGGAGCTGCTTAAAGGTCTTCCAGTTGTTTATTGCGAATTTTCCCAGCTTGTGGTCTGCGTATTCCTCAAACCAATCGTCCAAGCTGGTGGAAATCAGCTCATCGCTCTCCTTAAAGGTAAGGTTTTCGTGCATATCCAAAACATTGGCAAGGGTAGCCTTCTTTCCCTCCACCATCATTGCAAGGGCAATCTCGGCGGACAGCATGGAAATAGCGCTCTCCTCCCAGTAGGGATCGGCGTTGGAGTGCTCCTTTCTGGGGTTGGAGCTTACAATCGCCTTTGCCAAAAAGGTAATGTCGGAAAAGCCCTTAACGTATCTTAAGGGATCAAAGGAAACATTGCTTTGCTTGGGATTTACAAAGTTTAAATCCAAAACTCTGTAGCAGCGCTCCTTAAACATGGGGGCATACTTGTCGACCAATCTTCTTTTGGTAACGGTAACAACGAGATTGGTGCTGTATGTGTTCAAAAGCAGGGGCTCAGCCACGGACATCGTTTTGCCGCAGCCGCTGGTGCCGCTTACTATAATGTTATTGTTTAAGCCTGTTTTTTTGCAGTCGGTGGAATAAACTACGCCTTCGCCTAAAATTCTGTTATCTGCTCTCATATTAACACCTTTCCTTTCGATCAATAAACGTTCTTCTTCCTGTATTTTGTTTACCTGTCCCTTATAAAAGGCAGGCATCATTACCTGATTATTCAAAATTTCCGCCGCTGCAAAAAAGCTCAAATCAGCTTTTGCAGTGAGAATACGTACCGATTATTATATTATTATGTACTCAATTTGTACTCAGCAGGCGGTCAAAGCCCACCACCTCGTCGCAAAGTCCGAACTCCACGCTTTCCTCGGGACTGAAATAGTGGTCGAAGCTTGTTGCCTCCTCTATTTCCTCCTCGGTTTTCCCTGTGTGCTTGGCGAGAATTTTGTTCATCTTGCTTTTTGTTTCCAAAAGGCTGTCGGAAATGGACTTGACGGAGGAGCTGCTGCCCGAAATGTGATTGCCCAAGAGAGGCTCATGGATCATAAGCTCGCTGTGGGGAAGCATATAGCGCCCGTTGTTTCCGCAGGCAAAGAGGACTGCGCCCATGCTGTAGGCTCTGCCGATGCAGAAGGTTCTCAGGGGAGCTTTGCAGGACTGTATCACATCGTACATCATAAGTCCCGAGTTGATCTCTCCGCCGGGAGAGTTGATAAGTATGTCGATGGGCGCCTTGTCGTTTTCGCTGTTTAAAAGCATTATCTGCTTAATGAAGCCGCAGGCGGACTCGGCGTTTATCTCTCCCTCGATAAAAACCTTTCTCTCGGCTAAAAGTCTTGTTTCAAGAGGCACTAAGCTGATCCCTCCGCTGCTTTTTACTTGAAATTGCATTGTTTAAGCCCTCCTTTGTAAATTTTCCGCCGGCCGACGGCACGTTAACCGAGCGGTCGAAATCCCGACTTTATCATTCTACCAAAAATTCCCTCAAAACGCAATTTTTTATCCGAAGAAAAAGTCGAAAATCGCTCGGTGGATCTTGAGGAAAATGCAAGGGAAATTTTCGACTTTATCATTCTACCAAAATTTTCCCCAAAAGGCAATTTTTTATCCGAAGAAAAAGTCGAAAATCGCTCGGTGTACCTTGAGGAAAATACAAGGGATTTTTTCAGCTTTATCATTCTACCAAAATTTTCCCCAAAAGGCAATTTTTTATCCGAAGAAAAAGTCGAAAAATCCCGACCCGTAAATACAGGTCGGGAGAAATCAATTTCCGTCAGAGAAAGCAAGTATTTCTCTTTGCCTATATAAGCGTCTTTTTATCTCTAAAGCTATCGGGTGGTTTTGATCCTTTATGACGATCTCGTTGCCGTAGCCCATGAGCCTTATCACCATTTCAAGCTCGTCCGTTTTTTGATAGCTTACGGTTAAGGAATAAAGCTCGCTTTCCTTATTATAAAGGCACTGCTTCTCCCAAGGAGAAAATTCCGACAGGATACGGTCGGTAAGGTTGCGCCTGTCATAAAATTCGACGGTTATTTCCGATTTATTTTGGGCAAAGAAGCCGTCAAGCTCTGACATTGCCTTTTTGAAATCAAAGACATTGTCCGTTACTGACATTTCCTGTATGCCGTTTAGGATCATGGTGAAAACAGCACCGCTGCCGCAGGACAAAGCAAATATCCTGAAAACGTCGTCTCTCTTTGAATACTCTACGGTCAAGGGCTTAAAGCTGCCCACGACCTTGTTTCCCCGCTTGGATATGTAGCTTGCTTCTATCACTCTGTGATTTTTTATCGCAAAAATTACGGCGGTAAGAAGCCCTCTTTCCTTTTTAAAATCCGTCTCCTTATAATATCGGTCAAAATATTTCACGGCGTCGGCTTTAAAGGAGGAGTAGCCGAAGGCGCTTATACAGCGGGCTACAGCCTCTTTTTCCTTTGCCGTCAAAAACAAATCGGCTTTAGGGTCGTTCAAAACCGTGAGAAGCCATCTTGCCTCTACCCCTGTCAGGGGGCATATATCCGTGCCGAAGGAGGAATACTCGGCGGAATACTTGGGGCGGAAGGCTTTCTCCAATACCGTCCCCGACTTGTCGGAGAGATACCGAGGGGCTTTCTTATACCAAATTTCTTCACTGCCGCTGCTTTTGGCGATCTCGCCGGTTCTCATAAACGCATGCTGCTCCGACTGAAGCAGGGGCTTTATTTCTCTGCGCAGATTTGCCTCGGTCCATACTCCCATTTCGCCTCTGTGAGCTTTCAGAACGCTTTTTATAACAGCGTCGAGCTGTTCCGCAGTAAAGCCCTGCTTTCCCGACCCGTCCGAATAGATATTCATCAAAATTTCGCCTATAAGGGTGTAATAAATTCCGAAGATCTCGTTAAAAAGCAGACTGTAGGCGGGCTTGGGTTCGGTTTTATACTTACAGTCGGCGGGAATTGACCAAGACTTTGCCATGCGCTTTTTGGGCTTTTCATAGTAAAGATGCGGATTTTCCATTTGGCTTATTATCGTCTCCACATCCTCCCTTACGGAAAAATCCGAATCCTCCCTGTAATCGTAAAGTCTTGAATAAAAGCTTCTGACCCAAGGCTGAAGCTCGGTGCTGTTTAATACCTTTACGGAAAAGTCAAGCTGTCCCGACTTCTTTTTTACGGCGCCCTGCCGCTTTTCTCTGTTCAGGCGGTCGGGAATGAAGCCCTCGGACTTAGGGTCGTACTTTATTTTAAAGGACACTCTGCAAAGGGGAATGTTGTCGTTTAAGCTGTCTGCGCCTAAGGTGGCGGCTCCCCAAGAGTGACGGATCAGCTCTTTCGCCTTCTCGAGATCGGACTGCACAGACTCATCGTCTGCCGAGACGGTTCTGCCGTTCCACTCTATGGTGTTCTCTCGGATATATTCCACCGAATCCACAAATTCCAGCCTTAAATTGGAATAGTTGCGGACAAAGGGCTCGTAAAAGGTCAGATACTCCCTGCCGTTTACAGAACTTATCCTTATCTCCATGGGAAAGCATATCAGCCTTGTCGATACACCCGACAAGCCGTTGCGGTAGCTGATCTTTATCCACCTTTTATTTTCTATGGCGTTTAAAAGCTCGAAAAGATTACAGTCGTTCAAGGCGGCTGCAAAATATTCGTGCTTTACTCTGAATATCCTTTGGGGCGGCGCTTTAAGGCGGGATAATACGAATCCGCCTACTTCGCCCAAAAAATGATATTTCGTGAAAAATTCAAGTGCGGCGGTAAAGTGTTCAAAAAAATCCCGATCGGCTTCTTTGCCGCTGTCGATTATATCCGACAGATAAAGCCCCGAAAGACCCCAGCGGTGATTTGTCCGTTTGCCGGATCTTTCAGCCCTGTCCTCTACAAGCCCCATGCTTGCCAGCTCCTTCAGCTTGGCGTTTATGGCGTTATTATCGCCGCTGAAGAGATTATCCTTATTATCCGAATAAAAGCACCGAAGCTGAGAGGACAGCAGGGGATTATTCTGCTTTATATCCTCCTCCAATCGGCTGAAATCCTCATAATCCACGGTTTCGGGAAGCTCTAAGCTGTCCGTGCCGTCCTTAAGGCGCATTTTGCCGCTTAGGGCAAAGACAATATTAAAAAAGGCCACGGGATCGTTGGCATTGTAGCGGCAAAAACGGTAAATTCTGTGAAAGGGATTTTCGTAAAGCAGTCTTGAATCCGTGCTGGCAAAAAGAGAGGTGCTTTTGTCGGCGGACCACTTGAAATAATCCCCCAAAATATTATTCAGCCTTGTCCAATCCTCGTTAAGAGTGGTGGCGGAGGCGGATTTTTTTTCGTCCTTGGAAAGAGCCTTACCCAGCTCGCCGAAGCTCATAAAGCCGTAGCTGTAATAATCTCTCAAGGCATTTTTAAACTTTGAATCGAAGGATCCCGAGCGTATCAGCTCCTCATGACTTGCCACCGATTTTCCCCCCCTTTTTATTTCTTATGCTAATAACCATTATTTAAAACCGAAATTGGCATTATTTATATTATACCTTTTTTTATATTGTTGTCAATAGTCTCCGCATTGTGTGGATCTTATCCGCAATTTAAATAGTTCGCAATTTAAATAATTATTAGTATAAAGTGCGGGAAATTGTTTTGTACAGCCAATTTCCCGCATATTTTTTTAAAAAAAATATTGAAATCCAAAAATAAAAGTGTTATAATAAAGACGTATTTGTATTCACTATTCATTATGTGTAAACATTGCAAAGGAGCGAATTTCTATGTTCAAGAAAATTTTAGGATGTACGACGGCTCTCGCAGCGGCAGCTTTATTTTTGACCTCCTGCGGGGCAGAGACGGGACAAACCGAAATTACACAGTCAAACGGTGAAAACCAGCCCATTGCCGACAGCTCGGCTCTTTC
>JAMPBF010000200.1 GCA_023666805.1 Bacillota bacterium
GAGGTGTTACTTTCCGTTTTTTCGTCCGGCGTTACGATGCTGACTCCGTCGGGGAGCGTTTCGACGGTCGCATCTCCGTCCGAGGTGGTGTCGGCTGTGGTATCATCCGTTGTTTCGGGAGCTTCCACTTGAATATCCGAGACATTGACCGTGCTTTCGGTATTCGTCTCGGTTTCGGAAGGAGTCTGTTGCGCTTTGTTTGGTATCAGTGCTATGCACAGGATAACTGCGAGCAGTACCACCGCTGCGGCTGCACCTCCTACCATTAACCATTGCTTTTTAGTGAGCTTTGCTTTGAGTTTCATCATGTTTCTTCCTTTCTGCCTGTTGAAATTTTTCATCGAACCGTGAGACTACTGTTATCGGGATCACTGCTTCCGACACCTTGATTCCTGCGAAGTACATCGGGATTCGGATCGTATACTGTGCCTGCACCTTGAGGTGCTTATCCTGAATGAAGGTGACGGTCGGTTTGGTGAGCCGATACTGTTCGTTGCCGTCCTCGTCGTAACTATACAGCATATTTCCCCGAATGTCCAGAGAGTTGAAGGAAGAAAAATCTGAAATATATTCGCTTTGGTTCAGCGAAGCGGTCACATCGTTTCCTTGCTTGATGGAATTGTAGATCACGATGGAATTCTTCATCACAAAGCTGTCCAGCACCACACGGGAATTGCGTTCGGTTTGCCTGACAATGTT
Organism: Bacillota bacterium; assembly: GCA_023666805.1. Taxonomy (GTDB): domain Bacteria; phylum Bacillota; class Clostridia; order Oscillospirales; family Ruminococcaceae; genus Ruminiclostridium_E. The sequence continues at coordinate 700 of JAMPBF010000200.1, forward strand.
CACCGCCGAAGCAAAGGTGACGAAAATTGAGATCAGCATACAAAGGATCACCACGGCAATGCATATCGTGATATATCCTTCACCGCGTCTGTTTTTCAATGCTCGCATAGTTTCACCGCCTTTACTTCCAATACTTTTCCGACAGCCCCGATTTGTGAACGGTCAGCGTAACGGGTATCTTAAATACGCCGAGACCCTTGACATAGGTATGCACCGATATCTCTACCCACATTTTACCTCCGAGCTGCACTCGCCCGTAGGTGGAATTAAAGTATTTGTCCGCATCGTAATCGATGTCGTAATAGAAGTATTCGGTCAGCATATCATAATCACGATTCTGAAAATCCGTACCGAAGCAGCCCGAATAGGTTGCCGCTTCGATCAGCTCGTCGGCGATCTGATCCATCTCAATGCGGAGCGTCACAAAGCTGAATATATTGATGGCGATCACCAGCACCATGACGAACACGATCACGCCGACGCAGATGTCGATATATCCTTCGCCTTTCTTGTTTTTCAAAAGTCTTTCCAATATCGCCACCCCCTTAGCTGAATAAAACGCCGAGGCTCGTCATTATTTGTTGCAGAATAACCACCACATAAATCAGCATAAAACACATGAGCAAGCACATAGAGAGTCGCTTGACCTTTCTCGGTATCTTCTGTGCTTGCAGGCGAAGCTGCTGTCTTTGGATATCGCTGAACTTGATGGACAGCGAAGCCCAATACATTTCGGTATCGTCGCCTCGAAGAATTCCGATCAGCCCACGGCAGACATCGCTCATCTGTGACGAGCCTACTCTGCTTTCAAGGCGAGTGATCGCCGCCTCGTAGTTGCCCGACCGCATATCGGCGGCGGTGATGCTCAGTTCGTGCTTCATCTCACTGCCTGCATTCTCTGCGTAACTTTCGAGCATATACAGTACATCTCGGTTGTGTTTCAGCGTCTTTTCAATGGTGAACACCAATCTCGGCAGCTCGTATTCGATCTTCTCCCGCTTGGATTTGATTCTCGCACTGACCGATTTGACCTCCCGTCCGTACAGGAATACGGCAAGGAACAGCACCACCGGGCAAAGCAGAGGCAGAATGAAGAGCATGGGGATCGCAAACACTCCCACAAGCAGAGCCTTGACGATGGCGTTCGCTTTGAACATTTCGGGCGAGATGTCCATCTGCGCCGTTTTTAGATCCGCTTCAAGCTGCGCCCGTTTGAATTCGTTGAGCCGTAATCTTTTCGAGAGCCATGTTGCAAGGCCTTTCAGCCATACATCCAGCCCCGATGTCTTTTCTTTCTGCTGTTTGGACAGCGATTCCACGGCTTTGGAGGTTTTGCAAAAGGGTACGGCATAGATGTCTGCAAGGACATAGAATAATCCCACGCCGACAAGGATGCCGATGATTGCTTGTAACATATTTCGAAAACCTCCTATCTCTTATATTGAATCGGCTTTGTAAACTTCATCATAAACAGAGCCGTAATGAGAATGACCGTACCGCAGATGCCGAGTACCGCTTTTCCGGGCGTGGAATACATGAGCGTTTCAAACCATTCCTTGCTCAAAAGGTATAGCAATGGAATGTTGCCGACCACAAGGGCGACCATCATCCAATATTCATTTCGGACGGATGACATCATAGTCTTTAATTCGCTGTTGACGATACGCACATCGGTGAGCTTGGAAACCACAGGCTGCAAGGTATCCTTCAGCGTTCGGTCATCCTGACACTGTATCAGCGTATCGCACCATTCACGGAAAATCTCATCGTCTACCTTTTCTTTAAGATTGAACAATGCTCGCTTGATATTTGAGGATACGGCGGTGGCGTCTCCCGTAAAGGCTTCAAAAACCTCACGAAGCGGCGGCTTGATATACTGCAAATTCTCTCTGACCGCCGACACGATATCGTCACTGCGAACATAGGATGTGGTCACGATGGACAGCGTGGTTTCCAGTTCCTCTTTGGTGCGCTTGTCGTAATAGGACAGCGTGTTTGTAGTATAGAAAAACGGAATCAGCGCAAAAGCGACCGACAGAACGGGGAGCAGGAACAGATTGTTTATGAGTACCGACAAGATTGCTCCTGCGGCGAACAGCACGATGGAAAGAAAGCATACAAGCGAGAATTGCTTTGATTTTCCCGTAACCGCAAGCGCTGTTTTCATCTTCATCAGCGTTTTGTAGATGCCGTGCTTTTTCTTATTGCCTCGGATCGCCCTTGCTTCGTCACGAAGGCTGTCTTTTGGAGTGATGAGTTTCATTAAATCATCAGTTACCCGTTCGGGAGACAGATCCATAAGCATGGCGATAGCGACAATGAGCAGCATGGATGCTATGATAGAACAAATCAAGCGTATTCAGCCCCTTTCCGTAAAAATTTGTTAAGCTCATCGATTGGAACACCGAACTGCAGGAGCTTCGCTTTGAGGTTATCGCTCATCAGCTCCGGCTGCTCGAAGTGTCCTTCTACGGTGAACTTGCCGTTTCGGATTTCGTTTTTCGTAATGACATAGCGGAAGAGTGTGCGGTACGATCTGCTTCCGTCACTTGCGATCACGCACTCCGAGATATCCATGATCTTTCGGGAATTGTCCTCCAATTTATGCGCATACACCACAAGCGGAAATGCCTGTCCTGCCTGCATAAGCGAGGTGGAGAAGTCTATGGGAAAGCGTTTCTGACAAAGGAGCGCCAATCTCATGTGCGCTGCATCTGCGGCAGAGGCATGGACGATGGACACGACGGTGTGACCTGTCAATGACGCTTCTACTGCAGAATAGGCTTCGACATCGCGCATCTCGCCAATGACAACAATATCGGGATTGAAGCGCAGCGACGCCACCACCAAATCCTCTTGGGTGATATCGTATGCTTCGTTGTCGGACGGTCGGGAGAGCGTATGCACCACATTGTTCATGACTTTGCCGTCACGGATTCTGACGAGGGACAGCTCACGGGAACCGGACTCGATGGTAAAAATACGCTTATTGTCGGGGATTGAGGTGAGCAAGGCATTAAGCAGTGTGGTCTTTCCCGATGAAGTCGCTCCCGCCACCACAAAGGACACGCCGTAGCGCAAGCACATACAGAGGAAGTCGATCATCTTCTGTGTGGCGTTACCGCCCTTGACGAGCTGCTCACGGTTGACACGGGAGGGATGCAGCAGTCGAATGGACACGCTGATTCCTCGATCTTCATCCACAATCGGCTCTTTTAACGCAGTAATTCGGGTGTTGCCGGGGAGATGTCCCTGCGACATCGGCGTTGCGTTGTCGATGATCATGCCGCTGTGATGGAGTAGTCTTTTTACAATATCAACGGCGTGTTGGGGACTATAGAAATGCTCGGTTGCTTTCTCGATATGTCCGTCCGTATAAGTGACGGCGATATCGTCCCAGCCGTTGATGTTCACTTCCTCGATCTCATCTCTGCCGAGGTATTTGGTTAGCACGGAGTATTCTGCCATCTCGCTGTACAGCTTCTCGGAGAGTTCACGAAAGGACAATCCTTCTACCGTATAGCCGTTATCGTAGAGGTATTTCTCGATATATGAGCGAAGCTGCCCGCATTTGGAGGAGTCCGAAAGTGAGGCGGCATAGTGTTCCGAAATATATTGCTGCACCTTATGCAAAAGCGGAACAAAGCTGATTTCTCTCGGCACTTTACTTCACCTCCAAACTTTGCAAATATGCCGACAGGCATATTTGAGGCGTGAAGCAGAGTCGCTTCGGATTTAAGTCAATCTTCATCTTCACGCTATCACCGCCTTTACTACCTTAGAGATTTCCGTTTTATACTTCGTATCCGACAGCCGTTCGGACAGCGTCCCCGTGTATATCTGCTTTTTGAGATTCCAACTGTAAGGAAGCGTAAACTGCACATCCTTGAAGTGTGCGGACACTTCCTCTGTCGGCAGGAACA
>JAMPBF010000201.1 GCA_023666805.1 Bacillota bacterium
ATTTTGTGATCTCAAAATCGTTCTTAATCATCTTTCCAAATACCGGTATTATGTTGTTTCCGCTTAAAAAACAGACAAAGCAGGCGGGCGGAGACAATCCCCGCCCGTAAGCATAAATAATATAGCTTTATTAATGCGCCGAGCGCCTTGATCGGATATTCTTTAATTCCTCGGGAAGCTCTTTTCGTTTTACTCCATCACAACACGGTAATATTCTTTTCCGTCCTTCTCATAGGTAACCGCATAAAATCTTTTTCCCATAACGGTTCTTAAATCCCGAATATCGGACAGCTCAGGTGACCCGAATTCCTGATAGCACAGCTTTTCGCTCTTTTGATTTAATTCCTCGTAAAAATCCGTGACATATAAATTAAATTCGTCCAAAAGGTCTTCAAGAGGAGTCTGGGGGATATGTTCGGGAGAGCCGTTTTCCTCTCCGTAGCATTCGGGCTCCAATTCAAAAGAAAGGGAGGTCACGTAAATTGCATAATCGCCATAGGGGCTTTTTGTTTTGTAGATACCCTCCTCCACTTTTTGATAAGCCTTTCCCGCATACTTTTCCGCTGTATAATTGCTGAAGTTTTTCATGTTTTTTTCTCCCGATGAATGTGTATTTAAGCGCCCTTTTTCGTATTAATGTCTCTTTGTTCGCATAAGTTTATTCCACCGACACGATATAGTAATAAATAGGCTGTCCTCCGTTGACGAGCACCACCTCTAAATCATCGTCCAGCTTGGATTTCAGAAGCCTGAAGGCCTCCTCCGCCGCATCGTCGGTAACGTCCGAGCCGTAAATCACGGTAACGTAGGAGGAATCTCCCTTTATAAGCTTCTTGGTGATTTTTATCAGCGCCTTGGTAACATCCCTTTCCACAAAGGTCAGCTTGCCGTTTTCCATAGCCAAGATATCGCCCTTTTTGATCTTCCTGTCGTCAAAGTCGCTGTCTCTGACCGCAAAGGTGACCGAGCCTGTGCCTACGTTATCCAAAGCCGCCGTCATATTGACGCTGTTTTCGTTGACGTCCGCAGCGGAATCAAATGCGATCATGGCGGAAATGCCCTGCGGGACTGTCCTGGACTGCAAAACAATGACCTTGCGGTCGTTTATCAGCTTTGTCGCCTGTTCCGCAGCCATGATAATATTCTTGTTGTTGGGCAAAACAAACACGTTTCTTGCGGGAGTTGCCATAATAGCCGCCGCAATGTCCTCGGTGGAGGGATTGGAGGTCTGACCGCCTCTTACAATGCTGTCAACGCCCAAATCGGTAAAGATAGCCTCCAAGCCTGCGCCGTTTACAACGGATACAAAGCCGAAGTCCTTTTCGGGCTTTACGGGCTGTACCTGCTTCTTCTTTGCCATTTCCACCTTTTTCTCTTGGGTCTTGTGCTGCTCCTTCATGTTCTCGATCTTGAGATTGAAAAGAGAACCGAACAAAATACCGTGCTCGAGAGCCTTGCCCGGGTGCTCGGTGTGAAGATGTACCTTGACGATGTCCTCGTCCTCCACCACCACAACGCAGTCGCCTATAGATTCCAAATAAGCCTTAAGCCCATTTATATCCTTGCTGTCCTGCCTTTTTCTTATCAAAAATTCGGTGCAGTAGGTAAATTCGATGTCCGCCTCCACGCTGCCTGCCGCATTGGTGATAACGGGCTCTTTGGGAGCGTCCTCGTTTTCCTCGGCTTCGATGGGCTTTCCGCCCTCGATGACCTTCAGCATGCCCTCCATTATGACCAAATAGCCCATTCCGCCCGCATCTACAACTCCCGCCTTTTTAAGCACGGGAAGCAGCTCGGGGGTTTTGTCCAAGGATTCCCTTGCCGCCTCGGTGACGGTTCTGAAAATCTCCAACGGCTCGTCTGTCTCCACCGCTTTTTTGGAAGCAGCCTCGGAGCTTTCTCTCGCCACGGTGAGAATAGTGCCCTCGGTGGGCTTCATGACGGACTTATAGGCCGCTTCAACGCCCATTCCCAGAGCCTTGGCTATGTCCTGTCCTCCCGCCTCGGTTTTGTCCTTTAAGCCCTTGGAAAGCCCTCTGAACAGCAGAGAAAGAATAACGCCGGAATTGCCTCTTGCGCCTCTCAGCATTGCGGAAGCGGTAGTCTTTGCCACAGCGCCTACCGTAACGTCGTCGGTCATCATCTTAAGCTCTGCGACGGCGTTTTTTATCGTCATGGACATATTTGTGCCCGTGTCGCCGTCGGGAACGGGGAACACGTTCAGCTCGTCCACCATGTTTCTGTTGTTGATTATATTGTTCGCTCCCGAAATAATTGCGTCTCGGAGCATTTTACCGCTGATATTCAAAGCCGCACTCCTTAAATTATGATTTGATTCCGTCCACAAAGACGTTTACGCTTTCCACCTCAATATCGGTCTCGTCCTGTATCACATAAGCGATTTTATGCTGTATGCTGCGTACCACCGAGGAAATGTTAAGCCCGTAAGCCACGGTGATGTGAAGATCCACTTGCAGCTTTCCCTTTACCGACCTTACGGCAACGCCCTTATCTATGAATTTTTTCTTGCTGACAAAAGGCAGGGAAGCCAAAACGGTCTGTCTCGGCGTGCAGGCGTTGGTGTCCGCCACCCCGAAGCAGTCGGTCAGAGTTCCGCCTATAAGCTGAGCAAAAAACTGCCGCGAAATATCGATCTGACCTACATGATTGCGAATTGTGATCATCGAAATCCTCCTTGCCGCTTATACGAATTACACTTTACTGTAGCATACTTTATTATTGTAGCATACTTTATCTTTTTTTTCAAGAGCAATCGAACAAAATAGTCAAAAAAACCTTAAAGACCTTCGAGCCGACCCAAGGCGCTTAACACTGTGAAAATACGGATCTTAGCCGACGGGATCGGATCGGCGGATCCCCCTGCACACCCTGACAAACGGGTAGGAAAGCCTGCCTGAAGCGCCGACAGCCGCCGACTCGTCCGCAAAGATCCCGAACACGGCGCTGCCGCTGCCGCTTAAGGAAGCGCCCAAGGCTCCCAAGGAAATAAGCTCCTCTTTTATCCTCTTTATACGAGGATCGCCGTAAAGCTCTTCAAAAACATTGTAAAGACCCTTGCCTACCGCCCTTGTGTCGCCGATCTTCAAGGCGCTTACCGTTTTTTCGGGCTTGCGGAGGGATCTTACGGGTGCTTTGTCGTAAAGCTTATAGGCTTCCGCCGTATTGCAGGAAAAATCGGGCTTTACAAGGATAATTGAACATTGTTCAGTAGTGGGAATGTCGGTCATTCTCTCGCCGATACCCTCGCAAAGGGCTGTTCCTCCTCTAAGGCAAAAGGGCACGTCGGCGCCAAGCTCGGCGCCAAGCTCCTCCAATCGGTCACGGGTAAGGCGTTTTTCTTGAACTGCGTTCAATGATTTCAGCACAGCTCCGCCGTCGGTGCTGCTGCCGCCAAGTCCCGCCATGATCGGAATATGCTTTTCGATGCGGATAACCGCCCTGCCACTAACGCCTGCCCTTTTCATAAACAGCTCCGCCGCTTTAAAGGCGATATTTCTTTCGTCGCAGGGGATCTCGGGGTCGTCGCAGTAAACTTCAATGCGGCGCTCCCGAGCCTCCTCAAAGGAAACGGTAACCGTATCGCACAGATCGATTTGCTGCATTATTGTGTTAATTGAATGATAGCCGTTAGGCAGAACGCCCACAATGTCAAGGAACAAATTTATCTTGGCATAGGCGGGTACCGTGACCGTATTAACCCTTGAGCTCATCGAGAAACTCCCTGATCCTCTCCAGCGCCGTGTTCAAGTGAGCCAGCGAATAGGCGTAGCTTACCCGCACAAAGCCCTCTCCCGACTCTCCGAAGGCGTCTCCCGGCACGATAGCCACCTGCTTTTGGCTCAAAAGACGGGCGCAAAATTCCTGTGAGGACAGTCCCGTGGATCTTATGCAGGGAAAGGCGTAAAACGCCCCCTCCGGCTCAAAGCAGTCCAGACCCATATCGTTAAAGCCCTTTACCACAAACCGCCGTCTTGCGTTGTATTCGTCCTTCATGCGGAGCACCTCGTCGTCACATTCGGTCATGGCGACGATTGCCGCATACTGGCTTACGGTAGGGCTGCACATGATCGCATACTGGTGTATCTTCATCATCTGCGTGGTAATCGCCTGCGGTGCGGCAAAGTACCCCATTCTCCAGCCCGTCATGGAAAACGCCTTGGAAAATCCGTTTATAAGTACCGTCCGCTCCCGCATACCCTCAAGCTCGGCGATAGAGACGTGTCTCTCGTCCCCGTAGGTGAGCTCGCTGTATATCTCGTCGGAAATGACCAAAATATTCTTATCTCTGATAATATCCGCTATTTTTTCCAAGTCGCTGCGGTGCATGACCGCACCCGTGGGGTTGTTGGGAAAGGGGAGCACCAGCGCCTTGGTTCGGTCGGTGAGCTTGCCCTCCAGATCCTCGGGGGTGAGCTTAAAGCTGTTTTCCAGCTTGGTTTCCACAATGACGGGCACTCCCCCCGCCATTCTTACCAAGGGCTCGTAGCAGACGAAGCTGGGTTCGGGAACAATGACCTCGTCCCCGGGGTCGCAGATTGCC
>JAMPBF010000202.1 GCA_023666805.1 Bacillota bacterium
GCGGCGACTTTAAAAGATAGACTTTGTCTATCTTTTAAAGCGGAAACAGTATAAGGAAAAAGGCTGTGCATTGCAACACAGCCCCGGTATTGTTTATTTCCTGTTCAGACCTTGTTTGCACTTTATTTAAAGCGAAAACGGTATAAGAAGATCAAGCCTTGCCCACAGAACCGAACAGCTCCATTTTCTCCTTGACGGTAGCCTTGATAGCCTCTGCGCCGGGAGCCAAAAGCTTGCGGGGGTCGAAGCCCTTGCCCTGCTGATCCTTGCCTGCTTCGATGTATTTTCTTGTAGCGTCTGCAAAGGAGAGCTGGCACTCGGTGTTAACGTTGATCTTGGCAACGCCGAGGGAAATAGCCTTCTTGATCATATCCTCGGGAATGCCTGTGCCGCCGTGGAGAACCAAGGGCATATCGCCTACCTTTTCCTTAACGGCAGCCAAGGTTTCAAAGCTGAGACCCTGCCAATTTTCGGGGTATTTGCCGTGAATGTTGCCGATACCCGCCGCTAACATGGTAACGCCCAGATCTGCGATCTGCTTGCACTCGTTGGGGTCGGCGCACTCGCCCATGCCTACAACGCCGTCCTCTTCGCCGCCGATAGAGCCGACCTCCGCTTCAATGGAAAGACCCTTGTCCTTGCAGATCTTAACAAGCTCGGTGGTTTTGGCGATATTTTCCTCGATAGGATAATGGGAGCCGTCGAACATTACGGAGGAGAAGCCTGCCTCAATGCACTTTAAAGCGCCCTCGTAAGAGCCGTGGTCAAGGTGAAGAGCAACGGGAACGGTTATCTTAAGCTCCTCTAACATGCCCTTTACCATGCCGACTACGGTCTTGTAGCCGCACATATATTTTCCCGCACCCTCGGAAACGCCGAGGATCACAGGGGATTTCAGCTCCTCTGCGGTAAGCAGAACGGACTTTGTCCACTCCAAGTTGTTAATGTTGAACTGACCTACCGCATACTTGCCGTCGCGAGCCTTTTCCAGCATATCTTTTGCCGATACTAACATATTTATTTCCTTTCCGCAGGCGTTTTTGCCTGCATAAAAATTTACATGTTAATATTGTAACATATTTTAGCAGAAAATGCAAGATTATAAAATCAGAATTTATATTCATTTATCATCGGCAAGGTTTATTATTTTTAGTCCCCGTTTTTCCGCCATGCTTACTGTTTGTGCCGTACCGCTGCGCTTTTTCCGAAGATAGCAAAGGCAAACCTCCCCCGATTCCGCAAGCCGCATGTTCCTTGCTTTCATGCAGCCGTCATAGTATCTGTCGGAAACGATCTCCGTGTCGTCGGCGTGCTCGAGAATTGCCTTATATTCGCATTTCTGCCGCATATTCCATTTCAGGGTCTGTTCGTAAGGCGGACAGGGCAAAATAAGATGCAGCTTTATTGCGGGATAAATTTTCTTCAGCTCCAATACATTTTTTTCACAAAGCATATCCCAACCAGGCGCCCCGCCGGCGTAAAAGTCTGTGACCCCCGCATTTATAAGCTCTATCAGCATGGCGTTGAGCTTAGCTGAAATTTCCGCATTGATTTCAAACGATCTGTGTCCTGTAAAAAAGCAACTTTTCATTCCATTATTCTCCTTTTATTCCATTTTAGGACAAATAGTCCATTTTGTCAATAGGACATATTATCCTAAGTTATAATATAATCAGGTGATGAAAAATGAGATTGAGAATTAAGGATATGCGTGAGGACAGAGATCTGACGCAAAAGCAAATATCCGAATATCTGATGTGCGACCAATCCCTTTATTCCAAATATGAGAGGGGAGAAAGAGAAATTCCTCTCAGGCTGCTGATAAAGCTGGCTGATTATTATGATGTCAGCTTGGATTATTTGGTGGGGAGAAAATAGAAAGAGAGCAGAGGCTGAATTTTGCCTCTGCTCAGTCTGTTGAAAAGCTTCCTAAGTAGTATTCGCTGCTTTAAACTAAAACAAAAAGGAGTATTAAAATGGTTGATTTTGGTACAAGGCTTAAAGCTCTGCGCAGTCAGACGGGGCTTACTCAAAAACAGCTTGCGGAGCGGTTGGGAGTAACAAAATCGGTGGTTTCATATTATGAATTGCAGGAACGCTATCCGTCCCCCGAGATACTTATTAAATTAGCCCGAATATTTCACGTGTCTGCCGACTATCTTTTGGGGATAGAATCCTCGCAGGTTTTGGATATTTCCGATTTGGACGAGGAGGACAAGCTGCTGTTGCAGCACACGGTAAATGTATTGCGCAGCAAAAAAATAAAGCAGTAAAAAAGCAGAAACCGCACCCCAAAGGGCACGGTTCCCAAAATAATATATTTTTTAACTAAGAGAAGCAATAATTTTTTACAGCCGCCGTAAAAGTGCGCTGCCCGAAATCAGTCGGTCATAACCGAAAGGCAAGCCAGTCTTGCCGAAATGCAGAAAATATCCATTGCCTTTTGCAGCTCTTCGACTGTGGGGAAGGTGGGCGCAATTCTGATATTGCTGTCCTTGGGGTCTTTGCCGTAGGGGAAGGTAGCGCCTGCGTCGGTGAGCACCACTCCCGCTTCCTTGCAGAGCGCAACGGTTATCCGAGCGGTGTTGTCCGTTCCGTCAAAGGAAACAAAGTAGCCGCCGTTGGGCTTATGCCAGCTGCCTATTCCCAAAGGCGCTATTTCCTTTTCCAAGGTGTTCAGCACCACCTCGAATTTGGGCTCGATTATCGCCCTGTGCTTCTTCATGTGCTCCCGGACTCCCTCGTAGTCCCTGAAAAACCTTGCGTGGCGAAGCTGGTTCAGCTTGTCGTAGCCGATAGTCTGATAGCCCATTTGTCTTTTTACATACTTGATATTTTCCTCGCTTGCCGCCATTACCGCCAGACCGCCGCCGGGGAAGCTGATCTTCGAGGTGGAGGTGAATATGTACACCATGTTCTCCTTGCCTGTCTTCTTACATTCCTCCAAAATGTTCAAAAGAGTGTCGGGAGTGTCTGTAAGATGATGAACGCAGTAGGCGTTATCCCAAAATATTCTGAAATCATCTGCCTTGGGCGAAAGATTTGCAAAGCGCTTTACCACCTCGTCGGAGTAGGTGATTCCCGTGGGATTCGAGTACATCGGCACGCACCATATGCCCTTGATCTCCTCGTCCTTGGATACCAGATCCTCTATCATATCCATGTCGGGACCGTCAGCCTTGTAGGGGACAGTTATCATCTCGATGCCCATGCTTTCGCAGATCGCAAAGTGTCTGTCATAGCCGGGGGCGGGGCACAAAAACTTAACGTGCTCGTACTTGCTCCAAGGCTTTTTTCCGCCCAATACGCCCAAAAGCATGGCTCTTGCAATATTGTCGTACATCATGCAAAGGCTGGAGTTGCCGCCGATTATTATCTCGTATCTGCCCACGCCGAGCATTGGCATAAACAGCCTTTTCGCCTCGTAAATACCGTCCAATACGCCGTAGTTGCGGCAGTCTATGCCGTTTTCGCTGATATGTGCGCCGTCAAGGCAGTGAAGCAGCATTTCGTCGGTCAAATCAAGCTGCGAGGGTGCGGGCTTGCCTCTCGACATATCCAGCTTAAGTCCGAGAGCCTTGTATTCCTCATATTTTGCCTTTACCGCTTTTTTTTCTGCGGCAAGCTGTTCTTCGTTCATGTCTCTGTACATCATATAATTTATACCCCTTCCTTTTTTGCAGTTGTTTTCTGTAAAAAATTCGTTTATACCCTTTTTCCTTTATTTATTATAGCCTTATTTTAATAAAAATGCAAGTTCTTTTTGTTTTTCTTGCAAAGCTTTGATTTAATTTGTGAAAAAGTTCAGTAAAACCCGAAAAAACGGTGTTCTTTTTGGATAATTACACTATAATTTATTAAAGTGCGTCGCTTTTCTTGCTTAAAATGTGATTTTATGTTATATTATTTTATAGCATTATTTTTGCGGTAATTTGTTAAAGAGGAGCGTGAGGGTAAAAATGGAAGCGATATTGCTTGGGATCGCCTCGGTAATTTTGGCATGCATTTTTGCCAACCGTATTTCGGGAAAATTCGGGATACCCATGCTCCTTGTGTTTATCGGCGTGGGCATGCTTTTCGGCTCCGACGGGATAGTCAAGATCCCCTTTGAGGACTACGGCATGGCGCAAACGGGCTGTACTGCCGCCTTGATATTCATAATGTTTTACGGCGGCTTTGGCACTAACTGGCGCAAGGCGAAGCCCGTAGCGGTAAAATCCCTTCTTCTTTCCTCCCTCGGAGTGGTGACGACTGCGCTTATCACGGGGGTTTTCTGCCATTTTGTGCTTAACATCGAGCTTGCCAAGGGTATGCTTATCGGCGCTTGTCTCGGTTCAACCGACGCCGCAACGGTTTTCTCCATTTTAAGGAGCAGGCGGCTCAATTTAAAATACAACACCGCCTCTCTGCTGGAGCTGGAAAGCGGCAGCAACGACCCCTTTGCCTA
>JAMPBF010000203.1 GCA_023666805.1 Bacillota bacterium
CGGCAAGATAGAAAAGCTGTTGGAATAGCTGCGTGTATAAAATCGACACAAGGAAGTTGAAGCTCGTGTCGTTGTCTGGGATAAGGGCGAACAGGGCGACTTTCCTTTCCCCCAGAGAGGGCAGGTCAAGCTCGTCCGTGGCGGTAAGGCTTGCAAGGCTCTCCAGATTGAATTTCTCAAGCCGTGCGGCAAGGGTTATCTGGATGCTCTTTAAGGTCTTTGCAGAGCCAGAGTGGTAGTCACGGTAATACTTGAGGGCGATATGCTCTGGGTTTACCATCTCCAGACGGTCGAACAGCTCGTCAAGGGGGCTGATATAGCCGTCATCGTCCTCCCGCACCTCGCCCGCCCTTAAAAGCTCCATCACCATCGGGAAATTCTGCTCGTCTGGCGGCGCTTCGTATTTGAGGTAGAACACGAGGGACAGGAGCAGCATACTCGCCGCCGTGTCCCAGAACGGGTCTTGGGACTGTGCGCCCTTTGGCGTGGTCGCCTTGAATAAATTGGTCACAAGCCGCTGCACATCGTTGTCGCTCCGAAGATACACGAACGGGTTGTAGCAGTGGCTCTTGTGCATATTGATAAGGTCGAGGACACGCACCTCATAGCCCTTTTTCTCAAGCAGCCCGCCCACATCTCGGACGATTTCGCCTTTCGGGTCTAAGATGACCATCGAGGTGTTGCACTGCATGGCGTTGGGCTTGCAGAAAAAGCGTGTCTTGCCCGCACCAGAGCCGCCGCATACAAGGATATTCAGGTTGCGGCGGTGCTTTTTCCCGTCAAGCCCGATGCGGACATTCTGGGTCAGGAGCTTGTTGGCTGACGGTTCCTTATCTCGGTACTTCTTGTTGAGCGTACCTGCGCTGCCCCATTTTGCCGAGCCGTGTTCCTCCCGCTTGCGGTAGTTCCTGCGTGTGGAGAAGTAGACACCGATTCCCATGCCGTAGGCAAGCAGAAAAATAAGGACAGTCTTTGCGCTGTCCACACATACCGTTATCTGAAACGGATTGTTGATTGCCACGGACAGGTTACCGATTATCTCCACGATGCCGCCGCCCACATAAGGGGCGGTCAGCAGGGCAAGCCACACGACAGGGATGATGCCGCAGGCGGAAAGGATTAGGCTCGTCTTGGTGTCATTATCGTTCCTCATGGCATCGGCACTTGCAGGGTGCTACCTTTACCTTTTTGTTCTTGGCGTGAGCCACCGTTTCAATCAGCTCGTCCACGGGGTCGGTGGGGCGTTCCTCCCGTATCTGCTGGTTGCGGAGCGTGTTCAACGCATTGAGGACGATGTTTTTATCATACCTGTCAAGTGCGATATGATACCGTTCTTCTTTCATGGGCTGCACCTCCGATTAGCGTTCCTGCTCTTTGGACTTGGGCGGCTTGTTCTTCTCCATGCTCTTATACATATCCGACTGGATTTCACCGAGGACATCACGCATGGAGCCAAGCTCGCCCTTGAACGCCTGCACATCCATCTCGGCGTACTCTCTGGGGAGCGTGTCAAAGCCGAAGCCCCTTGTATCCACGCCGTAGCGGGAGCTTACCATATACGCCACGCAGTAGGCTTTGAACTCGGAAGCGTCACGGCTCTCGTTATGCTTGAAGTCAAAGACCGCCGCCGACACCTCCTTTGCCATGCTGACGAAAAGCTGCTCCTCATTCAGCCCCGTGCGGATAAAGATGGTCTGCTGCGAGCCGTCATAGTAGGCGGGCAGCTCCAGATTCTCGACGGGCTGGAACGGTACGGGGCTTGCGTCAATCAGAGCCGACACAAGCTCCCGCATGGTCTTTGCTTCCTGCGGCTGCTGGCGGTCTTTTGCCGAGGTCTGGGAAATGTCATAGACCGCCTTGGCGTTGTAGGACACCGCCTTGCTGCCGTCCTCACGGGTATATTCCTTGCTCGGCTCAAGGATGGTGATTTTCTGTGCGTCCTTGTTCACATAGACACGGCTCTGCTTCCATGCGTTGTAGTCCTTGAGCTGTGCCGCTTCGGGCATCTGCGCCGACACTAAAATGGCGTTGGCGACGGAGTAGCGGTCAAACCGCCCCTGCACCTCAAGGTACTGGCGGAAGGCATCGCCGCCCGCCGCCATCTCCGAGCAGGTGCTGTCGATAAGGGCGTAGGCTTCCTGCCGCTGCGCCTGCTTCTGGGCAGCCCATTCCTCTTTGTTGAAGGGGCGGCTGCCGCCGCTGAATACATCATAAATGCTCATACTGTTTACCTCGTTTCTTTGGATTTGGGTTTCCTTTTCTTCCTCTGGGGCTGCTTATGCTCCGTCTTTCCTGCGGGCGGCTTCTTCGCCCTGTCGGAAAGTTTCTCCTTATCAGGGGTCGGGGAAGCATCGGCTTCCTGCCCCTTGCGGCTCTCCCTGATTTTCCGCAGTTCCTCCCTGACAGACGGCTTTTCCGCCGCCAGCTTAGTAGCCCCCTCTGCGGACTTCCTTTGCGGCTCGGAGATAGGCTCGGACAGAGGGGATTTTTCTGTCTTTGCCACCGAGGGGTTTGGGGCGTTTTCCTCTTTCTGTATGGGCTTGCCCATCAGGGCATCCATGAGCTTTTCTTTCTCGGCTTTTTCCTCTGCGCCGATGTCTGGCTCTGGCTGACCGTCCTTTGCGTCCCTGCTTTTTTCCGCTTCGGTCACAATGGATGCGGCATCCACCGAAGCAAGATTGAAACGCTCCACGATGCGGCTGATTTTCGATGCGTCCTCCGCACGGGCAATCACATCCACCTCCGCATTGGGGTCTTTGTTCCCACGGTCTGCAAGGACGCAGTAGAGTACGCCGTATTTCTTCGCTTCCTGCGTGAACTTCTGCAAGTCGCCGTTCCTGACGGTAAAGACTTTCAGCTCCTTGCCAGAGCGCAGCATACTCGTCAGCCGTGCCTTGCCTTTGGTTTTCTTTTCCTCTTTCAGAATGGAATAGAGCAGGATGGCAATGTTCTTTGCGCCTGCCCCCGTGATTCTGGCAGCGACCTCAAATCCCTCCAAGCTCATTCGGACGATTTGCTCCGCCGCTTCGCCGCCTGTGTTCATGCTTCATCAGCTCCTTTCTTTGCTGTCCGTTTTCGTCTGCCCGTATGGTTTCTAATTTCTCTTTGAGAGTGCCGCTGCGGGCAAGGACACCCTCGCATAATCTGACCTCCTTTCGGATAGTTTTCAGCCGCCCTGTGATTTCGGAGATTTGAGCCTTGACCGCTTCTTTTTCTTCGCCGTCTGTTTTGCGGCTCTGGGAATAAAGCCCCTTGCGCTGTTCGGTCAGCTCATCCATCTCGGTTTCCAGAGAGCCTTTATAGGACAAGAGCTGCTCAACCGTGTCAATGTGATTGCGGCAGAGCAGCCTTGTTTCGTTTGCGATGGCTTCCATCTTCATAAGGTCATCCTTTAGGAGATAATGAAGCCGTGCATAATTGGGTTGTTTTTTCTTTGGCAGGATGCCGAGCTTATAGCAGTAGTGGAGATACAGCCCACGCAAGCCGCCGATTTTCCTTGCGTCTTTCAGAGAGCCTTTGACACGGTACACCTTGACCTGCTTTGTCGGCTCGGCAAATCGGGCGAACTTTACGGCATAGGAATTTTCACGGATACGCTCCGTAATCCTCTCGTTGGTGTAATCCTCTCCGAGCTTGTATAGCCGCTTGGGGCGTTTCCAATCTTTCCCGATAATCGTCCAATATTTGCGGTTGGGGTCAAAGCTGCATTTGTATCCCATCTCCGCCATACATCGGTCAAAGTCTTTCAGCGTGAATGATTTGCTGATAGCTTCATCAACCGCCTGCCGTGCCACATTATCCCTTGTGGGAAGCCCTTGCTTCTCCGCTTGATAGAGGGCGTATGGTTTCTTCCTGCCGCTTGGGTGTTCAATCACGGACAGGGCATATTCTCTGCAAAGCTCATCGGAACGCTGACGGAGCAGCCGCAGATTCGCTTTGTTGTCGTGGTAGTGCTTACCGTCCATAAAGGAAACGGAGTTTACGACAAAGTGGTTGTGCAGGCAGTCCGTGTTTAGGTGGGTGGCGACAATCACTTGAAATCTGTCGCCCCACATTTTCTCGGCAAGTTTTACGCCCACCTCGTGAGCCTGCTCTGGGGTAAGCTCCCCAGACTTAAAGCTCTGGAAACCGTGGTAGCAGACAATCTCGCTTTCATCGTTCCATTGTGCTTTGGCAATCAGCATTTCATCTCTGGCGGTTGCCGTGTCGCAGTTTACGCCTGTAACAAAGAACTGCTTCTCGGTCTTGTCGCCGTTGGTGGCGTATTTCATCACATCGCCCAGAGCCTGCAAGTCCGCTTCGGTATAGTTCGGGTTGGCGGTCTTGTCTGGATTTTTGGCATAGTCGATTGGGTGGTCGAGCCTGCCACGCACATCCCATATCTCGCAGACCG
>JAMPBF010000204.1 GCA_023666805.1 Bacillota bacterium
CGCAATTTGGAGAAAAACCCTGACGGTTTTTCTCCAAGCCTCTTTTCCCTCCGAAGCTTAATAACTTGGACTTTTTCGACAGTCTGAAGCATTTTTTATTTTAAGCATTTGTCTTGTATTAATTAATATTATATGGTAAAATAAAATCAATAACTATAATAAAGGAGATTTATGTTAATGAAGAAAAAGATAATATCAGCCCTGCTTTCGGCAGTGATTATTCTCCCTTTATTCAGCGGCTGCCAAGATGCTCCTTATGAGGCTAAATACCGGCTTTCCAACCCCAATGCGGACGAGCCGACCCAAAAGCTTTACGATTACCTTTGCGACAGCTTCGGAGAGGTAATGCTCACCTGTCAGCAGGAATCCACTTGGATGGGCTCACCCGATTATGAAATGGATTATATACAGGAAACCACGGGAAAGCTTCCCGCCATGCGGGGAATGGATTTTATGAACAACGCCTTTGACAGCACTGCGGAGCGCGCCATCGAGTGGCATGAGAGGGGCGGCATAGTCTCTATCTGCTGGCATACGGGCATTAACGGAAAGGGCTATAACGAATCCCTGCACGACGAGCCGGATTTCGACAAGCTTCTCACCGAGGGCACGGACGAGTATAACAGAATGATGAAGAACTGGGGCAAGGCTGCCGCTGCGCTTCAGACCCTGAGAGATGCGGGCGTGCCCGTGCTTTGGCGCCCCTTCCATGAATTCGACGGACAGTGGTTCTGGTGGGGCAAGGGCGGTGCCGAGGATTTCAAAGCGCTTTGGAAGCTTATGTACGACACCTTCACCAACGAGTATGAGCTTACCAACCTTATTTGGGTATTGGGCTATGCGGATAACGTAAAGGACGGCTGGTATCCGGGCGACGAATATTGCGACATTATCGGTTCGGATACCTACAACAATTCCACCCACAAATCCGCCTACGACAAGCTTGAAAAGGTCACCGACGCAGAAAAGCCCATCGCCTTCCACGAATGCGGAAATATCCCCTCGATAGAGCAATTCGACGAAGACGGCTTTTTATGGTCATGGTTTATGATATGGCATACCGACTATATAATGAATAACGACCCCGAAAACCTAAAGTCGGTATACAACAGCGACAAGGTGATAACTCTTGATGAGCTTCCTTGGTACGACGCAGCAAAGGCTGAAAAGCAGGCTGCATAAAAATACAAAGAAAAGACGGTTTTTTCCGTCTTTTTCTTTACCCAAAAACTTGAAATTTGTCAAAAAAAGTACTATAATAAATAGGTATGAAAAAAATTTCAATTAGGAAAAAAGGTGTATAATTTTGTCTAAGCAATATCAAATGGATATGTGCAGCGGTTCAGTGCTTAAAAAAATGCTGCTGTTTTCCCTGCCTCTTATGGCTTCGGGAGTGCTTCAGCTGCTCTTCAATGCGGCGGACGTAATAGTGGTGGGCAGATTTGCGGGAGATAACTCCATGGGTGCGGTTGGCTCAACCAGCTCTTTGATAAATCTTTTCACCAATCTGTTTGTGGGAATGTCGGTAGGTGTAAACGTAGTTGTGGCAAAGGCTCACGGAGAAGGGAACTCCCAAAAGCTGTACGATGCGGTGCATACCTCCATGCTGCTTTCCGTGATTTGCGGCGCAGTATTGGCGGTGGCGGGATTTATCTTTGCCCCGCAGCTGCTGGTGATGATGAACGCCACCGAGGCTCAGCTGCCGCTGGCGGTGACCTACCTGAGAATATACTTTATCGGAATGCCCGCCACCATGGTTTACAACTTCGGCGCCGCAATCCTCCGTGCGGTAGGCGATACCAAGCGTCCCCTTTATTTCCTGACGGCGGCAGGCGTAATAAACGTGCTTTTGAACCTGCTGTTTGTTATCCTGCTTAAAATGGACGTGGCGGGAGTTGCCTTGGCAACGGTCGTTTCTCAGTGCATTTCCGCCGCTCTTGTGGTATTTTGTCTTGTAAAGGACGATACGGACATTCATTTGAATATAAGGCAATTGAAAATCAAGCCCTATATACTGGGAGCGGTGGCAAGAGTGGGATTGCCCGCAGGCTTTCAGGGCATGATCTTCTCCCTGTCTAACGTGGTGATACAGTCCTCCGTCAATCTCTTCGGAGATACGACCGTCTCGGGTAACTCCGCCGCTTCGTCTATTGAGGGCTTTATCTACATGGCGATGAACACCTTTCACCAAGCGGCTATCTCCTTTACGGGTCAGAATGTGGGCGGCGGAAAATACAACCGCATACCGAAAATCCTTGCCAGCGCACAGCTGTGCGTGACGGTAACCGGCATGGTATTCGGCTGGGCAGCCTATTGTTGCGGACGCCCCTTGTTGGGTATCTACTCCAACACTCCCGAGGTAATAGAAGCGGGAATGGTGCGCCTCGGAGTGATCGCCACCACTTATGCGCTGTGCGGTGAAATGGACGTAATGGTTGGCATGCTGAGAGGCTTGGGCTATTCGGTAATGCCAATGATAGTATCTCTTTTGGGAGCTTGCGGACTGCGTATTTTGTGGATCGCCACTGTTTTCCAAATACCCGAGTATCACAAGATCCTCACCGTCTATCTGTCCTACCCGATCTCATGGCTGATAACCCTTATCACCCACATTATCTGTTACATAGTAATATGGCATATCTTGAAACGCCGCAAGCCGCAGTATTTCGCAAAGGAAGCATAAAAACGCAAAAATCGAGGCAGAATCTTGTTCTGCCTTGATTTTAAGTCTTGATCGCAATTTGACCTGACGGTTTTTCTCCAAGCCTCTTTTCCCTCCGAAATTTAAAAGCTTTGGCTTTTTCGACAGTCTGAGAAACCGCCCATTCGGTGCGGTTTCTTATTTTATTCGATTATTTCATTACCAGATGGTTGAATCATATTAGTGAAATATTTTAATATCAATTGCTTCATACAAATCATATATATTGTCATAAGAATAGCTTTTTCCTTTATACTTTATTACACATATTTTAGGGAAAGTATACCAGTAATAATATACATCCTGATATCCAACCAACCGATTTACACTGTCAGGAAGTGTCAGGCTTGTTAGACTTTCACAGTCTTTGAAAGCTTCTGCACCAAGCTCGGTTACACTGTCTGGAATCGTCACACTTGTAAGACTTTTGCAATTACTGAAAGCGGCATATTTAATTGCGGTCACACCGTACGGAATTATCACACTTGTAAGGTTTTCACAGTCTTTAAAAGCTTCAGTTCCAATCTCAGTAACACTGTCTGGAATAGTCACGCTTGTAAGATTTGTGCATCCTGCAAATGCGAATGAATAAATCTTAGTTACACTATTAGGAATTGTCACACTTGTTAGATTTTCACAATGAAAAAAGGAAATCTCAGTTACACCGTCTGGAATTGTCACGCTTGTAAGAGCATTGCAATAACTGAATTCAACTGAAGTCACACCGTTCGGAATAGTCATGCTTGTGAGACTATCGCAATGCTTTAAATAAACTGAGGTCACGCTTTTCGGAATATATATATATTTTAGTTTTTCTTTATAAAATCCATCGGATGCTAATTTAAATTCACAAACACTGTCTGGCATAACAAGTGAAGTCAGTTGAACCTTACATTCTTCTAAATTAACCACCAAAACAGGCTTTCCGTTTAAGGTATCAGGAATTCTTAAATCAGTTCGTTCCCCCCGATAATCAATCACCAACACACCGCCCAGTTCTTCATCATATCTGTAAATTAGTTCGCTTTCCTCTGCAACAGGAATATTCTCAGGAAGAAATGGTTCTTTCTCTGTTTCGGTGCTTTGCTGTGTAGTTATTTGATTATTGCCTTCAGGCTCCTTTAGTATATTATTAGTTAGGACACCCGCTTGTACGTCCTGCGTTTCGCCCGAACACGCTGTCATAGCCAGTGCCATTATCACCAAAACTACCATAGTAATTTTTCTCGCTCTCATTGTTTTTTTCCTTTCTATTCATAATTTTTCAAAACAAAAAAGTGCGCAGCCGAAGCCACGCACCGAAAAATGCAAAGCTCCGATTGCTGCGACACAATTTCGTCCTTCAAAAAGATAACACGAAAAAGAGCATGCACTTTTACCTATTGTAAAAAGTGTCATCTCACTTGAAGGATTATTAAATTGTGTCGCACTTACATTATAGCACAGCGTATTTCAAATGTCAATATTTTCAATTTTCTTATATGTATTGAAATAACGAACATTTTTTATTGTATAAATTCAAATGTATAATCGTTCTTCCAATGTAATCCAATTCCAAATCCTGAACCACAGTTGAGCAAGACCCTCTACGCAATACATACATTGAATATAACCGCATATCGAAAAGCACAGCTGTGCGTGACGGTAACCGGCATGGTATTCGGCTG
>JAMPBF010000205.1 GCA_023666805.1 Bacillota bacterium
TGTCTTCTCAAATGCTCCACATTTAAGCGTATAGATTCCGCCTGCACCAGCTGAGTGGCGTAAACGGTTTCCTCAAAGCTTTTGGGCATACGGCACATCTGCGAAATATAGAACAAAAGCTTTTCGTTTCCCTGCGCACACTTTTGGTGAGCCTCCATAACGGGGGAGCAAAGGTTCAGATCCTTTTTGCGGGCAAAGGACGCCACTGTTTTTATAGAGGGTATTGATTCAAAGCCAAATTCGGAGCAGAAGGGAAAATCGTTTTTCCTAAATTCCTCCAAGGGGGCGTAGCTGTGCCATACCGCCCAAAAATGCTGGTCGCCCTTATCGCAGTCGGAGCTGCCGTTAAAGCATTCTCCGCCGTACTGCTGCCCTCCCGAGGAGGGAGACGAGGGCCAGTAAAAACGGTTGGGGTCGTATTTTTTCAGGGTCTCGGGGATCATTTTTTCAAAGATCTCCACATAGTCTTTTTTTGCCTCGTCGTCCTTGGGGATTCCCCAGCCCTCCCACATGCTTTCGATCTCGTTATTGCCGCACCATAAGCCCAATGAGGGGTGATTGCGCATACGCAGGATATTGCACTTAAATTCCTCCTCCAGAGTTGCGGCAAGAGCGGGGGTGAGCCTGTAAGCGGCGCAGGCAAACATAAAGTCCTGCCATACGATAAAGCCGAGCTCGTCACAGCGGTTCAAAAAATAATCGTTCGGGTAAACACCTCCGCCCCACACTCTCACACAGTTAAAGTTTAAGTCGGCACATTCCCGCAAAACCATTTCCGTTTTATCCTTGGTGATATTCGGCAGGATCTGGTCGGGAGGTATCAGGTTTGCACCCATGGCAAAAATTTCCTTGCCGTTGCAGCAGAAGCAGAATTTTCCCTTGCTGTTGTCATGGTTTACGGTAAGGGTTCTGAAGCCGATCCTGTCGGTATAAACGTCTACCGCCTTTTCGCCCTCGAAAAGAGTCAGGGTGACCTCCTGCAAGGGCTGTTCGCCCATTCCCCTTACGTTCCAAAGCGGGGGATTTTCCAGCTGAAAATCTATCTGCATATTTTTCTGCACCGCTTTTCTGGAGGTAAGGCTTCTGCCGTCGGAAAGCTTTATTTCCGCCAGCAGCTCGGGACTTTTTCCTTTGGGAAAGGCTACGTCGGGCTTTAGGGTAAGAGAAAGCTTTCTGTAGTTGTCGGAAAATTTCTGCTCGTAATATACGCTTTCCACGGCGCTGTTGTTTTTGCAGATAAATTCCACGTTTCTCCATATCCCCATGTCGGGAAGCTGCGGACCCCAGTCCCAGCCGAAGCTGTAGTGAGCCTTCCTGATATGCTGATAGCCGGGCACTGTGCCTTCCACGCCGTATAAGGGGCGTTCCTTGTATTTTTCCTCCGCATATTTCAAGGGCGAGGATATTTTTACGGAAATAAGATTTTTTCCTCTTATAAGCAGATCCTTAACGTCCTTTTCGTAGGTTCTGAACATATTGTCTGTGGACAGAATGTGAGTTCCGTTGAAGAATATCTCCGCCAAGGTATCCACGCCGCGAAAAACAAGCATTGCCTTGTCTTTTTTGAAAATATCCCCCTCCGGTACAAATTCACAGGTAAATTCACAGTCCTTGCGGCTCAGCTCCAGCGCTTCGTACTGATTTTCGCCGTAGTAAGGATCCTCCAGCTTTCCGTTGATCAAAAGCGTTTGATACATGGATACGGGGAATCTTTTGCAGGCGTATTCCTTACCGTCAAAGATCATTCTCCAGTTTTTGTTTATCAGCATTATGTTATGTCCTTTCGGATTTTTAGCAGGTAAATATTTCGGTGGTAAACTATTACTTCTAATTATATAGCAAAACTTCCTCTTAGTCAAGGAATAGACTTATAATTTTTACAAGAGAAGAGATCCTGTCTTGAAAAATAAACAAAAAGGTGATATACTATTCACAACAGCAAAACTCAGGAAAAGGAAGGACGAAAAAATGGCAAGAACACAGATCGCTGATTTATACAAGCATACTCCCCAAAACGGCGAGGAGCTGACCGTTTGCGGCTGGGTAAGGACAGTGAGAGGCAGTAAGACCTTCGGCTTTATGGAGCTGTCCGACGGCAGCGGCTTTAAGGGAGTTCAGGTGGTTTTTGAGGAGGACAGGGTCTCCAACTTCAAGGAGCTGAGCAAGCTGGGAGTGGGCAGTGCCGTCACGGTAAAGGGTACGCTGCTTTTAACTCCCGAAGCGAAGCAGCCCTTTGAGATACACGCATCGGAGGTTACGGTAGAGGGCGTAGCACCTCCCGAATACCCCTTGCAGAAAAAGCGCCACACTTTGGAATATCTGCGCACCATTTCCCATCTGAGAGCCAGAACCAACACCATCGGCGCAGTGCTGAGAGTAAGAAGCGTTGCAGCCCGAGCTATCCACGAATTTTTTGGCGGAATGGGCTTTGTGTACGTCAACACGCCTATAATCACCGCCAGCGACTGTGAGGGTGCGGGCGAGATGTTCAGGGTCACTACTTTGGATCCTGCCGATCCTCCCAGAACGGAGGACGGCAAGGTGGACTACAGCAAGGACTTTTTCGGCAAGCCCGCCAGCCTGACCGTTTCGGGACAGCTGGAGGGCGAGGCGATGGCAATGGCATTCGGCAGCATTTACACCTTCGGACCTACCTTCAGAGCGGAAAACAGCAACACCACCCGTCATGCGGCGGAGTTTTGGATGATCGAGCCGGAGATAGCCTTTGCGGATTTGCAGGACGACATGGATCTGGCAAGAGATATGATAAAGTACGTGCTGAAAACGGTGTTGGAAACCTGTCCCGACGAGATGAAGTTTTTCAACGACTTTTACGACAAGGAGCTTATTCAGAGGCTTACGGACATTGTAAACAGCGAATTTGCCAAGGTGACCTATACGGAAGCGATAGAGATCCTCGAAAAGCATAAGGACAAATTCAAATACCCCGTAAATTGGGGTGCGGATCTGCAAACCGAGCACGAAAGGTTTTTGACCGAGCAGGTATTTAAAAAGCCTCTGTTCGTCACCGATTATCCCAAGGAGATAAAGGCGTTTTATATGCGGCAGAACGACGACGGCAAGACGGTAGCGGCTGTCGATCTGTTAGTTCCGGGAGTAGGCGAAATAATCGGCGGCAGTCAGAGAGAGGAAAGACTTGATGTTCTTCTGAAGAGAATGGAGGAGCTTGGGCTTAAGGAGGAGGACTACAGCTGGTATCTTGACCTGAGACGCTTCGGCGGCTGCAAGCATGCGGGCTTTGGATTGGGCTTTGAACGCCTTATCATGTATATTACCGCCGTAGGAAATATCAGGGACGCAATACCCTTTCCCCGCACCGTGGGAAATGCGGAGTATTGATTTTCCGTTGGGACGGCGCAGCCGATCTCCGAGAAGCTTTTTCGTTTCTCGGGAGGCTGTTGAGAAAGAAGAAAAAATTACGGTTTTTCGGGAGAGGGCAAGTCCCTCTCTTGTTTTATGAAAAAAAGATGCTTTGCGGGGGAGGAGCTTGCTTCTCCCGAAAGCCGTAAAAATTTTTCCCTGCTTTATCGGCAAGCCGATCATTTCAGCCTTGCTTAGCCGACGCCGATTTTTGACGTCGGCTGTAAAAACTGACTAAAAATAAAACCGAAAAAGTTTAAAATTTTTTTACGATTTTACTTGACAAGCAGGTAAAAAATGTGTATAATAAAAAAGCGCCAATAAAGACGGCATTGTGGGAGTTTAGCTCAGCTGGGAGAGCATCTGCCTTACAAGCAGAGGGTCACAGGTTCGAGCCCTGTAACTCCCACCACATTATTGTGAAGCCTTCCTCGGCAAACCGAGAAGGTTTTTTGCAAGTGAAAAACGGCTTTTCGCCGT
Organism: Bacillota bacterium; assembly: GCA_023666805.1. Lineage (GTDB taxonomy): Bacteria > Bacillota > Clostridia > Oscillospirales > Ruminococcaceae > Ruminiclostridium_E. The sequence goes on from JAMPBF010000205.1 coordinate 3,862, forward strand.
TTCAGTCGGCAGCACCGATGTCGGCTGTTTTTTATTCGCATTCGGTAAAATCGGCTGATTTATTTGGCCCGATAGTTCAGCTGGTTAGAACGCTAGCCTGTCACGCTAGAGGTCGTGGGTTCGAACCCCATTCGGGTCGCCATACAGCTTACCGCTTCGGCGCTTTGAGCGGCGTTTGATCGGTCGGCTGCTTAAGCTTGCGGATCTTTCGCAAGAATATATGCTCCTGTAGCTCAGTTGGTAGAGCAGGGGACTGAAAATCCCCGTGTCGTTGGTTCGATTCCGATCGGGAGCACCAAGCCCCTTCAGGCAGCCTGCAATATGATCGGCGCAAAGCCGATTGCGGCAAACAAAAAAGCTGTTATTGCCGATACGCAGACCGTTCGTACAGTGAACGAGTGCACGGTACGGCATGTACAAGCAGTGCGGATTTAGCTCATCCGGTAGAGCGCCACCTTGCCAAGGTGGAGGTAGCGAGT
>JAMPBF010000206.1 GCA_023666805.1 Bacillota bacterium
CGAAATAATTGGTAAAATAAAAGGGTGATATTATGATAAAGCTTAAACAGGCAGTAATAGTCGAAGGGAAATATGACAAAATCAAGCTTTCCTCTGTAATAAGCAGCTTAATTATCACCACAGAGGGCTTTGGCATATTTAAGGATAAGGAAAAATCCGCCTTAATAAAAGAACTGGCGGAAAAGCAAGGCGTGATCGTTCTTACCGACAGCGACAGCGCAGGCTTTAAAATAAGAAATTACATCAAAAATATCACTCAAAAGGGTAAAATCATCAATATTTATATTCCCGACATTTTCGGCAAGGAAAAAAGAAAGCAGCTTCCCTCAAAGGAAGGCAAGCTGGGAGTTGAAGGCGTTCCCAAGAACATTTTGATAGACGCCTTTTACAAGGCGGGAATTACAGCAGAAAATCCATTGAACGATGTTCAATCTCATGGAGAAGAAATAACCCGTATTATGCTGTACGACGACGGTTTTATCGGCAGGAACGGCAGTGAGGAAAGGCGAAAAAAGCTTTTAAAAAAGCTGTCACTGCCCGAAATGCTCTCTACAAACGGATTACTTGAGGTGCTGAATGCAATGTTCAGCTTAGACGAATATAAAACGGCTGTGAGTGAATTAGACAGCCAATAATTTTTGAAAGGGAAAACCGATGGTCTTTTCAAGCTTAACCTTTATGTTTGTTTTTTTGCCTATAGTACTGTTGCTGTACTATATTGTGCCGAAAAAATTGAAAAACCTGTTTATTCTTATAAGCGGTATCGTATTTTACGCATGGGGCGAGCCGATTTATGTGGTAGTTATGCTTATATCCACAATGATCGACTATTTTGCCGGACTTATCATGAATAGATTTGAAGGGAAAAAAATACCCCGCAGGATCTGTCTTATCGTTTCGATCGTGATGAATTTGGGCTTGCTGGGAGTTTTTAAGTACAGCGGATTTATTGCGGAAAATATCAATGCGCTTGCAGGTCAGAATTTAATAAACATAAAGGATCTGCACTTTTTCGGAATAGATTGGCTGCCTATGAATATGCTGCCTATCGGTATCAGCTTTTTTACCTTCCAGTCCATGTCTTACACTATAGATCTGTATTTGGGAAAGGTTAAGGTTCAGAAAAATCCAATAAGCTTTGCCGCCTTTGTAACACTGTTTCCGCAAATTGTGGCAGGTCCTATTGTGCGTTATAATGATGTTGCATCGGAATTGGACGACAGAACAATAAATATTGACTGTGTTTATGAAGGCATAATAAGGTTTATTACGGGCGTTGGCAAAAAAGTGCTCATTGCCAATAATATCGGCTTGCTGTGGACGACCGTCAAGGAAATGGAGATAGGTCAGGTTTCCGTTTTGACCGCATGGCTCGGTATTATAGCCTTTACTATGCAGATATACTTTGATTTTTCGGGATATTCGGATATGGCGATAGGGCTTGGCAAAATGATGGGCTTTACCTTCCCCGAGAATTTTAATTATCCGTACCAGTCGAAAAGCATAAGCGAATTTTGGCGCAGGTGGCATATCACCCTCGGTTCTTGGTTTAAAAGCTATGTTTATTTTCCCCTCGGCGGCAGCAGAAAAGGAATAAAGCGAACCGTGTTCAATCTTGCCGTAGTTTGGCTTCTAACGGGTATCTGGCACGGTGCAAGCTGGAATTTTATTCTTTGGGGCGTGCTGTACGGTGTTTTGATCATAATCGAAAAGCTTTTCCTGGGAAAAGCGCTGGAAAAGACGCCGAAATTTTTTTCCTGGCTTTATACTATGCTGCTTGTAATGTTGGGCTGGGTGCTGTTTGACACGGCGGACATTCCGACAGCCTTCGGGTACATCGGCGCAATGTTCGGCTCCAGCGGAATGCTGTATGACAATCAAGGACTTTATTATTTAATCAACTACGGAGCAATAATGATAATTGCAATTATTGGCTGTACGGATCTTATCAAAAATACTGTAGATAAAATTCGCAAAAAGCTTCCGCTGTTAATCAATTATTCCACCCCGCTGATAAAAACAGCCGTATTGATGCTTTCCACCGCATATCTTGCAGATGCGACCTATAATCCCTTCCTGTACTTTAATTTCTGAGAAAGGACGGAATGTAATGAAAAATCTTTACAAAAAGATAATGATTATAATTTTTTCATTATTTCTGGTAACAATGCCCATTCTGACAATCGTATACCTATCCCCCGAGGAAAGACCTTTTTCCGAAAACGAAAACCGCTATTTGGCTAAATTCCCTACACTGTCGGCGGAAACCTACAAAAACAAAAAATTTATGAACGGCTTCGATACCTGGATCTCCGACAGATTTATCGGCAGAGAGCAGTGGATAGAGCTTAAAAATACGTCAAATAAGATAATAGGAAAAACCGAAATCAACGGAGTTTTTATAGAAAACAACATGATGATGGAGGCTTGGGAGGGATATGATCGGGAGGTTTACGAAAAAAATCTCAATGCAATAAACAATTTTGCAAACAATCATAAAAATATTCAAATGTTCTTTATGTTAGCGCCCAATGCCCAAGAAATATACAAAAACAACATTCCCGCCTTTGCGCCTGTTGAAAACCAAAAAAAATTCATTGAAGGCTTCTACTCCTCATTAATGGGCTTTGAGGGGACGATCGATGTATATTCTGCATTACAGGAAAAAAGCGAAAGCTCTTATATTTACTACCGTACCGATCACCACTGGACCAGCTTCGGAGCATTTTTGGCATATCAGGCTGCCGCTCCCGCACTCGGCTATGAGAGTTATCCCTACAGCGCTTTTGAAATCGAGCATGCCAGCCATGATTTCAGAGGGACACTGTTCTCCAAAACCTTGGATTTCGGCGTAACGCCGGATATTATCGATTATTATACGGTCGCAAAGGGAGAGCCCGAGGTCAAGGTATCGGTTTATGATAAATACGATAACAGTACGGGCAAAATTAAGTATAAAGAATATGACAGCATGTATTTTAGAGATTTTCTTGAGGTAAAGGATAAATATTCTTCGTTCTTAGGGCAAAATTCACCCTTAGTCACTATAGAAAATCCTGCCGCAAAAAGCGAAAAAAGACTGCTTGTAATTAAGGACAGCTACGCTCATTCTTTAGTTCCCTTTTTATCAAAGGAATATCAAAAGGTCACAATGATAGATTTAAGATATATAAATACGGATTTTCAAACAATGGCTCCTTTAAGCGACTATGATCAGCTCTTGTTTATGTACAATGTTATTACCTTTTCACAGGACGACAGCAATATTATTAAGCTGAATATGTGTAAATAATTGAAAAAGAATAACCCGTCGGGCATTGAAGCCTTGGCGGGTTATTTTTTATCGAATAATGTCCGATTATTTAAAGCTCGGCAGCTCGTCAAGCGTTATAACCAAATCGCTGTTGTAAACCTCTTTGAGATTATCCTTATCGTTATCCGTAATATAGTTGGTATGCCAAACCATAAACCATGACCAAATGCAGCCGTCGTTTTCAAACTGACTTACCCGAGGAAGGTTACCGCATTCGTGGAAAGCAAGAGGCTTATTGTCCGTTACGTTTTTGAGCCTCTTCCAAGCCTTTGAGTTGGTCGAGTTATCATAAGTGTCCGAGCCGATAATATCGCAATAATCGTCTCCCACATACCAGTTCTTTTTTACCTCGCCCGAATAACCCAATACCCATATCAGATTGGTAAGTCCAAACTCGTTGGTAAATCTGTCGTACATCATACGCCACAGCTCTATGAAATTTTCGCTTCCGCCCTTGCCCCACCAGAACCACTGTCCGTCAAATTCATGGAACGGGCGCCAAAGAACGGTAACGCCTTTGTCCCGCAGCTCCTGCAAGGCTTTGGCTGCGTTGTCCCAGCTTTTTATCATTGCGTTGTATTCCGGCGTACCCTCGGTGAGAAGCTTGTCAAAATCCGGAACATCGTTCAGCGATTCCTGATAGCCCCTTCCGTTGATCCCCGTATGCCAGCAAATGGTTACCAAACCGCCCTTTTCCCACCATTCTATCGCACGTCTGTTTACACCGCTGAAATCATCGTTCATGTAATCCAGTCCGCGCATAGCGGGGAGCTTTCCCGTAACATTGTTTATATGGTTCATTTCATAATCCGGGGAACCCATCCATGTGCTTTCCTGCTGACAGGACAGCATATAGCTGCCGAAATTCTCACAAATATATGCATATACTTTTTTTGTCGTGCTGTCCGCATTAGGATTGGAAAGAGTGGCATTAAGCGCACTGTTTTCGGGTTTTGCAGCGCTTGCCGTTGTCGCCTCCGTCGCTGCGGCGGTGGTGGTTGCAGCGG
>JAMPBF010000207.1 GCA_023666805.1 Bacillota bacterium
AGACCGCCGTTTCCGGCGCTGCTGCGGTGGAATTTAAGAATGTTGCCTTCGGCTATCACAAGGACAAGCCCGCCATTGAAAACGTCAGCTTTTCCGTTAAGCGGGGGGAGACGGTGGGAATTATCGGAGGTACGGGCTCGGGCAAGACTACTCTTGTCAACTTAATACCCCGTTTCTACGATGTGACCGAGGGAGAGCTTTTGATCAACGGAAACAATGTTAAAGACTATCCCTTGGAGCAGCTTAGGGGAAAAATCGGCATGGTGCCTCAAAGAGCGGTTTTGTTTAAGGGAACCGTCCGCTCGAATATGAAATGGGGCAAGCCCGACGCCACCGACGAGGAGATCTGGCAGGCTCTTGAAACGGCGCAAGCTGCGGAATTTGTACGAAAATACCCCGAAGGGCTGGACTGCCCCGTAGAGCAGGGAGGCCGAAATTTCTCGGGAGGACAAAGGCAAAGACTTACCATTGCCCGAGCGGTGGTAATGAAGCCCGATATTTTGATACTGGACGATTCCGCCTCTGCGCTGGACTATGCTACGGACGCCGCTCTCAGAGCCGCTTTGACGAGGGATATTGCCCACACCTCGGTGTTTATTGTTTCTCAAAGAGCATCGGGGATCAAGCATGCCGACAAAATAATAGTCCTTGACGACGGCATGATCGCAGGCATCGGAGCTCACGGAGAGCTGTTTCGGTACTGTCAGGTTTACCGAGAGATATGTCTTTCCCAAATGTCGGAACAGGAGGCGCAAAATGGCTAAGGACAAAAGCAGCAACTCGATTATTTTAAAAAGAATACTTAGATTTTCCAAGCCGCATTTGGGTTACCTTGCGGCGGCTGCCCTTTGCTCGGTCATAAACGTTGCATTGACCCTTTATATCCCGATTTTGATAGGCAGGGCTATAGACTGCGCCGCAGAGGCGGGAAAAGTGGATTTTGCAGCCATGACGCCTATTTTGATAAGATTGGGCGTGTCGGCGGCGATCGGGGCGCTGGCAAGCTGGCTGATGAATCTCTGCACAAATAAGATCACCTATCTTACCGTTATGGACATCAGGCGCAGCGCCTTTGACAAGCTTCAAGCTGTTCCCCTGTCCTATATTGACAGCCACCCTCACGGCGATATTATAAGCCGCATGATCACCGATACTGATCAGATCTCCGACGGCTTGCTTATGGGCTTTACACAGCTTTTCACGGGAATTGTCACCATTTTGGGAACGCTGGGCTTTATGCTGTCGATCAATCCGCTTATCACGCTGATCGTGGTGGTGATCACTCCCCTTTCCTTCTTTGTCGCCTCCTTCGTGGCTAAGCACAGCTTCGATATGTTCAGAAAGCAGTCGGAGACAAGGGGAAAAATGACATCTCTCACCGAGGAAATGATCGGCAGTCAGCATTTGGTAAAGGCATTTTCCTTTGAAGAAAATGCAGAGAAGCAGTTTGAAGCCATCAACAGGGATTTGCAGGAATACAGCGTCAAAGCCATTTTTTTCTCCTCCCTGACCAACCCCTCCACTCGCTTTGTAAACGGGCTGATCTATGCGGGCGTAGGCGTTTTCGGGGCTGTAAGCGCACTGTCGGGACACATTTCCGTAGGTCAGCTGAGCTGTTTTTTGACCTATGCCAACCAATATACCAAGCCCTTTAACGAGATCTCGGGAGTTATTACCGAGCTTCAAAGCGCTTTGGCTTCCGCCAAAAGGGTGTTTGAGGTGATCGACGCCGAGGCGGAGGCTCCCGACAGTGAAAACGCATTGGTGCTTACCCCCGAAAATGTGGACGGAAATATTGACATCAAGAACGTATCCTTCTGCTACAACCCCGAAAGGCCGCTTATCGAGGGGCTTGATCTTAAGGTATTGCAGGGGCAGAGGATTGCGATCGTGGGTCCGACGGGCTGCGGAAAAACCACGCTTATTAACCTTTTGATGAGGTTTTATGATGTAAACGGCGGTGAAATTGCCGTCAGCGGCACTCCTATCAAGGAAATCACAAGGGACTCGCTGCGAAGCTCCTACGGCATGGTTTTGCAGGAGACATGGCTAAAATCGGGAACGGTGTTTGAAAACATCGCCTACGGCAAGCCCGACGCCGCAGAGGAGGAGGTAGTGGCGGCGGCTAAGGCGGCTCACGCCCACAGCTTTATCCAAAGGCTCCCACAGGGGTATAATACCAAGATCTCCGACGATGAGACCAACATTTCCCAAGGTCAGAAGCAGCTGCTGTGTATTGCCCGAGTCATGCTGTGCCTGCCGCCGATGCTGATTTTGGACGAGGCGACCTCCTCTATTGACACTATGACGGAAATACGCATACAGAAAGCCTTTGCCAAGATGATGAAGGGCAGGACAAGCTTTATCGTAGCCCACCGACTTTCCACCATTAAGGAAGCGGACTGTATTTTGGTCATGGAATCGGGGCATATCATTGAAATGGGAAAGCATGAGGAGCTGATCGAAAAGGGCGGATTTTACGCCAATTTGTATAACAGTCAGTTTAATACCGATGACCGTTCATAGCGGTTGATCAAGCTGTCGAAAAAACACATTGCAAGACAAGCTCCTATTCTTGACAAATCGAAATCGGCATTGCGAACAGCAATGCCGATTAATTTAATATATTAATATACTTATTGTAATATCTATTACAGATTTTACTCTCCGTTCTTGTTTCTGGAATCAAAGATTTCCTGAAGCACGGAAAATCTCTCCTTTTCCTGAAGATTGCCCAAGGTATTTTGAATGATCGAGGACAGATCGTCGGAATTTTTGCTGGTAACTATTTCGTCGTCCCTATCGTCGGTAATGGGAGTTAAGGTCAAGCCGTCGCTGCTCCTTCTGGGTGCGGAGGGAACGGGTGCGGGAGCCGGAGCGGCAGCCGCAGGAGCGGGGGCGGGAGCAGCCGTTTGGAAGGTCGACTTTATCGTGGGAGCGTCGGGCTTAAAGCCTGCGGCAATAACAGCAATGCTGATAGTATCCGTAAGATCCTCCCGCTGACTTACACCCTGGATCATCTCTACGGAAGGATCCGCCGCATCGGAGATCATGCGGATAACGTCGTTCAGATCCGTAATAGCGCTGTCGGAGGACAATGTAACATTGACCAACAGCTTTGTCGCATGATTGATAGAGGTTTCCAGCAGCGGGCTGTTGACAACCTGAGATACGGCGTCCTTGATCTTGTTTTCGCCGGTGCCCGTACCCAAAGCAATGTGTGCGTCGCCGGAATTTTCCAGAATATTGCACAGGTCGGCAAAGTCCGTGCCGATAATACCTGTTGTGCTTTCATATACTACATCGGAAATGATCTTTACGGAGCGATATAATACGTCGTCAACCATTGCAAACGCCTGCTTAAAGCTGAGCATTTTTTCGTTGGTCTTAAGAAGTCTCTCGTTGGGGATTATTACAAGAGAATCGACATGCTTGCGCATCTCGTCGATGCCCTTTACCGCCTGATTCATCTTATATTCCCGCTCATACTCGAAGGGCTTTGTAACAACACCTACGGTGATTATGTTCATTTCCTGTGCGATCTCAGCCACAACCGGAGCGGCACCGGTGCCTGTGCCGCCGCCCATACCTGCCGCAACAAACACGATGGAGGCGTCGCTGATAGCCTTCTCGATCTCGTCTCGGCTTTCCTTGGCAGCCTCTGCGGCAACCTCGGGACGTCCGCCTGCGCCTCTGCCCTTGCAGCATTTTTTGCCTATCTGAATACGGCGCATTAGGGTCTTATCCTTGCTTTTAAGCGCCGCAACATCGGTATTCAAGGCAATAAACTCGATCTTATCCCGCAGGGTAGACATTACATCGCCGCCGGCAGCTTCCAGCTCCTCCGCCTCCTTGGCGTAAAGCCTTGCCATGTGCTGCAATGCGTTGCAGCCGCCGCCGCCAACGCCGATAACCTTTATTTTTACGTCATATACCGCACTGTCGTCAAGATTGTCCATCTCATACTCGAAATCGTCTTCGTCGATAAAAACGCCCATTTTCAACCTCCAAGTTTCAGAAACTACCATACAAAAGCACTTGACTATCCTTGTACAGTGTTGGATTTACTCACTTTATAATTTTATCAGATTTTAGCAGTAATTTCAATACCTTTTTGAAAATAATTTATAAATTTTGAGAGAAATTTACAACATATTGTACCAAAAAAGGAAAAATATACCAAATTTACGGGAAGTAAAGGCGTCGCTACGGGGAATATTCTTTTTTCCGCAGTAACGGCAGCCTGCGAATTATACTGTTTTCGCTTTAAAATATAGACAAAGTCTATATTTTAAACAGAAATTAATA
>JAMPBF010000208.1 GCA_023666805.1 Bacillota bacterium
TCGAAAAACCTCCCTGCGGTCGGTTTTCCGCCAAGCTGACGCCGCATTTGGCGGCTTGCCGCCAAATGCGAAAATCGGGCAGAGCCTTGCTCTGCCTCGATTTTCAGGCTTGATCGCAATTTGGAGAAAAACCCTGACGGTTTTTCTCCAAGCCTCTTTTCCCTCCGAAATTTATAAGCTTGGACTTTTTCGACAGACTGACAGGAATTAGTATTATAAAGCACTTGATATAAATATAAAGGACGCTTTTTAAGCCCAAAAGCTCAAAAGCGTTCTTTTTTGTATTGATTTTATTGGAAATTTGTTGTACAATATAGGAGTAATACCAATAACCATAAAAAACGGAAAGGAAGCCCATGGAATATTTTTGGACGGAAGAGGAAAGAAAAGCCCGCCGCACCACCGAGTGCATTGAATTTCAAAGAGGCGAATACATAGATGAATGTTGGAAATCGGACTCCCTTTGTATTCACGGCGATATTTTTTACGATACGGGGCTGTACGCAGTTTTAAAAGCAGCGGTGCCGAGCTTTGACCGTTACGGAGTTACCGAGGTTGACAAAAAGTGTTGGAAAAGGATAAAAGCTCTTGCCGAAAGAGAAGGCGGCGCTGCCGAGGCGGCGGTAGCCGAAATGTCGGATTGGGTTGAAGAAAACTTCAAAACGGAAGAAATTTTTACAGTATTGGGGATATAGGAGCAATTATGGATCTGTCACAGTTTTTCAAAAGCATAATCGACCAAGACAAAGCCGCAGTGGTTATCTGCGATTTGCGTCATATAATAATCTATATGAACCCCGCCGCAAAGCAGCAGTATGCAAAGCACGGCGAGCTTGCGGGCAAAAGCCTGCTGGACTGTCACAACGAAAGATCGAGGGAAATGATACAAAGGGTGGCGGCATGGTTCTCGGAAAGTCCCGAGCATAACCTTGTCCACACCTTTTACAACCAAAAGCAGAATAAGGACGTTTACATGGTGGCTCTGCGGGACGGGGAGAAAAACCTCATAGGCTATTACGAAAAGCACGAGTACAGAAACAGAGATACGTCCGAATTTTATGATTTCTCATGAAAACCGAAGAAGGAGAAAACAAATGGAAAAAATCAAACAAAGCCCTTTTTTGTGGCTCGCCCCCATAATACTTGCGCTAATGGGGATAGGTGTTGTTCCGCTGCTGAATTTGTTTTTGCTGCCAATGCCCGAATGGATAACGGTAATTATTTCCGCTGCGATCCTGACCGCTGCGGTGATCATGTGGCTGAGACTGAAAAGAAAACTGCCCGCCAAAATAATAATATCCGTATTTTCGGTCTGGGGGATCTGCATATCCCTATTCAGCAGCTACTGCAATCCCTACTGGAACAGCATAACGTTCAAAAGCGGCGGCAGCCTTTATTACTGCAAGGACTATGACTGCGAGCTTACCTATGAGCAGGCAAAGGCTGACTTGGATTACGCATACAAATATCTGAAAAAGCTCCACCCCGCCTTTTACAAGGAGATACCCGCCGAGGTAAAGGAACGGTATGACAGCGCAGACGCAAATCTTAAGAGCGCCGAGAAAATAACCGTTAACCTGTTGGCGTCGGAAATTCAGGGAATGTTTTTTCTTTTGGGCGACGCTCATACAAACCTTTCCTTAAATTATCCCGAGGAAAGATATATGAAGTACATATATTCCCACAATAAGGCGGGAGATACCTTGGTGGGAATAAACGGGCAAAGCTTGGAAAGCTTGTTAAAGAAAGGCTCTCCCTGTTACGGCAAGGTAAGCTACGAGGTAAGCTCTTGGGGAGTGATACGCCTGAAAAAATATTTATCCACCTTAGAGGGCTTGGACTATTTGGGAATACCCGCCGATAAAGGGATCACCTATAATTACGAATCCGAAAGCGGCGAAAAAACGGACCGGTTTGCGGAAGAAAGCGACTTTCTGTCCTATGAGGAATATGTAAAATTCAACGGCATAGCCGACGACATAGCCGAGGAGACCTCCTTTGTAAGCTATACGGTGGACAAAGACCTAAACGCTGCGGTTTTGACCCTTGACGAATGTAATTACAACAGCGAATACATAAATACCCTAAAGTCGATGTTCGCCGAAATAAAGGCTCAGGGCATTGAAAATCTTGCGGTGGATCTGAGGGAGAACGGCGGCGGCAATTCCCTTGTGGCAAACGAGTTTTTCAGGTATCTTGACATAGACAGCTTTAAGGAGGGCGGCTCCGATTGGCGGTTAGGCTGCTTTATGCTGAATTTCCCCGATCAGGTGTCGCAGAACCGCCGATACGAGGATCTGTTATTTGAGGGAAATGTGTATCTTCTCACCTCCAACCGCAGCTTCAGCTCCGCCATGCTTTTCGCCCAATTTGTAAAGGACAACGGCTTGGGCACCGTGATCGGCGAAGCCCCCGGCAATAATCCCAACGGCTATGGCGATATTTCGGTGTTTAGGCTGCCGAACTCGGGAGCCGTGATCCAAATTTCCACCAAGCATTTTTACCGCATCGATAATAAAGAAGGCTTAATTGATCCCGATATTCCCTGCAAGGCAGATCAAGCCTTAGACAGCTTTTACAGTGCAATAAAGCAATAAAATAAAAACAAGGGCAAAAGCCCGAAAAGGAGCAAAAAATGAACGTATGGCATGACATCAACCCCGACCGCATAACCCCCTCGGATTTTTTGGCGATAATCGAAATATCCAAGGGCAGCAAAAACAAGTACGAGCTTGACAAGGAAAGCGGCATACTTATCCTTGACCGCATTCTCTACACCTCCACCCACTACCCCGCCAACTACGGCTTTATTCCCAAGACCTTAGCCGACGACGGCGACCCCTTGGACGTTTTGGTGCTGTGCAACGAGCCGATAAATCCCATGGTATTGGTCCGCTGCTATCCGATCGGCGTGATCACGATGGTGGATAACGGCAGAAATGACGAAAAGATCATTGCGATCCCCTTTGAAGACCCCACCTTTAATTCCTACCGCAGCATTGAGGCGCTGCCCCAGCACATTTTTCAGGAAATGCAGCACTTTTTCACCGTCTACAAGCAGCTTGAGAACAAGCACACCGCCGTAAACGAGGTAATGGGACAAAAAGCAGCCGTTGAAATCGTTAATCAGTGCATAGCAAACTATCAGGACATTTACGGCAAAAAGGACAAGGAAAAGGGAAAGAAATGAGTCTTATTTTAGCCAGCGCCTCTCCTCGCCGCAAGGAGCTGTTGAGCCTTATAACCGAGGATTTCGCTGTAATTCCCGCAAAGGGGGAGGAGATCCTCGATAAAGCCCTGCCGCCCGAAAAGCAGGTAATGGCGCTTGCAAGGCAAAAGTCGGAGGAGGTTTCCGCTCTTTATCCCGACAGCGTAGTGGTAGGCGCAGACACCATGGTTTTTGTCGGGGAAGCCGCCTTGGGCAAGCCCAAGGACAGCGAAGACGCCGCAAGAATGTTAAAATTATTGTCCGGAAAGCTTCACGCAGTGATAACGGCGGTATCGATCTCCAAAGGCGGCAGGTCGCAGACCGTATTTGCGGAAAAAACCGAGGTGGAATTTTACCCCCTGACAGAGAGGGAAATAACCGACTACATAAATTCGGGCGAGCCTATGGACAAGGCGGGAGCTTACGGCATACAGGGCAGGGGCGCACTGCTTATAAAAGGCATAAAGGGCGATTATTACAATGTAATGGGTCTGCCCGCCGCAAGGCTTTACAGAGAGCTGAAGGCATTTTCGGATCATTCGGATCAAAGGAGCAAGGAATGAAAAAGCTTGTCACCGCCCTTGGACTGATTTTGACCTTGTCTGTTTTAACCGCCTGCCACCCCGAATTTGTCACCGAAACCAACCCTTTGGGCGAATTAAGCAAGGCGGCGGAGGAAAAGGGCGAGGAAATTATGGACTGTATAAAATCCGACGACAGGGAGACCTTAAAGGAAATGTTCTGCGATGAGCTGAAAAACAGCGAGGACTTTGACCAAGTCTTGGAAAAGGCGCTGGATTTTATAGACGGCGGGATAATTTCCTGCGAAAATGTCGGCGGCAGCGGAGGGCGCAGCTCGGTACGGGAGGATATACGTCCTAAGTTTGTCGATGTGAAAACCGACGCAGGAAAATCCTATACCATAAGTATATCGATCTACATAAAGCACACCGATCCCGCAAAATTGGGAATACGTTATTTTGACATTTGGCTGGACGGCGACGAAAAAGGGAAGGAGGGCATAAGAACAGAGGAAAACAATTTTCTCATATATACGGAATAGCGAGATTTCAGCATTTTGTCAAAATTTCAACAAAT
>JAMPBF010000209.1 GCA_023666805.1 Bacillota bacterium
CCAAAGATCCTCGATCCCCATAAAAATGTATGTGAAAAACGGCAGAGTTTGCGTTTTATACAACGACTTCGGTATTTCGCTCAGCGAGCCCGACGGCAGCGTTATAGGACAAAAGGAGTTTTTGGGAACGGTGCAGTGCTGCGATTACGGCGGCACAAATTTAGGGCTTATTTATCTGGATTCCTCCAGCAATAAAAGAATACTGACCGTTTTGGACAGCGAAATGACCGTGATAAGCACCAAAACCGTCACACCCAACATAAACCGCATTATTTCCGAGGGAAGCCGTATATATATTGTAGAATCCGGCGCATTTTGCGGATATGATCCCAACGGAGAAAAAGCGGTGGAAAAACAGCTTTCCGAGGAGTACAGCTCCTTTATAAAAATCGGAGATTCCGTATTGCTGTTAAGCTACAGCTCGGTTGACCTTGAAGAAATAAATTAACGCTGATTTCCGTTTATATCGATAACCGTTTGAATTTGCCGTCGGTTATCGGTATAAAACGCTTTATCTGCCTTTTAAAGCGAAAGCAGTGTAAAAACAGAACAAAAAGAACAAAACGAAAGGATTTGACAATGGGCACACAGTTTTATTGGTTTTTTGACGCAGCCGTGATCGTGATTTTGATCGTATTTCTTTTTAACGGGATACGAAAGGGATTTTTATCGGTTATTTTGGGACTTGTGGCAATGATCGCCGCATTTGCCGTCGCTCTGCCGGTAAGCGAGATAGCCGCCAAGGCCGTTTATGACAGCGTGGTGGAAAAGGCGGTCAATGAGGAAATAAACAATCAGCTTTCCTCGGTGCTGGACACCTCCATGCTGTCCGAGCTGAAAGCCTTGAACATGGGCAATGCCAAGCTCAACGGAAAACGGCTTGCCGAAATCGACATTTCCCCCGACAGCGCAGGGAAAGCAAGACTTGATATGACAAAGCTGGATTTAAGCGAGACAGGCATGGATAAACTGGATCTGACGGCGTTCGGCATTACGTCGGACATGAATTTGTCCTCCATGAACTTAGGCTATATCGAGCTTACCTCCGACGACTTGGGCAAGTACGGAAAGGAAAGAGCCGTATTGGGAGCGATCCTTGCGGAAAACCTGTCGAGCGGCTCCGCATTTTCCTCTATCAGCGCAACGATAAACAGCATGGAGGAAGCCTTGCCTTCGTTTATGTCGGGAGTTACCGAATCCGTCACCTCCGGTGAAAGCTCGGTCAAAAGACAGATCATTCTCTGCATTTTAGAGACGGATACGGAGAATTTTACTCAGGCAATTACCGACAATTTGGTCAAGCCTTTTGTATTAGTTCCCGCAAGGGCATTGATTTTTACCGTGATTTTTGTTATAATACTTATCATATTAACCTTGCTTTCAAAGCTTTTGAAGGGAATAAACAAAATTCCGGTCATAGGAGGCGTGAACAAGCTGCTGGGAGCAGCGGCGGGGCTCGTTCAGGGATTTATAGTCGTTTTACTGATCTGTATTTTCACCCAGTTTATTATTTCCCTGACCGGAGACGATTTAATGGTGATCAATACCATGACTGTTGATGAAACGTCAATATTCAGAAAAATATACTATTTTGAATTTCTTGACTTTATGGCTTAAAGTTTTTTAAAGGAGGAAATGGGGCAATGATGATGTGCAACAGATGCAACAAGCGTCCCGCCGTAGTGTTCATAACTACAATGAAGGGCGAGGAAAAGCATAACGAAGGGCTTTGCCTGAAATGCGCAAAAGAAATGAATATTCCGCAGGTAAGCGAGTATATAAAACAGCTCGGACTTACCGAGGACGAATTGGAATCGGAAATGGAAATGCTTTTCGGCAGCGATGAGTTTCAGTCTATAATGGACGATGACGAAGAGGATATAGACGGCTTTAAGACAGGCGGAGCCAGCACTATGCCTCCCTTTTGGAGAAATCTGTTCGACGCCACACCCGGCAGCGGTGACTCAAAGGAAAAAAACGGAAGGGAAGCCTCCAATAACGAAAAGCCAAAATCGGAAAAGGAGAAGAGCTCTGATGGCAAGCCCGAAAAATCCAATAAAAAGCGGAAATTTCTCGACACCTTCTGTACCAATCTTACCGCCAAGGCGAAAAGAGGGGAGCTGGACAGAATTATCGGGCGAGACAAGGAAATTTACCGCATTACTCAGATACTGTCCCGCAGAACGAAAAACAATCCCTGCCTTATAGGAGAACCCGGCGTAGGTAAGACCGCCATAGCGGAGGGCATTGCTCAAAAGCTTGTGGCAGGCGACGTTCCCTTCAGATTAAAGGGCAAGGAGCTTTATCTTTTGGACTTGACGGCTTTAGTGGCGGGCACCCAGTTCAGAGGACAGTTTGAAAGCCGCGTAAAATCCCTTATCGACGAGGTAAAAAGCGCAGGCAATATCCTGCTGTTTATAGACGAGGTCCATAATTTGGTAGGCACGGGCGACAGCGAGGGCACAATGAATGCCGCAAATATGTTTAAGCCCGCTCTGTCAAGGGGAGAGCTTCAGGTGATAGGCGCTACCACCTTCGACGAATACAGAAAGTATATAGAAAAAGACAGCGCCTTGGAGCGCCGCTTCCAGCCCGTCACCGTCAACGAGCCCAGCATTGAAGATACGGTGGAGCTGCTTAAGGGAATAAAAAGCTACTATGAGGAGCACCACGCCATTCATGTTACCGACGATATTCTCCGCTCCTGCGTAGTTCTTTCCGAGCGCTATATTACGGACAGATACCTGCCTGATAAGGCTATCGACCTTTTGGACGAGTCTGCCGCCTGCGCAGGTATAAAGAGCAAGGATCTTGCGGAATACGAGAGCTTAAAATCCGACAACAAGGAGCTTGAAAAGGAGCTTTCGGATCTCTCTGCCGAAAAGGAAAACATCGACTATGAGCGTATAGCGGAGATCAAGACCTCCATTTCCAAAAACGAGATCAGGATAAACGAGCTTGAGCCTGTCGTAACTCAGATCTACATCACCGAGGAGGATGTTTCCAAGGTCATCGAGCTTTGGACGGGCATTCCCGCCACAAAGATAATGGAAACCGAGTTTAAAAAGATAGCAAAGCTGGAAAACGTGCTTAAAAGCCGTGTTATCGGACAGGATTCCGCCTGCGAGCTTGTGGCGGCAGCCATTAAACGCACCAGAGTACAGCTTTCAGCCCGCCGCCGTCCCGCCTCCTTTATATTTGTAGGTCCTACGGGCGTAGGTAAGACCGAGCTTGTAAGGGTATTGGCGGAGGAGCTTTTTGATACGGTAGATCCCCTTATCCGCCTTGATATGAGCGAATATATGGAGAAATACAGCGTCAGCAAGATTATAGGCTCGCCTCCCGGCTATATCGGATACGACGAGGCGGGACAGCTCACCGAAAAGGTACGCAGAAAGCCCTATTCGGTGATCCTCTTTGACGAGATCGAAAAGGCGCACCCCGACGTAATGAATATCCTCCTGCAAATTTTGGACGAGGGCAAGGTCACCGACTCTCACGGCAGGGTGGTAAGCTTTGAAAACACCGTGATAGCCATGACCTCCAACGCAGGCTCCTCCAACAATAATTTCGGCGGAATGGGCTTCGGCAAGACGGAGGCGGACATTTCCAAGGAAAGGGCGATGAACGCTCTCAAGGAGTTTTTGCGCCCCGAGTTTTTGGGCAGGATCGACGAGATAGTGGTATTTAACCCTCTTACCGAGGAAAACTATGTAAAGATAGCCAAGCTTATGCTGGAGGAGATGAAAACCGCTCTTGCGGAAAAGAAAATCGAGCTTAAGATCACCGAGGCGGCTTATAAAACCATTGCCTCAAAGGCTTACGGCGGTAAGTACGGCGGCAGGGATATTCGCCGAGTGATCCGCCGAGAGCTGGAGGACAAGGTGGCAAATCTCATAGTTGACAAGGGCGAAGGCGGACTTTCGGAGGTCAACGTTTCCTCCAAGTCGGGCGAATTGGTGGTATCCTAATGAAAACCGCAGTCATAACGGGAGGCAGCGGATCTGTAGGTGAAGCCCTTGTAGCCGAGTTCGCAAGAGATTATCGGGTGGTGTTCACCTATTGCCATAACAAAAGCGGGGCGGAGGAGATCGCAGATAAGTACGGCGCTGAGGCGGTTCGCTGCGATCTGACAAGCTCCGAGGACATAAAAAGGCTGGCAAAAAGCGTAAGCAGCTGTGATTTGCTGATAAACAATGCGGGAATAAGTCAAGCGGGGCTTTTTACCGATGCCTCCGATACG
>JAMPBF010000020.1 GCA_023666805.1 Bacillota bacterium
GCCCCTACATTATGCACGAAAAAATGCATTTCGTAGGGGAGGGTCTTGACCCGCCCGCCATACACAATAATAATTTTTGCCGCATTAGGCTTTTTCAACAAGCTGAGGATCCGCTTAACGCAATGCTAAGCGGATCCGTTCATTATATCAACATATCGACTACATCAACGGTGCAATGACCTTGGCGGCTTTACCCACTATTTTCATCATCGGCTTTTCGTTCTTGACCGTTTCAAGAGTGACCCGCCTGCATTTTGCGGCAGTCAGCCGAAAGTCCTTTTCCAAGTCGGGGATCGCCTCCGAGCCGTACATATAGCAGCCGCATTCAAAATGATGATAAAAGCTTCTGTAATCGAGGTTGACGGTGCCCACCACTCCCTCTCTGCCGTCGCTGACAAATACCTTTGCGTGTACAAAGCCGGGGGTGTATTCATATATTTTTACGCCCGACTGCAGCAGCGACTTGTAGTGAGTTTTTGCCAAAGCATAAGGAATGTATTTGTCCGGAATACCGGGAAGGATCAGGCTTACATCAACTCCTCTCTCGGCGGTAAATTTCAGCGTGTTTTCCATTTCCTCGTCCAAGATCAGGTAAGGCGTCATAATATGGACGTATTTGGTCGAGCGGTTCAAAATATCCATATAAACCCGCTCTCCCAACAGATCGCTGTCAAGAGGACAGTCCCCATAGGGGATCACAAAGCCCTTGGCGTCGGCTTCGGGCTTGGTATCGCAATTAAGGTAGGTCAAGTATTCTCTGTCCCTCAGCTCCTTGGGCTGCTCCATATCCCAAAGCTGCAAAAACATCAGCGTGAAGCTTTTTGCGGCGTCGCCCTTAAGCATGACCGCCGTATCCTTCCAATGACCGAAGCGAGGCTTTTGATTGATGTATTCGTCCGCTAAATTTATTCCCCCCGTAAAAGCGGTGTGTCCGTCAATAACCAAGATCTTCCTGTGATCCCGATAGTTGTAATGGGTTGAAACAAAGGGCTTTATAGGGGCAAAAACCTTGCATTTTATCCCGAGCCCTTCTATTCTTTTCGGGTAGTCCAAGGGCAAAAGCGCCAATTCGCAGGTGCCGTCGTACATCAGTCTTACGTCCACCCCCTGCGTCGCCTTTCGGGCAAGGATCTCCAAGATCTCCCCCCACATAACGCCCTCGTCGAGAATAAAGTATTCGAGAAAAATAAAGCTTTCAGCCTGCTCCAGCTGAATAAGCAGCTCCTTGAATTTATCCTCTCCCAAGGGAAAATAAGTAACCGAGGTATTTTTGTAAACAGGGTGACAGCCGCTTCTTTTCATGTATCGGGAAAGCGAGAAGGCTCCCTTATCGGTTTCTTCAAGCTGTTTTTCCGCCGCCTCGTCTTGGGGGATCAGCTCCTTGGTTTCCTCGATAACGGCTTTTGCGTATTTTTCCAAAAGTCTGTGTCCCAAATTGCTTTGGTTGAACAGGTAAAGAGAGATCCCGAAAAAGGGCAGCGCCATGGAAATAATAAGCCAAGTGGTGCGGGCTGAGCCGGACATGTTTTTATTTACGAAATAAAGCATAATAATTATGCGAACTATCGCCGCACCTCCGAAATATTGGGGCAAAAACCGCTGAAGCCAAATAAACACTCCCAAAAGCGCCGCCACCTGCACCAGCAGCAAAAGCACGATCAAGCCGAATCGGCTGAATATAGCGTGAAAAATGCCCTTTTGTCCTTTTTTGAGCAGTGCGATCCTTTTTCTGTTCGCCTGAGACTGCGGCACGGAAATTCCCCCTTTCTTTTGGATTGCATAAAAATTGCCGCTTGACGTTTCGATCCTTGCGGGGTCGGCGGATATATTAATTATAGCCGGCGGCAAAATTTTCGGCGTTGATTATAATATATCACATTTTTCCCCAAAAATCAACACGGCTCGGCTAAAAACCGCTTTCCCCCGAAAATCAACGCAGCTCGACAAAAAACCGCTTTTCCCGATCCTGCATTGTTAAAAAATCAACAAATAAATTTTGATCGGTAAAAATTTTTGTTAAAAAATCCCTTTGAAAAAACAAAACCGTTTTGCTAAAATTAATAAGTCGGACAGCAAGGGCGTAGAAATCTCGGCGATTTCTGCGCTTCTTTCTTTCCGACGCAGTTTTGTGGCAGCTTTCCTCGGATAAAGGCTCCAAAACAAATTCTCGGAGGTAATATATGAATCAAGAAGACAATTCAAAATTTTTGGGGAGCGAAAAGCTGTCAAGGCTGATGGTAAAATTCTCCGTACCCTGCGTCTTGTCCCTGTTGGTCAGCGCATTGTACAACATAGTGGATCAAATATTTGTGGGAAACAGCGAGCTTTCCACCTTGGGCAATGCCGCTACCGGAGTGGTTTTCCCCATATTTATCATCGCACAGGCATTTGCTTGGTGCTTCGGCGACGGCTGTGCGGCTTACTTAAACATCTGCCAGGGCAGAAACGAATCTCAGAATGCCCATAAGGCGATAGGCACGGGAATAACCGTCACCTTGGCGTGCTCGGTGATCATTATGGCGGTATTTTATCCCCTTAAAACCGACATACTCACCTTGTTCGGCGCTTCGGAAAACAGCATCGGTTATGCGGTGGAATACTTTAACCTGATCCTTGCGTTTTTCCCGATCTTTATGCTGTCGAATATGATGAACTCCGTTGTCCGAGCCGACGGCTCGCCTGCCTGGTCGATGGCGTCCATGCTGGGCGGAGCGGTCACCAACATTATTCTGGACCCCGTATTCATTTTCGGCACAAAGTGGGGAATGTTCGGTGCGGCGCTGGCGACGGTGATCGGACAGACCGTTTCCTTTGCCATAACCTTAGTCTACTATTTCCGCACCAAAACCTTTAAGCTTAAGCTAAAAAGCCTTATCCCCGATTTCAGGGAATTTTCGGGCGCTTTAAAATTGGGTATTTCCTCTTTTATAACGCAAATGACTATCGTTATCATCTCCCTTGTATGCAACATAATGCTGGTGAAATACGGCATGGCGTCAAAATACGGCGTGGATATTCCCATAGCTCTCATCGGCATCGAAAGCAAGGTCTTCACCGTGGTCATCAATCTGGTGGTGGGGATCGTTCTCGGCTGTCAGCCAATTATAAGCTATAATATGGGTGCGAAAAACTATAAGAGGGTCAAGGAGCTGTACCGCAAGATCCTGTTCTGCACCGTTGTTATCGGCGCTGCCGCCACCCTGCTTTTCCAGCTTGCGCCTCATGGGGTGGTGGGCATATTCGGCACGCCTACAAATATCCCCAATCCCGAGGATTACTGGGAATTCGGAAATATGGTGTTCAGGATATTTTTAAGTCTGGTAATATTCACCTGCACAATAAAAATGACCTCTATATTTTTCCAAGCCTCGGGAAAGCCGATACATGCGGTCATAGCCTCTATGATAAGGGATATAATCTGCTTTATCCCGCTGATAATCATTCTGCCGCAATTTTTCGGCATTGAAGGAATTTTGTACGCAGCCCCCGCCGCCGATTTTATAGCCATGATAGTGGCGGCGGCGCTGACAATAAGGTTTATAAGCTCCTTGAAGGAAAAGCCCGCAGAGGAAAATTCGGCGGCGTTAAAGCCCTCCTCGAAGGGAGTTATAATAACCGTGGCAAGGGAGCACGGCTCTTCAGGAAAGCAGATAGGAAAATTGGTGGCGGACAGGCTCAACATTCCCTTCTATTACAAGGAAATGACCGCCCTTGCCGCAAAGGAAAGCGGACTGGACAAGGAATTTATTTCCGATATAAACAGAAATTCTCCCGAGCTTTTCCACAGCCTTTATTTAAGCACCGACGTTATTCAGCAGGCTATTTTGGCTCAGGACAAGGTGATCCGCAAAATCGCCGACAACGGAAGCTGCGTAATAGTGGGCAGAGCGGCGGACTATGTGCTTAGAAACAACAGCGATGTGGTGCGGATCTTCATTTACGCAAACGAGGAATGTAAAATCAGCCGAGTTATGGAAAACTACGGCGACAGCTACAAAAAGGCAAAGGAAAATATTCGCCGCTCCGACGAAGCCAGAGCCTCCTACTATAAAAACATCTCCTCCCTCAACTGGGGCGACAGGCACAATTACGACCTGATGATCGACAGCTCGGCGGGAGTGGAGAAAAGCGCAGAGGTTATTTGCAGCTTTGTTTTGAACAGATAGGCGAAGGGCGGAAGAAAGAAATTCATAACGGGGCTTTACAAGCCCGAATATCCCGACAAAGCAGCGGTGAATGCGGCTTTGTCGGGATTTGCTTTGTAAAACCGTTTTTTCGGTCCCAAAGCATTTTTGACGTTAACCGCAATATCAGCGCAAAATTCTTTTAGCTAAAAAACTAAATTTTGCTGAAAAATTCTCTCAAAATATTGTTTTTTGTCAAAATATCTGCTATAATATTGTAAGCATATTTACTCAAAACCAAAAACCCGTACCTTGGCATTTTTATATTAATAACCATTTGAAAGGCGGAATAATTATGAACTACAAAATTCTGATTAACGGGCGCAATACAGTTTTGGCAAGAGACGTGATCCGCTATACAAGCGATGATTGCACCTCGTTCAGCACGTCCGACGAGTGGCAGGACATTATAACACATATCAGGCTGACCCAGCCCGACGCTTACGTCGCACTTTATCCGAAGGACGACGGAGAGGATCAGATGATAAATCAGCTTGTTAAGCTTTCGGAAGAAAAAATGTGCGAAAAAACGGCATTTGTTATCGTATGCGATCCCGAACAGGTGGAGGATATAGAAAAAAAATCGCCCTATCTGAATCTGCTTAAGATCACCAGACCCACCTCGGCGCAGGAAATAGAAAACAGAACCGTCGAGTTTATCAGAGCTTTGGAAATGGCTCGCTTAAAGGAGGAAAAAAAGCAGCTTGAAATGGAGCTTGCCGCCAAGGCGCACCGCGAGGAGCTAAAGGCGCAGGAGGAGGCGAAGAGGAAGGCGCAGGAGGAGGAAAAGGCACAAATAAAAAAAGCAAAGGAGAAATCCCTTGCCGCACTCGCCTCGGATTCCGGCAAATCCGGCTCCAAGAGCAAAAGCCAAGGCAAGACCTCGGAAAGTGCAAAGACTGCGGAAAACGCCCTCGACGTCAAAAAGCACATTCTTATCGTCGACGACGACAGAAACGTGTTAAAGCTTCTTAAAACCACCTTAAGCGAAAAATACGAGGTCACCGCCATGCTTAACGGCAAAATGGCGGAAAAATATTTGGACACAAAAACCGCCGACCTTATTTTGCTGGATCACGAAATGCCCGTGGAATCGGGCTTCGAGGTATTCCAAAAAATCAGGGAAAACAAGGCGAGAAGCAATATCCCCGTGGTTTTTCTCACCGGCACCTCCGACAGCAAGATTATCGGAGATATATTGGCGCTGCACCCGAAGGGCTATCTGCTTAAGCCCGTCGATGTGGATAAGCTGATGACCACTATTGCAGACGCTTTAAAGTGAGGTGTCGACTTATGGAATTTGATAACAAACAGCTGACCCTAACGGAATTTATAGACGTTGAACTGCTTCAGACGGTTCAGAACGCTTTTTCAAGACTTACCGGCTTTGCGGCACTGGTTACGGACGCAGACGGAACGGCTGTGACCGTGGGCTCAAATTTCAGCGACCTGTGCATGAAGTACATACGCACAAACCCCGAGGGCAAAAGGCTTTGCGAGCAATGCGACAAATTCGGAGCGCACCAGGCGCACTCACTGGAAAGCTCTTACTACTACACATGTCATGCGGGAATGGTGGATTTTGCCGCACCTATCGTAGTTGAGGGCGAGGTGGTAGGCTGCTTTATCGGCGGACAGATAAGCACCCAAAAATGGGATTACGACAAGCTTTGGCATGATGCGGACAAATTCGGCATAGACAGAGACGAATATATTGCGGCTGCCGAAAAAATAAAAATCGTTACCAAGGAGCAGATAGAATCGAATGCACGCTCGCTTTTTGATATCGCCAAGGTGCTTTCAAAAATCGCTTACGACAGGCATCAGCTGCGTATCAAAAACAAGGAGATAGAGCTTGCCGCACATGCCAAATCCGACTTTTTGGCAAATATGAGCCACGAAATACGCACCCCCATGAACGCCGTATTGGGCATGGCTGAAATGGCTCTGCGGGAGGAAATGTCCCCCGCAGCCCGAGAGTATATCCATCAGATCATGTTTTCGGGAAGAAATTTGTTGGTGATCATCAACGATATACTGGATTTTTCCAAGATAGAATCGGGAAAAATGGAGATAAACGAGGTCGTGTACGAATCCATGTCCGTATTCAACGACCTTGCCAGCATAGTAAACAGCCGCATAAGCGACAAAAAGATCGAATTCACCATGGACATTGACCCTACCATTCCGCAAATGCTTTTGGGGGACAATACCAGAATACAGCAGGTGCTTATCAACCTTTTGAACAATGCGGTCAAATTCACCAACGTGGGCGAGGTGCATTTGAAGGTAAGGAGCACCAATATCTCCAGCGATACGCTGCTTATAAAAATGGCGGTCTCCGACACGGGCATCGGAATAAAGAGCACCGATTTGGATAAGCTGTTCAAATCCTTCCAGCAGGTGGACAGCAAAAGAAACCGCAACATCGAGGGCACGGGCTTGGGGCTTGCCATTACCAAGAATTTGGTGGAGCTTATGGGCGGCACCATTTCGGTTGACAGCGAGTACGAAAAGGGCAGCACCTTTACGATACAGCTGCCGCAAAAAATCGCAGGCGACATCATGTTGGAGCCTAACGTTCCCGAGGGACTTTGCGCCGCCTTGCTGATCAACAACAAATACGTCAAGGCGCAGATCATCAGGGATCTTTCCCGGATCAACATTAGATATACTGATATTGCCGAATCGGAAACAATGGACAATAACGCCTTCGATTACCTTATTGCGGACGAACAGAATTTTACCACCGATATAAGAAAATATTTTCTTGAAAATCCGAAGCTGCAATGCATTGTTATAAGCCCCTTCCAAACGCCCAACAATTCGGACGTTCCCCGTATACGGGTGCTGCACAAGCCTGTTTATTACCTCAACCTGTATGCCGCCATGGGCTTTTTAAACGAGTACACGAGAGAGGACGTTATCAGCGAGGTGGATTTCTCCTTTACCGCACCCGATGCGAATATCCTTATCGTGGACGACAACTCCGTGAACCTTACGGTTGCGGAGGGACTTCTTAAGCCGCTTAAAATGCAGATCAGCACCGCTACCTCGGCTACACAGGCTATCGATATTTTAAGGCAGGTCAAATTCGACCTTATATTTATGGATCATATGATGCCCGAGGTTGACGGGGTGGAGACCACCCATATTATACGCCGTCT
Organism: Bacillota bacterium; assembly: GCA_023666805.1. Lineage (GTDB taxonomy): Bacteria > Bacillota > Clostridia > Oscillospirales > Ruminococcaceae > Ruminiclostridium_E. Next base: position 7,352 of record JAMPBF010000020.1, read on the forward strand.
TATGCCCAATTACGCCCAAGTGCCGATCATTGCGCTGACCGCCAACGCCATTGCTGGCACGAAGGAGATGTTCATTGCAGAGGGCATGAACGATTTTGTGGCAAAGCCAATCGATACGAAGGATATAACGGCAAAGCTCAGAAAGTGGCTTCCCCAAGAAAAAATTATCCCCTTGGGCGACAGCGAGGAGACGGAGCAGCCGCCGGAGGACAGCTCCCAGCGCATAACCGCCGCCGATTTTGACTTCCTTAACACAAAGGAAGCGTTGGAGCTGCTTAAAACAGACGAGCTGTTTTTAATGGTCTTAAAAGAATATTTTATCTCTATCGATAAAAAAGCCTCCTCCATTGAACAGCACAAGGAAAATAAGGCGTGGAAGGACTACACCATCGAGATCCATGCGCTGAAAAGCACCTCGAGACAAATCGGAGCGGACGGCCTTGCCGATCTTGCCGCAGAGCTGGAGCAGGCGGGCAAGGAGCTCAACACTGATTTCATCGAAGAAAACCACGACGAAGCCATGAAAATGTACCGGGAGCTGCAAAAAAATCTTGCGCCCTTCTTCCCGGACACGCTGGAGCAGTCCGACAAAAAGCCCTTCATTCCTCCCGACAGCGTTGAAATGCTGGACGAGCTGGCGCAAGCCATTGAGGATCTGGACACGCTGCTTATCGACGAGGTGATCGAAAAAATGTCGGGATATAAGCTGGAAAACTCCTTCTACAGATTCTACTGCCGACTGAAGGACGCAGCGGAAACGGGAGACATTGACGCTTGCAGCGACATTCAAAAGCAGTGGAAGACGGAGATCGTGGAGATGTATACGGATCATTATTGATAACCGTAACCACGCCTTGCGTACAATGTGCATTGAAAGCGAAAGCTGTGAAATAAAACCCGCCCAAGCCACATCGCCGTGATGTGGCTTGGAAATTTTTCTGTCTGTTTTGGGTCGCTCCTTTTATATTATAACACTGATTCCAATTTAAAGTATAGACTTTGTCTGTATTTTGATCGAAAATAGTATAACTCACAGGGTGAAAAACCTTCTGACCCCGCACCAAAATCGCTCCAGTGCCCCAACGGGGGCTTCGCTTCGCTTAACGCCGTTTTCCGCCGTCAGGTTTACGGTTGCGACATATTCTCCGTTAAGAAAAATTTTTGCGGTGCCCGCAATTTTTCCCGTGGCAAAGCCCGCATATAAAAAGGGCTCGGTGTGTATCTCGAAGGTGACCTTTTGAAGCTCCTTTTGAGACAGGGGAAGCGTCAGGGAGCGGCTGAGGGTAAGGTTTACGCTGTCGGATATTCCGCCCACAACGGGAACGGTTATGGGCGAGGGCAGCAGTATTTCCGTAGGCCGAACCTGTGTAAAGCCGTAGTCGAGCATTTTTGTGTGATCCAGCCAGTCGTCGGGGTCGTTCAGGGTAACGGCGATCAGTGTTACTCCGTTTCTCTCGGCTGCGGATACAAGACAGCGTCTGGCATTGTCGGTAAAGCCTGTTTTAACGCCTATGCAGCCCTCGTATTGCCATAGCATTTTGTTGCTGTTGGACAATGTTCGCAGATAGGGCGGGTTGCCGAACTCCACCTGGGCGCTTGCCTTTTGGCAGATCCCGGCAAAGGTGGGATTTTCCAATGCCGCCTTGGTAAGCAATGCCAAATCGTAGGCGGTGGTGTAATGCCCGTCTGCGTCCAGCCCCGAGGGGTTGACATAGCGGGTGTTATTCAGTCCCAGCTCCGCCGCCTTGCTGTTCATAAGCTTTGCAAACTCGCTCATGGAACCGCTTATGCTTACGGCGGCGGCGTTGGCTGCGTCGTTGCCCGAGGGCAGCAGCATGCCGTAAAGCAAGGCTCGTCTGGTGACGATGTCCCCCTGCTTCAGCCCCATGGAGGTGCCCTCCGCTTGGATCGCATAGCTGTCTGCGGTAAATTTGCTGTCCAAGTCCCCTGCCTCCGCCGTGAGCAGGGCCGTCATTATCTTGGTGGTGCTTGCCATTGCCCGTCTTTCGTAGGGATTCTTACTGTAAATGATCGTTCCTGTGTCCGCATTTATGAGAACGGCGCTTGCCGCCGACACCGTCACCGCCTCCCGATTTTCCTCGGGAGAGTACAGCAGCGGCAGAAGCTCATAACCGCTTTCGCCGTTAAGCTCCTCGGGCATGCTCTGCCGTCCGCCGCCCGCCGCATAGCAGGGTGCGGAAAAAACGATCAAGGCGGCAGCGGCAAACGCCGCAAGCCTTATAACTGTGTTTTTCAATTTCAATTTCCTCCCACAGCAAATAATAATACTAATTTCGGTTCAAAAGACAGACTTTGTCTATATTTTAAAGCGGAAACAGTATAAACAGGATAAGCCTATTAATTTTTATGTGCGGGAGGAATAAATAGCAATATTACTTTTAGACAATTTAAGGCAAAATTCTACAAATATTAAAAATATATGAGGCAATTGAACGCAGTTCAATTGCCTCATGATCCTTGTTTTGCCTTACCTTGCAACAATTACTGATAGGATAGGCGGAAAATTATACTTTTTGTCGTAAAATGTAAGAATATTACAGATCGTATTTAATCCTCGTCCTCCTCGTCATTGTCCTCGGGCTTTTTTGCGAAAATGTCTTTTACCTTTGCCACAATGCCGGGAGCGTTTTCCAAAATGCTTTCGACGGGCGTGTCCTTGGCGCCCAGCTCCTTTAATTCCACGTCGCCGTCCCGTTTTACAATTATGAAGGCTTGGGGCTTGATGGTAACGCCCGCACCGGAGCCGCCTGCAAAAACCTCCTTGGGTACGGAGGCGGGAATATCCGAGCCGCCCGATACAAAGCCGAAGGAAACCTTTGAAATGGGGATAATTACCGTGCCGTCGGGGGAGGTTATGGGGTTTCCGATAATTGTGTTTACGTCTACCAGCTCTCGGATCTTCTCCATAGAGGTGCTCATAAGTCCTTCAAGATGTTCTGCCATAATTTTTTTCCTTTCCTTAAAGCGTTTTACGCTGATTTAACTTTATTGAACTTTGTTCATATATTGCTGCTTTGCTGAAAAAAGCCTTTAAATAAGACTGCTTCATTGATCCTTTTTTGCTGCGGGGAGCGGGGAATGCGGTCAGGCTGCCTTCTTTGAGCCTTTGTCGGCTGTCTTTTCCTCCGATTCGTCGTCCCCTGCCTCCAGTATCTCCTTCAGCACGCCGAGGCCTCCCCAAACAGCGCTGTGGAGCAGCGTCGAAAGTCTCAGCTTTACCGTGCCTTTGGCGCAGTAGTCGGTTTTCTCCAGATCGAAGTCGGCATTTATGCTTATTTTTTTTGCCTCAAAGGTGACGGTATTTGACAAAAATGCCGCTATGCTGTTGATGACCGAGCAGTGTATGCCGTAGCTTATCGCCGTCTTGGCGGCGTCCTCGCCGCCTACGATAATGTCTATATACAGATCGTAAAATCTTATCTTCTTGAAAATTCGCTTAACGTGGGGGGAAGCTCTGCGGATCACAGCCATGATCAGATCAAGGCTGATCTTTTTCTTTTTGGACTTGGGCTTGCTTTCCTTTTTGGGCTTGCCCTTGACGCCTTTTTTGTACTGTATCTTAATAGGCTCCTCGGCTTCGGCGGCGCCCCGCTTCTTTTTTGCGGCATCGGCGGCAGCAGGCTGCGGCCTTTGATACATAGCGGTTTTGGATTCCTTTTTCTCCTGCTTTAATTCCTTCTTTTCCTGCTTTAAGCGTTTTTTCGCTTCCTTTTTCTTCTTTTTTGCTTCCTTCCTCGCCTTTTTTTTGATCCGCCTCGGAGAGTCGGGATTCATCATAATTGTGAAGAACAGGTATTTGATCTTGAATTTAAAGCCTTGGTCGTATTCAAAATGCACCGTAAGGGAGGAATCCAAAAGAACGAAGATCAGCAAAGCCGCTGCGGCGATCACAATGACGGCTGTCGGTATGTTGGGCAATATATCCTCCCCTTTCTTTTTATTGTACGATGTTCAATATCAGCTGTCCTTGTTTTCGTTTTCTTCTATGTCCCCGTCCTCGGCGATATTCAGCTTTTCCGCCAGCTCCTCGGCTCTGCTGTCTATTTCCTGCTGGTCTATGCCGTCCATTTCCTCAAGACTGAGCTGACCCTCTTGGGTAGGCAGGGGAGGAAGCTCCCCAAGACTGCCTATTCTGAAGCAACGCAAAAATGCGTCTGTGGTGCGGTAAGCTATGGGGCGTCCGGGAAGCTCCAAGCGCCCTGCCTCCTCAATAAGTCCTCTTTCTGCAAGAGTGTTGACAACTCCCGAGCTGTCTATTCCTCTTATCTGCTCCACAAAGCCTTTTGTGACGGGCTGGTTGTAGGCGATGACCGCAAGACACTCTAAGGCGGCTTGGGAAAGAGGCGTTTGACGGTGATTTTCCAGTGCGGATTTAACGTAGCTTGACAGATCCTCTCTTGTCGCCATTTGATAGGTGTCGTTAAGCTTGATTATTCTAAGCCCGCTGCCCTGAACGCTGTATTTTCTCTCCAGCCGACCTACAAGCTTTGCCGCAGTGGTTTCGTCTATTCCCGACGCCAAGGACAGCTTTTCTATATTTATCGGCTCGCCGTAGGCGAACATTATCGCCTCGATTATCGCCATTCCTTCTTCTAAATCCATAAAAACCTTTCCTTTGCTTTTTCCTTTTCGGCGCACCGTTTATGCAACGGGAGCTTTGCCCGCATATTCCAAAAGCCTGTTATCCTCCGAGAAGCTTATCCGCCCGTGCTTGGACAGCTCCAGCAGCGCCAAAAACGTAGCCACCTGCTCCGAGCGGTTTTGACCCTTATACAGAGAATTTACCTCTATGCTGCCGATTTGTCTTATCCTTTTCAGCACGTAGACCACCTTGGAAAAAACGCTGACGTAGCTTTTTGCCACTATCGGCTTAAGAGACAGGGGACGGGAATTGAACCTGGCGATCCTCACTCTGTCGGTCATGCAGGAAACCGCATTGTACAGCTCGTAAACATCGTGGTTAAGACGGTAGGAGGAATCTATCGGAATGTTTAAAGGCTCTCTTACAAAAATTTCCGAGCCCGCCCACATTGTTTTCAGCTTTTCGGCTACCGCCTTGCACATTGCATATTCTATCAGAGCGCCTTCCAGCTCTTTTTTCAGCTGCTCCGCCTCATGTCTCGGCAGCAGCGCCGAGGACTTTATCAAGATCAGGTGGGCGGCCATTTCCATAAATTCCCCCGCCACCTCTATATCAGCCTGCTGCATTTTGTCCAGATAGTCCAAAAACTGTTCCAGCAGCACGGATATTTCAATATCCCTGATATTAAGCTTATGCTTTTGTATAAGGCTTAGCATAAGATCCAGCGGACCCTCGAAAACCTCTAATTTGAAATTCAGCTCTTCCATATTTTTTCCTAATTTATTTTTACGATATAATCTACAAAATTCGTCGCCTGCTGCAAATAATAGTTAAGATAAACGTTGCAGATCAGCAGCAGAGAGGAGAATACGCCGAGTAAAAGCAAAACCAGCATTATTCCCATGATTATTTTCTCGTACTTCATTATTTTAAAGTAGATCTTTGTCGGCAGAAAGGAGAGAAAAATTCTCGACCCGTCAAAGGGCGGTATCGGCAAAAGGTTAAATACCGCCAGATTTATATTGATGCTTGCCACGTTGTAGAGAGCCTCGTAGATGTAAAAAGCCGCCGATTCCTTTCCGCTCATGATAAGGGAATAGTTGGCATTGAACACCACCCTCATGGCTATCATGAAGATGTAAGCCAAAAGCAGATTGGACAGGGGTCCCGCCGCAGCGATGATCGCCATGGCTCCCTTGGGCTTTATATGCTTGAACCTTGTACAGCTTGCGGGGCTGACGGGCACGGGCTTTGCCCAACCGATCCCGAAAAGCAGCATGGCAATCGCCCCCATGGGGTCGATGTGGCTGAAGGGATCGAGGGTCAGTCTTCCGCTGTTTTTGGCGGTGGAATCACCCAAAAACGAAGCCGCCAAGCCGTGGGCGCACTCGTGAAAGGGCATGGACACAAGCATTATCATCAAAAAGCTGAATACTATTATTATGATCTGTTGAGGGGTGGATTGGGCTGTTATAGAGCTTAGCATTGTTTCTCCTTGACGCCGTATCGAAATCTGATCGGCGCTGTTTCGTTAAAAGGGACAGAATTTTCTTATTATAAAATTATACTATATATACGGAAAAATTGCAAGCTAAATTTTGCGCCTATATATCCTTTATCACCTTTTTTACAAGCCCCACCACCTGAAGCCGCAAAACATCCTTGCCGCTGAAGCGGCGGGTCTTGTATTCGGGATTTATGGAGATAAGGTCTACCCAATCCTTGCCGTATTCCACCTTTTTGACCACGCCCTCCTCGCCGTCGATCAGCACAACGGCAATGCTGCCGCTGTCCACCGAGGTTTGGCGGCGGACTATGATCGTGTCGCCGTCCTCTATCTTCGGGTACATGCTGTCGCCCTTTACCTTGATCCCCATTAAATTCGGGACATCCGAGGGATTTTTTACGTTGAGAACCGTGTACTCGTTTATCGAAGAATCGGCATAGCTTCCGAAGCCTGCGGAGACGTTTTCGTAGACGGGGATCTCGTAAATGCCTCTGCCCAAATCCGCCGACAGGTCGGTAAGACCGCCTCTGCTGATGAAAATTGAAGGGCTTACTCCGAATATCTCCGCCAGCTTTATGATCGTGTCACGCTTTAGATTTTTGACCGTGCCGCTTTCCCATTTCTGCACGGCAGCTTTTTTTACCCCTAAAAGCTCGCCCAATTGTTCTTGGGTAAATCCCTTTTCCTTCCGCAGCTGTTTAATATATTCTCCTACGTTATCCATGCTTTTTTCCTCTCGTTGGGTTGATCTCGGTACAATGACCTTGGGCAGAAGCGACGGGAAAAAATTTTGCACAAAAAATCCCGCCCTTATTTTATGCCGTCTTTACCTTGTATTGTATCATAATTTTAGACATTTGTCAAGAAAAATTTGTGAAAAATAGAAAAATAAGATATTTTCTATTGACATTAGCGAAAAAAACTGTTAATATTGTAGTATCGAACGGAGATACATTTGCCGAATGTGCTCTTAAATGCCAAAAATAAATATCTGTCAAAGATACAAAGGAGGGGAGATGCTGTATTGGTGTGAAAGCTGCCATCAGGAGATCGAGAGGGTGAAATATTGCTTTGACGCCCCGAGAAACGAATTGTATTTAAGCTGTCCCTTTTGCGGAGGCGATTGCAGCGAATACGACGAGTGCGGGGAATCGGAGAACGGATCGTAGGAAAGGAGCGAAAATGGAGGAAAGAACAGCAGAGCTCAGGGAGCTTACAGCGGGGGCGGGAGAGGTGCGCAGCTCCTGCCGCAGCAAAAATCCCGATACCGATGCGGGAAAGGCACAGGAGTATTTGGAGCGCTGTCGGGACCGACAGAAAAAGGCGGAGTTTTTGGAGGATCAGATCAAGGAGCTGGAGGCGATCTCCGAATATTCCTCGCCGCACCTTACGGGTGCGGGAGGCGGCGGCGTTTCGGATCGGGTGGGAGCTTTGGGGGCGAAAATAGCGGATATGAGAGACATTCTTGACAGGGAAAGAACCGCCTGCTTGGAGGAAAGGGCAAGATCCCTTATTCTCATAAGCCAGCTCCCCGACTGCCGCTTGGCGGAGGTGCTTACACAGCGGTATATAAAGGGAAAAAGCTGGAGCGTGATAAGCGGCGAGATGCATATTGCGGAAACGTGGCTGTACAAGCTGCACACCAAGGGCTTAAACGCCTTTTGGCAGCTTTTCGGCGATAGTATCGAAAGGGGCGAAGGGCTTATTTAGGAGAAAGGAGGAAAAATGCTGAGAGAGAAACAAATAACCTTTTGCAACGAATATGTAAGATGCGGAAACGCTTCGCTGGCGGCGAAAAAGGCGGGCTACACCCCCGAATACGGCAGGGTGCTTTTGGAGCGAAGCGAGATAGCGGATTACTGCATGGAGCAGGGGTTTACTGCGCTGGAGAGGTTCGGGGATTCCGACGACGCAAGGGAATTCAGGGAAATCATGGAGGAAAAATGGGGGAAAGCGGGAAGCTCGGAGCGAAAGCCCGCTGCGCCGAAGCCTTCCGCCAAAAGCAAGACGGCGGAGAAGAAGACCGCCGCAAAGGAAAACGCCGTTTCCCTCCCAAAACGGGAAAAAGCCGCCCCGAAAAAGCGGGCAATAACGGAAGCCGCAGCCGTCGGGGAAAAAACGGGACCCTCCGCCCTCAAAAAAAGAATAGCTTCACCAGAGGAGGTGTTGAGCTTTCTCACCGAGATAATGGAGGGGGAGGAGGCGCTGAAGGACAGGCTGAGAGCGGCGGAGCTTTTAGGCAAGCGGTACGGGCTTTTTAAGGACTCCGCCGATGAGGAGGAAAACAGGTGCTTGGTCATTGTCGGAGAGGATAAGCTATGAAAAAAACGGTTTTACAGCTCCCCGACCTTATCGGCAAAGGATACGGGGAGTTTTGGAATTGGAAAGGAAGATACCGGGTATGCAAGGGCTCGAGAGCGTCTAAAAAGAGCAAGACGGCTGCGCTTTGGTACATCGTGAATATGATGAAATATCCCGATGCAAATCTGCTGGTGGTGAGAAAGGTGTTCAGGACGCTTAAGGACAGCTGCTTCACCGAGCTTAAGTGGGCGATATGCCGGATCGGGGTAAGCAAGCTATGGGAGATTAGGGAAAGTCCGTTGGAGATGACCTATAAGCCTACGGGGCAGAAAATTTATTTCAGAGGGCTGGACGATCCGCTGAAGATCACCTCCATTGCCGCACCGAGGGGAGTGCTTTGCTGGTGCTGGATCGAAGAGGCTTACGAGATCACCTCGCAAGAGGATTTTGAGATGCTGAACGAATCCATAAGAGGCGCCGTGCCCGAGGGCAGCGGTCTGTTCAAGCAGATAACCCTTACCTTTAACCCTTGGAATCAAAATCACTGGCTGAAAAAACGCTTTTTTGACCGACCCGACAGCGAGACGCTTGCCATTACCACCAACTACACCTGCAACGAGTGGTTGGATAAAAAGGACAGGGAGCTTTTTGAAAAAATGAAGGAGCAAAATCCCTTAAGGTACTGCGTGGCAGGGCTTGGAGAATGGGGCGTCAGCGAGGGGCTGATCTTTGAGAACCGACAGGAAAAAGCCTTTGACATTGACGAGATCAGGGGGATCGGTTCGGTGAGAGCCGTTTTCGGCTTGGATTTCGGCTACACCAACGATCCCACCGCATTGTTTTGCGGGCTGGCGGATATGTCCTCAAGAACCCTGTGGGTATTCGACGAAATTTATCAAAAGGGCATGAGCAACGAGAAAATCGCCGAGGAGGTGATCAAGGCGGGCTACGGCAAGGAGCGGATAAGAGCCGATTCCGCCGAGCCGAAAAGCATAGACAGGCTTAGGGAGCTGGGTCTGGTGAACATAAGCAAGGCCCGCAAGGGAAAGGACAGCGTAAACAGCGGGATCGATTTTATAAAGGGCTTTCACATCATAATCCACCCGAGGTGCGTGAATTTTATCACGGAGATCTCCAATTATGCTTGGGACAAGGACAAGGAGGGCGGTCGGCAGATAAATACGCCTATTGACGGGTTTAATCACCTTATGGACGCTATGAGGTACGCAATGGAGGATTTGGGGAAGGGGGAGGTGTTTAGCTTTAAGTGATGTAAAACGGTTGACAATGTAATTAAAATGTGTTACAATAGCAACAAGAGGTGATGACAATGGCAACATCAAATATAAATGTGAGGGTAGACGCAAATCTGAAAAAAGAGGCAGAGATCTTGCTTGAGGAATTGGGGCTTAATTTATCCTCGGCTATTAATATTTATTTGAGGAAAATGGTTCAAACGCAATCGATACCGTTTACAATCGGAAAATATAATGCGGAAACCCAAGCCGCAATGAGAGAGACAGACGAGATCATCTCAGGCAAGCAGAGGACAAGATCTTACTCCTCGGCAAGGGAATTGTTTGCCGAATTGGATAGAGAAATCGAGGAAGAAGACAGTGCTAACACTTGAAACAACCTCTAATTTTCGCAAGGATTACAAGAGGATAAAAAAGCGGGGGTATGACCTTAGTCTGCTGCAAAATGTAATTGACACATTATTATCCGAAAAAACTCTTGATCCCGGATTTAAAGACCATTCCCTGATAGGCGAATATGTCGGCTTTAGGGAATGTCATATTCAACCTGATTGGCTTTTTATTTATAAAATCGATAATAAAAGGTTAATTCTTGTGGCGTCCCGCACAGGTTCTCACAGTGATCTATTTTGATATGATACCCAAAAACAGGAAGAAGACAGTTAAAAGGCAGTAAAAGAAAGTTGACTTTAAAGGGGAAATGTGATATTCTTACAATGGAGAAAAAAGAGAGTGACGAAAAAATATTCTCTTTATTTTTTAACGGGAAACCCGAGGCAGTCTCGGGCTTCCCTTTTTTATTGCGGAAAGGAGGAAATCAATGACGGATTTTTTGGGAAGGGAGGAAGAGAGGCTGACGCCTACGGATACTCCCGTCACCGACACCGAGTTTCTGGAAAAGGAAATTTTGAGCTGGAGATCGGGCAGAAAAAGGCATGAGCAAATCAAGGGCTGTTTGTACTATCAAAACCGCCACGATATTATTCACCGACAGCGCACCGTTATCGGAAGGGACGGGCAGACGGAAAGGGTGGATAATCTTCCCAACAACAGGATAGTACTGAACCTTTACGGAAAGCTGGTGGATCAAAAAACAGATTATCTTTTGGGAAAGCCGTTTTTGGCGCAGTGCGAGAATAAGGTCTTGGAAAAGGAGCTTAAAGAGATCTTCGGGCAGGAATTTCGCAGGGTGCTTAAAAATGCGGGCAGGGCGGCTTTAAACTGCGGTATCGCATGGCTGTATCCTCATATCGGTGAAAAGGGGCTTACATTCAAGCTGTTCCAAGGTCATCAGATCCTGCCCTTTTGGAGAGACAGCGATCACACGCAGCTGGATATGGCGGTCAGGATCTACAGGATCTGTCGGTATCGGGGAAAGGAGCCGGTGACCGAGGAGAGGGCGGAGGTCTTCACCGCAAAGGGGATAAGGCGGTATACCTTGGACGGCGGGCGCTTGATCCCCGAGGGCGGCAGGGTCGTTCCTTATTTGAACGCAGACTGCGGAGGGAGGAGGGCGTTTTTCAACTGGCGGGAAATTCCCTTGATCCCAGTTAAGTACAACGAGGAGGAAATTCCGCTGCTTAATCGGGTAAAGTCGCTTCAGGACAGCCTTAACGATGTGCTGTCCGACTTTAAAAACAATATGCAGGAGGATCCCCGAAACACGATCTTAGTGCTGAAAAACTACGACGGCACGGATCTGGGAGAGTTTAGGAGAAATCTTGCGCAGTACGGCGCAGTGAAGGTCAGGTGCGAGGGAGAGGCTCAAGGCGGAGTTGAGACCCTCAGCGTCGAGGTTGACGGCGAAAACTACCAAAGAATGATCCGTATGCTCAAAAAGGCGATCATGGAAAGCGGCATGGGGCTGGATCTGAGCGAGGTAACGTCGGGCAGCGGTTGGAACGGTAATTCCAACCAAATGCTGATAAGATCCATGTATACCGATCTGGATCTGGACGCCGACAATATGGAGGGAGAGCTTCAAGCTGCCTTCAGTCGGCTTTTGCCCTTTGTTTGCGCCTATCTTTACGGTGCGGGAAGGGGCGGCTTTTTCGGGGAGCGGGTAAATATCATCTTTAACAGGGATATGCCCGTAAACGAGTCGGAGGTCATAGACGACTGCATTAAGTCTCTAAGCATTTTGTCCAAGGAAACGGCTGTGGAGCAGCACCCGTGGGTCACCGATCCGCAGAAGGAAATCAAACGGCTTAAAAAGGAAAAGGAGGAGGGCAATGACTAAAGAGGAGCTTTTGGGCTTGGGAATAGGCTCGCAGGCGGCGGAAAGCCTGTGGGGGAGCTATTCCGAGCTGGAAAAGGAAAACGGAGCTTTAAAAAAAGCGGCTTCGGACAAGGAAAAAATCCTTAAGGAGTGCGAGGCGGCAAGGGCGGAGGCGGAAAGCCTTAAGCAGCAGATCCGACAGCTGCAAGAGGAAGCGCAGCGGGAAAGGACAGCCCATAGTGCGGAAATAAGCACCCTTAAGCTGAGCAGCGAGGTGGAAAAGGGGCTTATTTGCGCAGGGGCGAGAAACCTTAAGGCGGTAGGCAGCCTGCTGGACAGGGAGCAGCTTTCTCTTGACGAAAGCGGGAGCTTAACAGGCTTGGATCGGCAGCTTGAAGCCTTGAAGCAATCCGATCCTTATCTCTTTAAGGCTTCGGAGGAGACGGTTCTTGGCGGACTTGCGTCCTTTGCTCCCGAGGAGGGCTTGGACGAGGAGACGGAGGAACCCGATTTTTCACTTATGACCTATTCGCAGATCACCGATTATTTGCGGGAAAATAGGGAGTGACAGTTTTTATCAAAAAGGGATAATACCCCTTAATAAAAAAGAAAGGAAGAAAAAACTATGGCAAAATTTGACTCAAAGACCTTTAACCCCGAGGTGTTCGGCGCTTATGTGGAGCGTGTTCCCGGCGTGAAGAAAAGCGAGCTTGCAAAATCGGGAGTTATGGGCAGCAACGCCAATGCGAAAAGGGCGTTGGCGGGGGGCACGGGCTCCCTGTATGCGAGAGTGCCCTATTTCGGCAGGATAGACGGGGCTACCTCTCAGAACAACGACGGCAGCACCGACATTGCCTCCACAGGCACCACCACCTTCAGCCAGGGCTTTGTTACAGCCTCCCGAATGGACAGCTGGACGGAGAAAAGCTTCAGCAAGAACATTACCTCGGGAACGGATTTTATGGACAATGTGGCTAAGCAGATCGGGGAGTACAAGCTTGAGGTCAAGCAGGCGATGCTGCTGGCTATCCTGTCGGGGATCTACGGCATGAATACCGAGGGCGAGACTGTGGCAGCCAAGGCGGCAAAGGAATTTGTGGAAAAGCATACCTACGACATTTCCGAAAACAAGGGGGCGGCGGCTCTTGTGGGGGAAACCACCTTAAATTCCGCCGTGCAGCAGGCATGCGGCGACAACAAATCGATTTTTTCCTTGGTTATAATGCACAGCCAAGTGGCTACCAACTTGGAAAATCTTAAGCTGATGAACTATCTTACCTATACCGACAAGGAGGGGATCACAAGGGATCTGACCCTGTGCTCCTGGAACGGGGTGACCGTGCTGGTCGATGACGAAATGCCCACAGAGGGGGAGGGAGAGGCTGTTAAGTACACCACCTACGTATTGGGCAGAGGGGCGGTCGTGCTTGACGAGATCGGCGACAGCGTACCCTATGAGATGAGCAGAGACCCCAAAACCAACGGCGGGCAGGATACGCTTTATGTGAGAGACAGGTACCTTTGCGGCGCAGAGGGGATCTCCTTTGAAAAGCCCGATACGCTTACAGGCTCCGCCTCCAACGCCGACCTTGCCAAGGGCGAAAACTGGTGCGTTATCAACGACGGCGTCAGCGCCGTGCCTCACAAGTCCATTGCCATTGCCCGCATTATCTCCAAGGGATAAGGCTGTGAAGGAAGGTGAACGGCTTGGAGGATTTAGTGACGGAAAGGCTCGAGGGGCTTGGCTACCGCTGTAAGGAGGGTGACCGCAGGCTTATCGAGAGAGCGGCGGAAAAGGTGGAAAGGCGGATAAAAAATCTGTGCGGCACGGAATTTTTCCCCGAGGAGCTTCTGTACGAGGCGATAGACATGGCGGCGGGGGAATTTTTAAAGGCGAAAAAAACCTTTTTCCCAAAGGACTTGGAGGGCTTTGACCTTACGGCGGCGGTGAAAAGGGTGCAGGTGGGCGATACCAATGCCACCTTTGCCTCGGGAGAGGGTGCGCTTACCGAGGAGCAGCGGCTGGACGGCTTTATAAGCCTGCTTTTAAACAGCGGAAGGGAGCAGATAGCATGTTTCAGAAAAGTGAAATGGTAAGTCTTTCCCCCGCAGCTCGGAGAAGGGCGGTGGAGAGCCTTTATATCGGCGTTTGCACCGTTGTGGAGTATCAAAGCTTTAAGGACGAAAAAACGGGGATAACCTCGCAGCGGGAAGCGGTCGTACTGGAAAATCAGCCCTGTAGGCTTTCCTACGAGCTTAATTACCCCGTGGATCAGGGGGAGCAGACGGGAAAGGTGTCCCAAAGGGTGAAGCTTTTTGTCGCCCCCGAGACCGTTATAAAAAACGGCTCCAAGGTGATAGTTACCCAAAACGGGAACAGGGTGGAATACGCCTTCAGCGGAGAGAGCGCAGCTTACGACAGCCACAGGGAAATACGGCTTTCACCCTTTAAGGGGTGGGCGTGAAGGAGGTGATGATTTGATATTGCAGCTGGTAAATTCCATCGGTGCGGCGATCGGCAGCGCCTTT
>JAMPBF010000210.1 GCA_023666805.1 Bacillota bacterium
TTGATCGAAAATCGGTATTATATTTCCGAGGGTCAGTCCAGATCCCGATAGCTGCCCAAAAACCTGAAAAATCCGCATTCCTTTTCCAAATTGGTCAGCAGCCTTGATATGGAGGGATCTAAAATGCTGCCCTCGAAATCCAAATAAAAAATCACCTCAAAGCCTGTTATGCCCGACTTTTCCTTGATATGAGCAGGCATGGGACGGCTTTCGATCTTAGTCAAATTCAATCCGCAGTATAAAAATTTGGTGAGCATTTTGTAGAGAGAGCCTTCCGTGTTGGAAAGAGACAGGCAAATGCTGGTGGTGTCGCTCTCGGGGTCGATTTGCGGCTGTTTTGATATTACGATGAAGCGGGTGAAGTTCTCGCTGCTGTCCGCAATGTCCCGAGCTATTACCTTTAGCCCGTAAAGCTCGGCGCAGTGAGCGGAGCAGATGCAGGCAAGCCCCTTTTCGCCGCTTTCGGAGACGGTGCGGGCTGCAATAGAGGTGTTCAAAGCCTTTTTCTTGGCATAGCCCTTGGACTTGATAAAGCCTGCGCACTGGTGAAGCGCCTGCTGATGAGAAAGAACGCAGGTTATTTCCCCCGTCTCCTCTTTAGCCGCCAGCACGTGCCGCACGGGAATGGTAACTCTGCCGCAGATGTACATTTTCTGCTTTTCCAGCAAATCGTAGGTCTCGCTGACGTCGCCCGCCGTGGAGTTTTCTATAGGCAGGATACCGTAATCCGCCCTGTTTTCCTCCACTGCGCCGAATACCTCGCCGAAGCTGTCGAAATAGTCAATGTCGCAGCAGCCGAAGAGCTTTAAGCAAGCCTCTTCGGTGTAGCTTCCCTTTATTCCGGGGCAGGCGATCTTGGGGGTATCCTTAAGCTTAGAGGTAGCCGAAGTCCTGGGCTGCGTAAGCTTTTCCTGCTGAAGACACTTGGAGATCTCCATTATCTGCGAAAACAAGAGCTTTGTTGCCGCCTCCAGCTCCTTCGGAGACTTTTGGGTGATTTTATCCAAAACCTGTTTTTCCCGTTCTCCTTGAAAGACGGGCAG
Organism: Bacillota bacterium; assembly: GCA_023666805.1. GTDB lineage: Bacteria > Bacillota > Clostridia > Oscillospirales > Ruminococcaceae > Ruminiclostridium_E. The sequence continues at coordinate 1,044 of JAMPBF010000210.1, forward strand.
ACCGTTTTTCGACTTGTAATCCGCCACGTCCCCGCAAAGCTTCATACGCCGTTCAAAAAGCGTTAAGATTTCGCCGTCGATCTCGTCTATGCTTATTCTGATCTGGTCAAGCTCCATAAATTCTCCTATTGTCGTCAATATCCTATATCCTCGGTCTGAAATCCCTCTATCGGAGAAATGTAGCCGGGATCGTTCTCATTGTAGGGATCGCCGTAAGGGTCGTCGGGGTTATCGGGATTATCGGGGCTGCCGGGGTCGCCGATATAAGGCGGCGTCTCGGGCGGCAGAGTTGCCTCCGTGGTGGTGATTTTCGGCGCAATTGCCGAATATACCACGACCTCCTCGTTTTGCGCCACATATACGTCCTGTCCTATCTCGTGGCTGCATCGGGACACAAGACCCTCGGCGGTTTCATCGGTCTCCTCCGTTTCAATGCGGTACTTTATGCCCTGCTCAGCCAAAATTTTAACATATTCGTCGGCGGTATAGCCTATATAGTCGGGCAAGGGCTTGGATTCGGGTCCCTTGCAGACCGTTACGCCTATCTCCGTGCCGAAGGATACGGAGGTGCCGTCCTCAATGGTCTGACTGATGATCTGTCCTTCCTTAAATTCATTGCTGAAATCATAGGTGGGATTGAAGATCAGGTAGGAATACTGATTTCCCGAGGTAACCGTATCGTACATTGCGCCGCTGAAGTTGGGCACTATATAGCTTTCGCCCGAGGAGTTGGAAACGGGAGCCGCCTCCGCCTCGGTGGTGATCACGGCGGGAACGTAAACGGTGGTGACGGGAGCGGTGGTGGTGGCTTCGGTGTAAATGCTGCCGCTGCTGCCGCCGGAGGCAGTGACCGCCATTGCGATTATAAACGCCAAAATTATCGCGCCCAAAAATGAGGCGATCACTATAAACTTTATTTTGTCCTTTTCCGCCTTATTTTTTCCCTTTTTTGAATTGGTCCTTTTTTTGGCGGTATTGGAGGATTTTTTTGCGTCGGGGCGGGGATTTGTCCTTCTCGGCTCTTCCTTATGGCTGTTCTCCGCATTTTTGGGTCGGTAACGGGCGGGCGAGACGGGTATCTCCCTTGAAAGCTCCGCAGAGACGGAAAGGGAAGGCTGCTCGAAAAATCTGTCCACAAATTCGGAGATGCTTTGTATCCTGTCCTCCGCCTCCAGCTGCATTCCCTTAACTATTACCTCCGAGGCGTTTTTGGGGATATTTCGGTTGATAAGCATCGGCTCGATAAGCGTCTCCTCTTCAAGCCGTTCGGGCGCCGTGGGGGGAGTTACTCCGGTAAGGCAGCGGTACATAACAGCCGCAATACCGTAAACGTCCGTCCAGCTGCCGTTTCTTCTGGAGCTTGAATACTGCTCGGGGGGAGCGTAGCCGCCGAACACCTCGTAGCCGATGTCGCTGTCGGCGGTATGGGCGGCGGTTATGGAAAAGCCCGTTAAAATAAGCTGATTTTTCTCGCTGACCAATATCGTAGTGGTGCTGATGCCTCTGTGGATTATTCCCAGCTTATGCAGCTGATTCAACGCAGTGAGGATAGGCGGGAACAGCTCCTTTACCTGCTCCCACGGCAGTATTTCGCCGCAGTTGGCAAGATAGGACTTAAGGCTGATCCCTCCGATATACTCCATTACCGCATAGCAGGTGTTATTGCCCGCAAACACGTCCAGCACGGGCTGTATCGCCTGTATGTTCGGAGAGTGCATAAGGGTGGTCTGAAGCTCGGCAAATTCCGCCAAATATGTTTTATAAAGAGGCATTTTATCGGGCTTTACCGTGACCTCCTCCTGATCCCTTTCCCGGGTGCAAAGGGTGTCGGGCATATACTCCCTGATAGTGACCTTGCGCTTATCCGCAACATCAAAGCCTATGTACAAGGCGGATTCGCCGCAGTAGCTTATAAGCCTGCCCACAATATATCGGTTGTTTAAAAAGGTTTTCGGTGCAAGATAGGAGGATATGTACGAATCGGCGTCATAAAGTCCGCATAAAGGACATGTGCCGTGGTCGTTCAGCTCCCCCATGCAGTTCATGCACAGGTTGGTTTCTTTTTTCATGTAGGTTTTTTCTTTCTATATGTATTTTCAAAAAAACAATTTTTCATTCTATTGTAACCCAAATAGTTTTTTCTGTCAAGTGAGAAATAAATCCGAAGCTGCGATTTTTGTTGACAATAAAGGAGTTAAGTGATATATTATTTTTATGGCAAATTAATTCGGCGGCGCTTTTTGGGGGATAATTCTCTTAAAAAGTTACAAAATTATTACAAAAACACACCTTGATCAAAGGAGTTTTGACATAAAAATAAGAGCGATGGACGACCCGCTCTTATCGTAATGTGTTTTTTATTTATTGCAATTAATGCGCTTAATGTACTGTACGGCAAGGCGGCAGGGCTTAAAGCTGCGTTTTTCCCTCTGCGTCGGGGTGCAGGATCCAGCGGTCGTCGTTGGTCCTTTCGGGGTGAAGCTTTTTTTCCTCGTCAAACCTTGCCCGCTCCATAGCGGCTAAGTCCTTGTCCTTGCCCTCCAGCCTTTCCGCCTTGCGAACTATTGCAAGAGGAGTTTGACAAAAGCCCTGATCGTGAGGATTATCCCGATAAAGCTGCTGGCAGAAGCGCTCGGGAATGTCCTTGCTGCTTCTTCCGAGTATATTGCAGCCGAAATCGTTTGCGTCAACTATCACCACCTCAACGTTAGCGTGCTTCTTCATGTCTGCGGCAGCGCCGTCGGGATTTTCGGGAGCCATTTTTGCGTAGTGGTCGTAGGGAGGAACGTTATCCTTGCTGGGGCCGTCTATCGCTCTCGCCTTCATGCCGAGTATGTTGTAAAATACGCCTTTTTTGCCGAATATTTTGCATATCCCCGCTATCGCAGCCGCAAACAGCACCTTGATCCTGCCGCAGTCCCGAAGGCAAAGCTCCATGGTGGAGGGGTCGCCGATGCCGATCCCCGCCTCGGATTTATGAACGAATTTAACAAGGAACTTGGCAAGGCGGCTCACCTTGATCTCGCTCACCTCCAGCGCCCGTCCCTGAGTGATCGCCACTATCTTTTCGGAGATGAAGATCATGTCCCCCTCTTCCAGATAGTCCGTTACATACTTATCCAAAATATCGTTCATCTCGTCTTCCTTCATAACAACATGAGTTTTTACGGGAAAACAGGCATAAGTACCC
>JAMPBF010000211.1 GCA_023666805.1 Bacillota bacterium
ACCGTCAGGGTTTTTCTCCAAATTGCGATCAAGCCTGAAAATCGAGGCAGAGCAATGCTCTGCCCGATTTTCGCATTTGGCGGCAAGCCGCCAAATGCGGCGACAGCTTGGCGGAAAACCGACCAACGGGAGGTTTTTCGACAAGCTGGCAAAACCGTCTGCGGGTCAGGCAGACGGTTTTTTGTCATTCGTCCTTATTTCTGAACATCATTTTATCAAATTCTATTATAGGCACAGGTCTTGAATACAGGAAGCCCTGTGCGGCGTCGCAGCCGCAGGTGTAAAGGAAATCAGCCTGTTCCTTGGTTTCCACGCCCTCTGCAATAAGGTCAAGTCCTATATCCTGCGACATCGCTATGGTGTGGGAAATTATCTTTTGCCCTCTTTGGGATTCCATTGAGCTGGATATGAAGGATCTGTCGATCTTCAGCACGTCGAAGGGGGTGTTTTTAAGAGTGTTCAGGGAGGAATAGCCCGAGCCGAAATCGTCCATAAGCAGACGGAAGCCCTGTGCCTTTGCCTCCTGTATCATTGCGTTGGAATTTATGTTCTCGGCGCTTTCGGTGATCTCAAGCTCCAAATACTCCTTGGGAATGCCGTACTTTTCTATAAGTGCGTTTAAATGCTCCAAAAACTCGCCGTTATTAAGGTGCACTCTCGATACGTTCACGGAGATCGGGACGGGGGTTATGCCCTTATCCATCCACTTTCTTATCTCCTGACAGGCAGCTTCCCAAATAAACTCGTCTATTTTTATCACAAAGCCGTTTTTCTCGAATACGGGGATAAAATCGTTGGGAGGGACTAAGCCCTTTTCGGGGTCGATCCAGCGAACCAATGCCTCTGCGCCGATGAGTTTGGATTCGGAAATACTGTACTTGGGCTGCAAATACATTACAAACTCTCGGTTTTTGAGAGCGGACTTCATTCTGTCCTCGATCGTGCGCTGGGTTTTAAGCTTGCTCTTTTCGTCCTTGTTGAAAAAGGCGATATTTTCCAAAGCGCTGCTTTTGGCAGCGGCTCTGGCAAGACCTGCGCTGTCGCCCATAATGCGGGTGGCTATGCTTCTGTCCTCCACCAAATACACGCCGAAGGCTATGGTGTATTTGATACCCTTATAGCCGCTCATTGCCGCTTCGAGACCCCTCAGAAAATCGTAAATGTCGGAAATTTCCTCATAGGGTATCACCACCATAAATACGTCGGCGCTGAGCCTTGAATAGATCTGGCTCTCGTTGCAGTAAATATCCAAAACGTCGTTTATATAGTGAAGTATCTCATTGCCTATAGCCTCGCCGTATTTGTCGTTGATAAATTTGAAGCCGATCACGTCGAACTGGATCACCGCAAACTGCGTGTCGAGATTTTCCCTTATCCTCTTTGCCATAAGATCGGCAAAGATAGCGGGATTTTTATCGTTGGTGTAGAAATTCAGGATATTGCGGTTTTTGATCTCTCTGTCGGAAAGACGGTGCAATGTGCCCGAGATCACATTTACCGTGCCGTCCTCCTCAAAATCGGGATATACTTTTATTTCGTACCATACGGCGCCCAGCACCTGATTAAGCCTGAACTGGGCTTTAATGAACTTATCCTCACTGCCGAAGGCGTTTCCGCCTTTAAGCCTTTCCGCAAGCATGGAAAATCTGCCTGCGTCCTCGATGGCAAGCTTTCCGCTTTTTAATATGGAATCTATGGGATTATCGGTTTGGGACATGGTAAATTCAGGCATACCCGGGTTTTCCTCAAGATGCCATTCGTTTTGCTTATAGTCTATGTAAAAATAGGTATACACGTCCTGATTAAACATCAGCTCGGCTATTTTTTCGCGGCAGGTATTCATAACGATATTCTCCATTCCAACGGTATTGCTTTCAACAAACACAATACCTGATTTTATTTAATGTTATCACATTTTTTCGCATTTGTCAATTAGTTTTGGTAATAATGACCAATAAATACAGCGTAATCACTAAAAACGAAACCCGATCGGCTTTGACATAGCCGACAATAAGTGATATAATCATAAGAGATGACAAATTTTTTGCCATAATAATACATATTTTTACAGGAGCAAAAATTGAAAAATCTTAAAGTGAGAATACCGATGTATTTTATCGGGCTGTTTATTATGACTGTCGGGATCGCCCTTTCCGTTAAGTCGGATCTGGGGGTCTCTCCCGTAAGCTCTATCCCTTACACACTGACCGTGGTTTGGGGCGTGGAAATGGGTCTGGCAACGGTGCTTTTCCATGTTGTGCTGGTGATTATTCAGCTGCTGCTGCTCAGAAAACGGTTTAAGCCCAAAAATCTGCTGCAAATCGCTGTGGGGATCGTTTTCGGGCTGTTTACAAGCCTGTGCAATTATTTGGTGTCGCTTATCCCCTTTACCGATAATTTGGCACTCAGGATAGTAATGCTGGCGGTCAGCATTGTGATCGTGGCGGTGGGGATCTTCTTTTATGTGCCCGCAGATATTATCCCGTTGGCAGGAGAAGGAACAATGCTCGCCGTTTGTGAGATCACGGGCTTTAAGTTCTCTTCCGTCAAGATAGGCTTTGATGTGACGGTGGCGGCTGTTTCGCTCGTTACCTGCCTTATCGCCGTTCACGGCATGGGAAGCGTGGGGGTCGGCACCATTGTTTCCGCAATCCTGACGGGCATCGTTTTGGGGGCGATCACAAGGGTATTCGGGGCGAAGAGGGACAGGCTGCTGAATAATACCGATAACCGCTAACAATACCATAATTTTTGCGTTTGCCGATCCGCATGCAGCGAGCGAGGCGAACGGATAAGAGGGGCAATAATTTAGATAAGTTTTAAAGGGCTGCAAAAACACCGATTTACCAAAAACAAATCCCGGCAAAGTCGGACTTTCCGTGCTTTGTCGGGATATTTGGGTGTTTTTACAGCCCTATAAGCTAATCCAATTTATCGTCTTCGGATCAATACATTCCGCCGTCCATGCCTGCGGGTGCGGCAGGAGGAGCTACAGGCTCCTTCTTATCGGCAACAAGGCTTTCGGTGGTAAGAACCATAGCGGCAACGGAAGCGGCATTCTGAATAGCGGAGCGGGTAACCTTGGCGGGATCCACGATACCTGCTTCGACCATATCGCCGTATTCCTCCTTGGCAGCGTCAAAGCCGTAGCCGATCTTGCCGTTTCTCTTGATGCTGTCGATAATAACGCTGCCTTCAAGGCCTGCGTTAAGTGCGATCTGACGAACGGGCTCTTCAAGTGCACGAAGAACGATCTTAGCGCCGGTCTTTTCATCGCCCTCAAGAGTATTTATGAGCTTTTCAACAGCGGGCATAGCGTTGATGAGCGCCGTGCCGCCGCCTGCTACGATGCCTTCCTCAACGGCAGCCTTTGTGGCAGCCAAGGCGTCCTCGATGCGCAGCTTCTTTTCCTTCATCTCCACCTCGGTAGCAGCGCCGACCTTGATAACAGCAACGCCGCCGGAAAGCTTGGCAAGTCTTTCCTGAAGCTTTTCCTTGTCAAATTCGCTGGTGGTGGTCTCTATTGCAGCCTTGATCTGTGCGATCCTCTCCTTGATGTCCTTCTTAGCGCCTGCGCCGTCAACGATGGTGGTGTATTCCTTGGAAACCTTGACCTGCTTGGCAGTGCCTAACATATCCACGGTAGCGTCCTTAAGCTCCAAGCCCAAATCCGAAGTGATCACCTGACCGCCTGTAAGGATCGCAATGTCCTGAAGCATTTCCTTGCGTCTGTCGCCGAAGCCGGGAGCTTTTACGGCAACGCACACGAAGGTTCCCCGGAGCTTGTTGAGAATAATGGTGGAAAGCGCCTCGCCCTCAATATCCTCGGCGATTATAAGAAGCTTTCTTCCGGACTGTACCACCTGCTCCAAAAGGGGAAGGATCTCCTGGATATTGGAGATTTTCTTGTCTGTGATCAAAATATAAGGCTCTTCAATCTCGGAAACCATTTTTTCCATATCCGTAGCCATATAGGGGCTGATATAGCCTCTGTCAAACTGCATGCCCTCTACAACCTCGCAGCTGGTCTCGGCGGTCTTGCTCTCTTCAACGGTGATTACGCCGTCTGCGGTTACCTTTTCCATAGCGTCGGCAACAAGCTTTCCCACAACCTCGTCGCCGCTGGAAACGGTGGCAACTCTTGCAATGTCTGCGCTGCCCTTGACCTTCTTGGAGTGCTTCTTTACCTCGGCAACGGTAGTGTCGACCGCTTCGGCGATACCCTT
>JAMPBF010000212.1 GCA_023666805.1 Bacillota bacterium
TATTCAAACAAACCGATGTCTATTGTGTCTTTCAGAAAGACACATCAGAAATTTCAAGGCAATCTCGCCATGATTTCAATTTTGACGGAAACCGAATAAGGGAGCGTGATAGTTATGATTGTACAGAGGTAATCTTTTTGTTTTTTTACTGTAACTTTTTTGAATTTTTGACGTTAATATATATAGGGGTTTTTAAAGACAACCTCAATATATTTGCAGTGAAATTATTGGCTTTCTTGTAGATTTTATACAATAAGGCTTGTCTTTTTTTGTTATTTTTTGGAAAAACACGGCAAATAATTTACTTAAATTTGAAACTTTTTTGCGAAAAGTCCTTACTACCTATTTGTAAGGCGGAAAGCGAGGTGAAACCGCTTGAACCGAAAAGGGAGCAATTCTCCTGAGACTTACTTTAACAAGGTCTATGACCAAACAATAAACTCTCTTACAAGATATGTTATCAGCAAATGCGGCAACATCTTGGACGCAGAGGACATTCTTCAGAACATATATGCGAGATTTTATCAGCGCATTGCGAAAAAAGGCTATGAGGACATAGAAAACGCCGAGGCGTTTCTTGTGAATATAGCCAAGTTCGAGTGCAAAAGCTATTACGGCGCAAAGAAAAAACACAGCGCCGTTGACAGCTTTTCCGATTATACCGACGAGCAGATGGTAAAGATCGAAAGCGAAATGGCAAGCACTCAAAAAAATCTTGAGGACGTTCTGTGCAACGAGATACTGGCGAGAGAGATTTTCGAGGATATTGCCAACACCGACGAGGTCACGGGCAAGATCTTCTACCTGTACTTTGTCTGCGACATGAAGCTGGGAGATATTGCCGATCAGTTGGATATGAACCTTTCGGCGGTTAAAAACAAGCTTTACCGTACTATTGAAAGACAAAAGAAGAAATTTAAGCTTTAATTTACATAAATATGGCGGAAAGGAGGAAGCCATTGTGGATAAACGGGAATTTTACAGACAGCTGATGGAAAATTACACTGTTGATACGGAAAAGATCAAGTGTAATGCAAAGCGCCGTTATCAAAAGCAAAGCACGGGCATGCTCCGCAAGTGGACGGCGGGAATAGCCGCCTGCACCGCTGTAGCCGCCGCTGCCGCTATCACGGTGGTTTCTATCAACAGTCTGCCGGGCAGAAGGGGCATCGACATCACCGACAGCAGCATCGAAGCGGCAATGGAAAGGCTTCATGCAGCCGATCAGAGATATTTGGAGCTTTCGGATAAGCAGGAGTTTATGGATATTTACGTATCCTTCTCCAAAAATTTGACAAGAAACGAAATTCTTATGGCAATTTCCGCTATCGAGGATTTCAGCGACATAAATGTTACCTATTTATATACCGAAAAGGGCAAGCGCTATAACAACGATGAGGGCTTAGACCAAAGTCTTCAGTTTTTGGGCGCTAAAATAACCGCTCCCACCGCCGTTTACAACGAGCTTAAGGAGCTGAGAGCCATTTCCTATTTGGAGCCGGTGGAGGGCTGTAAGTATAACGACGATAATTTTATGCCTATAGTTACTCCTGTTGACGCATTGGGCACTACCGTGGCTACCGATGAGACTATTCAAGTCGCACTGCCCGAGGTAACTCCCACAAGTCCCGAAACAAGCGACACTGTTTCCACCGAAACAGCCGACGTGACGGAGGACGTGTCCGCTTCCTCCACTGCCGAGACTACTCCGAGCCTGTTCGAGCATGCGACAATGCCCGTTTATAATCAGAAGATAACCCTTCCCCTTGAAAATATCAGCTATGGGGTATTTATAAATGAAGAAAAACTCGTTGTTATCAACAACGACAGCATAAGACTTTATTGGGTAATGGGCGATGAACTTAAGCTGGAAACCACCTTCTATGCCGCCAGCGCAAAGGTAAGCTGGAGCAATGAGGACAGCTCCAAGCTGCTTATTACCGGCTGCGACGACAAGGGCAGAAACAAGCTGTTCATTGCCGACGGAGAAAAGGGCTATTTGTCCGAGCTTAACGTAAGCTCCTTGACCAACGGCGACTTTGAGCTTTCCTCCGTTATCGGCAGCGATTCCGGCGATATAATGATGATCAAGTCGGTTTCCTTGGATAAGACCCGCATCTACTACGCAAGAAGAAGCGGAAATACGATAGACATCGTATTGGTGAAGGAATTTGACTGTCCCGTATCGGTGGTTTCCTGCTCCGGCAGCACGGTTTACGTTTTGCTTACCTATACGGACGACAACGGCGAGGGAATGCACCTTACGGCGATCAATACAAGCGAAAATCTTTCCGAGGAAATTGCGGTGTTCAGCTCCTCCGCAAAGTTCACGAGAAACGCCGACCTTAATTTGGCGGCGGTCACCGACGGCGATAACTGCTTTATGCTTACTCCCGCAGGAGTTTTAGTACCCTTGGAGAGCGGAAGCGTTACCTTTGGATCTGCGGATTGCAGCGTGTTTAAGTGCGGATCAAGGTACTTTATGAGCGGCACCGACAGGATCGCAGAGATCACTGAGGAGGAGGCTAAGCCTTACTTTGAAATTCAAAGCGGTCATTCCTACGGCAGATATGATATTACGGTATTTGCCGACGGCACTGCGGAGATTTTGATAGCTAACGAATAAACAATTTTTCTTCATTGAAAACTTCCTTAAACAAAATAACGCTTTGCGCAAATGCAGAGCGTTATTTTCTTTGTGAAAACAATTTCCCGGAACAAAAGACACCGCCCCGCAAAAAAACCGCAGCGGTATTCTTGCGGGACGATGCCCAAGAACGAAATCGATCATAACCTCATCTGTAAGCCGAGTTCTGTCGTGTGCGAACATTTATCTACGCTTACACTGTTTTCGCTTTAAAAGATAGACGAAGCTATATTTTAAGCTGAAATCAGTATTACAGTCGCCTGTAAGCTCCAGCCGCCTATATCGGAGTGCGCCGAGCAGACGCATTTCTCTCCGTACCAATTGACGTTGCATCGGATAGGGTTTACATGGCAGCGCAGTCTCCTGCGCTCCGGTGAGCTCTTACCTCGCCTTTCCACCCTTACATTGCGGTACGCAATGCGGTATATCTCTGTTGCACTTGCCCTAAGGTCGCCCTCGGCTGCCGTTAACAGCTATCCTGCTCTGTGATGCTCGGACTTTCCTCACGGATCTCTCCCCGCGTTCGCACAATGAGGTTACCTGTATATTTTATCAGATTTTGGGAGCAGTGTCAAGCCGCTGCGGCTAAAACGCCAAAATCAGTGCAATACCTATTCCCAAGGTCAAAAGTCCGACGGCTATGCCTATCCACAGCTTTTTTCTGTCTTTATGCCTTACTCCGTTGTTATGGACCTCCGTCAGCAGCTTTTGGGCGTTTTTGTTGATCTCCGCCTGATCCGTCATTACCTTGTCGGGTCTTAAAAACAGTATTGCCCTGTCAAAATAGTCGTTTTCGGTGTCCTTTATCTCTACGATAAGCTTGTTTACCCCTCTCATTTTGACTTCTCCTTTTCGATATTACACTCTGTATTATTGGAAAAGCAGGAGAAAATATGCAGTTTCCCCCAAGTTTTCCTGTAGAAAGTGTGGAAAAGTGGGCTGTTTTTTGTTTTCGGATCAAAATAATCGTGGAAAATTCGGTGGAAAATGCTGAAAAGTCCCATTGTTGTCCCGTATTTTTTTCGGGGAAAATTTCAAGGAGAAATTAACGGTAATTTACTTAAATTTTTCATTGACTAAAGCATAATATATTTTTTATAATATATATGTGTAATAATTATCTTGTGTTGCATATTATTTAGCTCCCAAAACGCCTACAAATTCGCTCTTTAATATTTGTATAATATAGCATAAATTATACAAATAGTAATTTTTGATTTTACCCCGAGTAATAATGGGTTTTCCACAGGTTTTTTGGTGGAAAGTGTGGAAAACCCCTCGGATTTTTAACCAAAATCCGCAAAACTGTTGAAAACACAGTGGAAAAAGTTGAAAAAGGCTTGGTTAAAGCACTTTTAAAATCGGAAAATTGCGGAAAACTCGGTGGAAATTAGGGAAAGTTTTTGTGGAGCGGGTTTGCGGGATTTTTGGCATGAAAAGACGGCTTTGACGCTTTCATAAGGGGCATTGCAAAGGGGTTTGACTGAAATTGCAGCCGTTGTTATACTGTTTTCGCTTTAAAAGATAGACAAAGTCTATCTTTTAAAGACGCC
>JAMPBF010000213.1 GCA_023666805.1 Bacillota bacterium
AAGAGCTTACGATAGCGATAAGGAGAAGAAAAAAACCGCTTCCGTCAGAGCGGCGGCAATCAGCGCAGCTCCCGTCAAAACAGCGCTGAACGCCGAGGACAGGGAGCTTTTCGGCAGGCTGAGAGAGCTTAGAACTGCCGTTTCGAGAGAAAGAAGCGTACCCGCCTACATTGTTTTCACCAATGCCGCCTTGGAAGAAATGGCGGTCAAAAAACCCGTTACCGAGGAGGAGCTTATGGAGATCAACGGAGTGGGAAAAATAAAGCTTGAAGCCTTCGGAGAGCTTTTTATTGCGGCGATAAAAAGCTATACCGAGGGAAAGTAAATAATTGCGCAACCTTTTTATCCTTTACATCGTGTTATTATCAAGGCAACAAGGAAAGGAATGATTGCAAAAGTGAAAAAATCCGCAGGAGACGTCTCCGCAGAGGAGCTGCTGCAAATGTACTCGTCCATGATCTACCGAGTCGCTTACGCCGCAGTCCAAAACACGGCGGACGCCGAGGATATTACCCAAAACGTTTTTTTAAAATACATAACCGCAGACAAAAGCTTCAACAGCGAGGAGCACAGAAAGGCATGGCTGTTAAGAGTGACCGTGAACTGTGTCAAGGACTTTGTGAAAAGCGCATACTACAGGCGAAGAACGGACATGGAGAAGCTCCCCGAGACGGCAGATGCGGACGAGACCTTTAAAGCGGAGGAGGCTGAAGAGGCGGAGGCGCTTCGCAGCGCATTGCAGCAGCTTCCCGAAAAATACAGGGTCCCGATACACCTGTTTTATTACGAGGATATGACGGTGGCTGAAATTTCGGCTGTTACAAAAACCAAGGAGGCTACTGTCAAATCTCAGCTTTCCAGAGGAAGAGAAATGCTGAGAAATATTTTGAAGGAGGTGCGGTATGAGCTTTAAGGAAGAATACGGCCGTTATCAGCGGCAGATCGCTCCCGACAAGGATTTTTTAAACGGACTGTCGGAAAAAATGAATCGGCAAAACAAGTCCCGGCAAAGAAAAAAAGCAAAGGCCCGCACCCTGATTTTGTCGGCGGGCGCAGTATGCTGCGGTGCGGCGGCAGCGGTCATACTGGTGATAAATACGGGCGAATCGGCGGCAAAGCCTCCGGACATCATAGAGGTAGGGGCGGTGTCCGCAGGCAAGATCGATTATGCGACGGGAATATTCTCCGAATTTTCCCAAAACGGGCTCCCCGCAGACGCAAACGACATTCCGAAGCGGCTTGCCGAGCTTCTTTTGCGGGAAAATGCCGTGCTTTACAAAAGCGATAAAAGCACCTTCGATTACAGCGGCAAGCAGGAAAGAGAATTTGCGGAGGCTCTTGCTTTAAGGATCGAAGCTGCGGAGGAAACCGAGGAAGAGATCGGTTCGGATATTCAGTATTACATGGCGTCGGACGGCGAGGGAAACGTGGTCAAATTCACGATCTCGGGCGATATTTTGGAGGTGTCGGAAAAAAAGTTTAAGCTTTCCCCATAATTTTGCAACCTTTTGATGTTGAGGCTCGTTTTACTGACAAAGGGAAAACTTCACATTAAAGGAGAATAGCGATGATCAAAAGAAAAAAAGCCTTTTTAAGCGCATTGTCCGGGCTGCTTGCCTGTTCCGTGATGTTAACGGGCTGCAACAGCGCAGATAATGCCGCCGAGCCCGACGTCACCGACAGCGTCCCCGCACAGTCCCACACGGACGCTCAAATTCAAACCGAGAATAACGGCATCGAAAATGCCGACCCCGATTCCTATTCCGTTTCCGAGATCAAGAGAGCCTACGGCGAATCGGAAAACAAGGATATTATGCCGCTTTACAATGTAGAGCCTTGGGAAAGCTTCGATTTTGACTTTAAGTTTAACTGGGAAGAGCTGATAGGAATGGGGATCGTGGATCTGGTCACCGTCCACACGCACCCCGACTGTCTGCCTCAAAGTCAGATCTACACCTATAACACCCAATCGGAAACCGAGACGGGCGGCACAAGAATAAACGTTGCACCGATAACGGGCACCTTAGCCACCGACAGTGAAACCGACGATATGTTGGACAACGACATCGATACTTGGGGCAACGCACCGATGTACTATATCGCCGTCCACTACGATATGGATTCGGATACTCTGCAAAAGCTGGACGCTCCTCTTGTGATCCCGTTCACCGTAAAGCACGAGCTGCCCGTTCCCACCTTAAAGGGCGCTGTTGACAGCACGGGAAGATTTAAGCTGGTGTGGGAGGCTGTAGAGGGTGCGGACAGCTACAACGTATACTCCTACGGCAACGCCGACAGAAATCGGACGGGAAGCATAAACGAGCCTGTGGCGGGAGCGGAAAGCGCCTTTGACGTAAACGGCGACTGCTACCTTGCCAAAGAGGCGAATACCGAGGAAACCGAATTTGACTGCTTTGCGGGAAAGGATCACGGACTTGCCATTCATTATCACGATGAGCTGGACGATGACGACACCGACTACATATTGGGACAGAATTACTCGGTAAACGGCTCTTATTTTGTCACCGCCGTTTTCGGAGATAAGGAAAGCAGACTTTCAAATATCGTCAACACCTCGGATATGATACTTCCTCACAAGGTGGTGGACGGCGAGGATATAATGTTCAGCCGTTTTGAAAGCGAATCGGATCTGCCCCACACCTTAAAGGTGCTCAACATTGACGGATCGATAACCGAAAGAAACGTTATCTACAGCTTCCACAGAGGAAAAACCCTGTTGGGAACGGATTATCCTCATTTCCGCTATTCCGTGGAGGGCACAGCCATAACGGGCGAGGTAAGCATGGATATTGCCGCCGTGGAAGGCGGTGCGGATTACTACAGCGACTTGCAGGAGGGAGACCCGCCAAGGGGCTTTGTGAGCAATTCCTCCAACAGCTATGTAAAAATCGAGCCGGAAAACAACACAAAATTTAATCCCGACAGCGGCGTTCCCACCATAATAGAAGCCGACGGAGCCGAGGAGGACGAGGGTCTTACCTTGGTGGAGCGCCAAAGGGAAAATACCGAAAAGCATATCGAAAACGCCGACAGCCTGACCGTGGATAACGCCCGCTACACCGTATTCGCCGATTCCGCAGGCGAGGAATGGCTGGCATGCAACCTTATGGCGGGAAACACCCAAATTTCCCTTGAGCCCTTCCCCTCATTGCAGCAGTTTGACAACCTTGCCGACGTTTTTCAAAAGGTTTATTACCAAAATCCTTATATATTGGGGATTTTGGCTTACGCCTACGATTACGGCACACTCACCCTTAACGTAAAATACTGCTATGATAAAAACGAAATTTTGCAGCGGCAGCAGGAAATTTATTTGAGATCAAAGGAGATCGCAGACCAATGCGTTACGGACGGCATGAACGACGAGGAAAAGTGCAGAGCTTTGTACAATTATTTAAACGACAACACCGTTTACGACGAACAGGCGGTGGAGGAAGCGGAAAAGAACAACTTTAAAAAGGACGAAAACTGGAAGGAAGCCGAGGACGCCTTCAACGCCTACGGCATCATTGTAAAGAAAACGGGCGTGTGCCAGTCCTATGCCTTGTCCTACAAGCTTCTGTGCTCTCTGTGCAATGTGGAAAGCAAGGTGATAACGGGGTATTTAAACGGCAGCCTGCCCCACGCATGGAGCGCCGTAAAATTAGACGGCGATTGGTATCAGATAGACTGCACCAACAACGAGACCAACTGCGGCATTCCCTTTTTCCTTTACGCAGCGGGAAAAGACGATCTTTACATGACCGGGTACACCGAGGATAAGCTGTACGAGCTTGACACAGCCGTGGGAAGCTACGCCGTTGCCGATTCGGATAAGGAATATTACGAGGTCAACGGATTGGCGGCAGGCAGCGTCGAGGAGCTTAAGGCGGTCTTGAGCAATTGCCTTGAAAGCTCGGCAGGCTCCGTTGCAATACGCTACACATCGGAGCTCCCCTCACAGCGTGAGATTGCCATGGCAGTACTGGAGGTCTATCATATGAAGGGCATGGAGGATAAGCTGGAGACCTTGGGATTGGGCTGCGCAGGGTGCTATATAATACTTGTGCAGAATTAATGCTTGATTCACGTTTTAAATATAGACTGCGTCTATATTTTAAAGCAAAACAGCAAAAGAATATTCAGCTTGTCGAAAAACCTCCCTGCGGTCGGTTTTCCGCCAAGCTGACGCCGC
>JAMPBF010000214.1 GCA_023666805.1 Bacillota bacterium
GAGTATTTTGAAAGGCTTATAGAGGATAACGGGGCCGAGCGCTGCGCCAAGCTTTTTTGATCTGCGCCGTCGGCTGCGGCGAAAATCGGGATTTTTCGGGGTTTTCGCCCATAACATTATGAACGTTGTTCAATATCGGGGCGGCTTAAAGGCAGGGATCTCTTTATCGGCATGCCTTAAGCGCCCTTACCGCCTCGGCGGTATCCGAGGCTTTGAAAAGGTAGCTTCCGCTGACCAAAACATTTGCTCCGGCTTCCACCGCAAGGGGGGCGGTTTGTGCGTTGATGCCGCCGTCCACCTCGATAAGCAGGGGGTGGTTCAGCTCTCTTGCCTTGTCCCTCACCTTGCTGATCTTAGGCAGAGTGTAGTTTAAAAAGCCCTGTCCGCCGTAGCCCGGCTCTACCGTCATTATAAGCACCATTTCCAGCTTTTCCAAATAGGGGAACAGCTCCTCGGCAGGGGTGGCGGGCTTTACCGAAAGCCCCGCCTTTAGTCCCGCCCGGTGTATTTTGTTGATGGTGTGGTCGATGTCCGAATCCGCCTCCGTGTGGAAGGTGATAATATCCGAGCCGCTTTTCGCAAAAAAATCGATCTGCTTGTCGGGGCGGCTTACCATAAGGTGAGTGTCCATAAAGAAATCGGGGTTTAGGGTCTTTTGCACGGGAGCGCCCATGGTGATATTCTCCACAAAGCTTCCGTCCATGACGTCAAAGTGTATCCAGTCGCAGCCGCCTTTTACCGCCTTTTCCGCCTCTTCCCCCAGCTTGGATAAATTGCAGCCCAAGAGAGAGGCGCTGATTTTTACGTCCATAAATAATTTTTTCCTTTCGGGGAGCAGGCCGAAAAGGCTTGTCCCCAATTTGCATACCATAATTATACATAATATATTGTAGCCTATTTTTCGCATTTCGTCAAGTGAAATTTTTCTCCCCAAAAAGCCCTGTTTTACTGTATTTTGCATAATAGAGAAAAAAACGCTTGCATTTTCTCGCCGTTAGCGGTATAATGTATATCACGTATTAGGTTTTAAAAAGAAAGGAAAAATTATGACCCGTTTTATTCAATTACTGGTAGACACCTCCAACGCAACCAACGCAGACGCCACAGGCAGCACAGCCTTGGGACTGCTCACCACCCTTGTGCCGTTGGCGCTGATGATACTTATTTTTTATTTTCTCCTTATCCGTCCCGAGAAGAAGCGCAGCAAGAAGATGAAGGAAATGCTGGACAATCTTCAGGTGGCGGACGAGGTAGTGACCACCGGCGGCATTATCGGCAGAGTGCTTTCCGTCAAGGAGGACACCGTCCTTATCGAAACAGGCAGCGACCGCACAAGAATAAGAGTGCTCAGAACCTCTATTGCGGAAAACAGAACCGTTCACGACACGACGGATTAAAAGCCTTTTGCCCAAAAAGCATTTAAAGCATTATAAAAACAGCCCATTTTTCGACAGTCCGAGACGGACCGTTCGTTTTGGGCTGTTTATTTTTTGACATTTTTGGGACAAAGGGGGCATATATTTACTTTAATACTAAATATAGACTTTGTCTATTTTTAAAGCGGAAACAGCATAACGAATAATCGATTTTCCGACATAAGAAAGGAGCTTTGCGATGAAGCTTGACCCACCGATCTACCTGCCTTACCTTAAAGCGCTTATAACCTCCCTTGCCGCCTTTCCTCTTTCTATGTCCCTTTTGGCGGCGGCGATGTATCTTTTTCAGCTTCCCAAGGAGACTGCGCCGGCTTTGGCTGTCGCTTCCCTTTGCGTTGCCGCCCTTTGCGGAGGGTATCGGCTGGGACGGTTCAAGCAGCGGGGCGGGATAAAGCAGGGCTGCCTTTGCGGCGTTAGCTTGTTTGTTATCGGCTTGATTTTAAGCCTTATCTTCGGCTCGGTCTCCTTCGGGGGCGCTTTGGTCAGACTGGCTCTATGCCTGTTTTTCGGAGTGTTCGGCTCGGTTTGGGGAGTTAACCGCAGAGTTGATAAGTAAATTTTATTTACATAAATTTTGCGATGTTTAATAATATTAACTTATTTTGTAAATTCTATTGACATTTTTGAAAAGCTGTGCTATAATAATCTTACAGATTTAGGAAAGGAAAGCAGGGCTATGGTAACTATACGGAATTTACAGAAAAGCTACGGTCAGTTTAAGGTGTTGGCGGGCTTGGATATGAACGTGCCCGACGGTGAGGTGTACGGATTTTTGGGCAAAAACGGCTGCGGAAAATCCACCACCATGAACATTTTGTGCAACATTATCCCCAAGGACGGCGGCGACGTTCTTTTGGGCGAGGAAGGACAGCAGATCAAGATCGGGTATCTTCCCGAAACTCCCTCAATGTTCACATATATGAACGGATATGAATATTTAAGATATATTGCCGCCTGCTGCCGCTACAAGGACGATGTGGAGCAGCGGGTAAACGAGGTTTTGGACATTGTCGGCATGACCGAGGGGGGAAAGCGCCGCATCAAGGGTTATTCCAGAGGCATGAACCAGCGCTTGGGCATTGCCTCCATAATCTTCGACAAGCCTCAGCTTTTGGTGCTGGACGAGCCCACCTCCGCTCTTGACCCGGAGGGCAGGTCGGACGTTATGAGAATTATCCGTCAGCTGGCGGATATGGGCAGCACCATTATTTTGTGCACCCACATACTTTCCGACGTGGAAAAGGTTGCGGGAAGCATCGGAATACTTGTTAACGGGAAAATGGCTGTAGAGGGAAAGATCACCGACGTTGAAAAGCGGTATTTCCGTCCGGAGGTGGAATTAAAGCTGTACGACGCCGACCAAAGGGCGATAGATGCGATAAAGTCGCTGGAGCGGCAGGATATAATAGACAAGGTGGATTTTTACGAGCGAACGGGAGTTTTCGTACTGCGCACAGCCGATCCCAAAAGGACGACGGAGATATTGACCCAAACCCTTGCACAAAATTCCTTGGTGCCTCTTGAGTGTAAAACGGTTACGGAAAGCTTGGAGGAAATTTATTTGAAGGTGGTGAACGGTAATGCTTAATGTGGGGATCAAAAAAGAGCTTATGTTTTTCAGCCGTTCCTTTAGGCTGGCGGGAGTGATCATTGCCTCGGTGGTGTTCGCCTTGATCTCTCCGCTGCTGATGAAATTTTCCTACAGCATGATCTCGGGACTTATGGAGACGGAGAGCGGACAGGAGATCTCCGAAGCCTTCGACGAGGACAATCTTTCCATAAGCAGCAGCTCGGGAATGTCGTTTGGTCTGGTAGGGGACATGCTGGGGGACGAGGAGCTTATGGCGAAAATGGGTGTGATCAGCTCTGTGGGCGATCTTACCAACACTCTTATGCTGATATTCATGCTTGTCACCATGTATTCGGCAGGCGGCGAGCTTAAAAAACGGTCTATGATCATTCCTCAAAATGCGGGGCTTACGCCTAAGCTTTACATTTTGCCGAAATTCTTGGTATTTCCCTTAATAGGCGGTATCCTTGCCTTTGTGGGAGTGTGGCTGAGCTTCGGCATGACGGCGCTGATGTTCGGCGCTGCGGCGGTAGGTCTTTCGGATTTGGCGCTGACGGCGTTATTGGCGGCGGTCTTCAATGCGTTTATGATAACGCTGTATTTTACCTTGGGTATCTGCACCAAAAAGGCGGGAGTGTCGGTGGTCATCATGTACGGCGGCAATGCGATACTCACCACTCTTTTCCAAGCCTTGGGTGCTTCCAAATTCCACCCCTTTGCGCTTATCCCTCAGTGTCAGGAGCTTATTGCCGCAGGGGAGGCGGATTTGGCAAATATTTGGGGAAGCATCGGCGTTACGCTTCTGCTGATGGCATTATGCTATTTTGTGACCTTGTTTGTGGTTTCCGCCAAGAAGATAGATAACAGAGGCGTTGAAGAAATGGAGCTGTAAATTGCGGCAAATTTCAAGATACTTTGGCGCTGAGTTGATGCCTCGGTTAATAAAATAACGGAAAAAACCGTCAAGAACCGAAAAGCTTGGCGGTTTTTCGCCTCCGATCTGCCCGTATTTTTAACAAAATATTGCGAATTGGAATAATTTGCACAAATTTTCGTTACTTTTTAACAAATATTTGATGTAAAATTCAGTAAATTGGCAATAATAAAATATATGGCAAAATATGTTGATTTCTGAAAGGATTTATGGTAGAATAAACTGTGAAGCTATC
>JAMPBF010000215.1 GCA_023666805.1 Bacillota bacterium
GTTTTCAAGACTTATTCCTTATTTTTCATGTCGTTTCGGAAAAATTTTTTCATATATTCAACGCTTCGACATAATTCTTCCGTTTTCTCAAAGCCGCTGCGGTAAAGCTCCAATATTATATTTCCTTTATAGCCGCTTTCCTTAAGCATTTGAGCGAATTTTTCAAAGTCAAAGCTCCCCGTTCCCACGGGAATACAATCCTTTTGGGAATCATGATCGCTCAAATGACAATGAACCACGCTTTCCTTAAGGCTCTCGTATATCTCAAACGGACTTAATCTGCTGCGCAGCGCCTGCTTCACGTCGAGAACAAAGCCGCAGTTATCGCCGAGGCGTTTCTTCATATCGATAAGGAAGTCAAGACTGCCGCTTTTGCAGTAGCTGACATTCTCCTGAGCCACTGTGACGCCAAAGCTTCTGCCCAGCTCATACAGCATTGAATAGCGTTCAAAATACAGCTCGGCAGTAAGCACTGCGCTTTTCAGCGCCCCATGCAGCACAAATACCCCTGCGCCCAATCGGTTCATGATCTCAAAATACCGCTTGTAGGTGTCTAAGATCGCTTCAAGCCGCCTTTTGTAGTCCCCAAATAGGCACATCGTTTCTATCGCACTGGTGTAGGGATGAACGGAAAGCACGGAAATTCCCCTCTGCCTTACGATTTTTTCTATTTCGGCGTAAATATCCCCTTGCAGCTCGCAGTCGGCGTTAAAGAATATTTCCATGCTGCCGATCCCTGCGTCCGAAAGCTGTATGATCGCCTTTTCCGTTTCCATGGGATAAAGGCAGGCGGTGGAAGCGCCTATTTGCATGCCGTTCTCCTTTCCGTTGATATTTTGGTAAATATTATAAATTGTAATATTGATTTCCGTTTAATACAAACCTTGCATTCTTTTCAAACCGAAATTAATAATACAATTTGTAATTTTTTTCAAAATTCAACAAATAGTAATGCAAAGTCGAATATTCACAGACGGCAATACGTCTGAATATCTAAAACAAACAGAACCCAACAAGCGTCGGGTTCTGAAAATGCTTTATGACTTTTTGGAGGGTGTTTTTTCCTTGTGAAGCTGCCACATTACCCACATGGAGCCTGACATAAATACAGACGAGTAGAAGCCTGCAATCAAGCCCACAAGCAGGGGGAAGGCAAAGCTGATTATGGAATTAACGCCGCTTGCCCAAGCCACCACGCAGATCGCTGCCGCTGCAAAGGCGGTGGTAACAGTGGTGTTGATAGAACGGGTCATAGTTTGCGTAACGCTGGTGTTCATCAGCTCCACCAGGCCCATTTTTTTGCCGTAAAGCGTCCTGTTTTCGCGGATACGGTCATAGGTCACAATAGTGTTGTTGATAGAGTAGCCCAAAATCGTCAGGATAACCGCCATAAAGTTAGCGTCGATAGGCAGTCTGAAGAAAATAAAGGTGCTGAATACTATCAAAATATCGTGCATTAACGCCACAAGTGCGAATACGCCTGCGGAAAGGCCGCCGATCTTCTTGAATCTGAAGGCGATATATATTACCAAAAGCAGGAAGGAGAACACTACCGCCACCAAGCACTTTGCGAAAAACTTCCAACCGGAGGTGGGCTTTACGTCCTGGCTGTTTAAGCGGGTGAGCCGGTTGCCGCTGAACTGTTCCATAAGCTCTGCGGACATATCGTTCAGCACGTCGGCGGTAAGTCCGGTATTGGAGGCATAAGACAGCGTAACATTCTGTGTGTCGCTGCCGATAGACGAGCCTGTGGTAACGTTGACCGTACCGTAGCCGTAGCTTTCCGCTGCGGACTTAAGCGCTGCGGTATCCAAATCTCCCGTGTAGCTGTAGTTGATAAGAGTACCGCCCCTAAATTCGATGCTGACCTCGATGCCGGCAATTAAGGCTACGATCAGGGCAGCCGCTACGATCACTATTGGAATTATAAAGAAAACTTTTCTTTTTCCGTAGATGTCTAAAATCTTTTTACTTTTCATCGCTTACACCTCCGTAAAGAGCAGGTTTTCTGAACATTCTGAATCTTGCGAGAGATGAGGTCATCAATCTTGACAAAAGGATTCCGAAGAAGAAGTTCAGAATAACGCCCACTGCCAGGGTATAGCCGAAAGAATAGATCGTACCCTCGGTGGAAGCGCCGAACCATGTGAAGATAGGCGAGAGAATTATTGCCCAAAAGCTGTCGCTTGTGCCGAATGCGCCCATCAAAATAAACGCCACGATAACCATTGTGATGTTTCCGTCAAAAATTGCGGAGAATGCCCGCTTGTAGCCGGTATTGATCGCACCGTCCAAGGACTTGCCCGCATACAGCTCCTCCTTGATGCGCTCGGCGGTGATAACGTTGGCGTCCACGCCCATGCCCAAGGCAAGGATAATACCCGCAATACCCGGGATAGTAAGAGTAAAGCTGTCGTTAAAGGCAAAAAAGCCCGTAATTGCCGCAAAGGTTCCCGCAGCCTGTCCCACCAGTGCGATGGAAGCCACAAAGCCGGGAAGACGGTATCTCGCTATCATAAACACTACGATAAAGGCAAAGCCGATAAGTCCCGCCAGCGCCATGGCGTCTCTTGCACCCTCGCCCAGCGTGGGGCTTATTGTGCTGAAATTGGAGGTCTCAAGCTTGAAGGGAAGCGCACCGCCGTTTATCTTGTCCGCCAAAGCCTTTGCACTGTCAAAGGTAAAGCTGCCGCTGATAGTGGCGGAGCCGTCAACTATATGAGCGCTGACGGTGGGCTGTGAGATCATATTATCGTCCATCCATATCGAAATGGATTTACCCGTGCCCGCAAGACGTCCCGTAGCCTCGTCAAAAGCAGCGACACCGCTGTCCTTCAGCTGAAGGGCAATCTGATATTCCTTTTCCTGCGTATTATAATAGTTGGAGGCACTTTCAACGTCGTTGCCGCTGAGCACCAAGGGCAGATCCTCATAGGTCTGATCCTCGCCTATATCCGATGTGCCGCCCTCTCGGAAGGTGAGCATTGCGGTCTCGCCTAACTCCTTTACCGCCGCCTCGGGGTCAAAATCGGTGTCGTCGGACTGCCAGGGGAAGCGCACGATTATCTGATCTGCGGTGTAATCCACGTAAATGTCATAATCCGTAATGTTATTGTTTAACATACGGGTCTCGATAATGGATCTTGCCGCATCCATTTCGGAATTGGTCGCATCCGTTCCCTCGGGGGGAGCAAAGGTAACGTCAACACCGCCCCTTATATCTATGCCCCAGCGGATGTCCGCTATGCCCCGGATCCATGTAGTAGTTACGTCGCCGTAGGTGGTGTGTACGCCCATTACCGAAAAGCAGGTAAAAATCGAGATTATACACGCTACTATAAAGAATACGGGTTTTTTAACCTTCTTCAATTGCTTTTTCACTCCGTTCCTTTTATTTTAACTTCTGCTGTCACACTATATATAATTAATATAAATCTTCACAGCATTAAAAATAACCTTTTCTATTATATAAAAAAATTTTCATTTAGTCAATAGTTTTCCGAGATTTTTATAAAAATTCAAGCGGCAAGGGCTTTTAAAAGCCTTTTGCCGCCTAATATGAATTTACAGTTTGTATAATTATATATTTTTATACGGAAAGTTGAGCCTTTTCTCCCAAAATGTCCTTATTGGCTTCCAAAACAGGTCTTACACATTCCTCTATAAATCTGTCCACCTGTGCGGGGCATCTGCCGATAAAGTTTTCGGGCTTCAGCACGGCGATTATTTCCTCCTTGCTGATCTTAAATTCGGGATCGGCGGCTATTCTGTCCACCAGATCGTTTTCGCCGCCCTCCTCCTTTACTATCCTTGCGGCGGCTATGCTGTGGCGGCGGAGCGCCTCGTGAAGCTCCTGACGGTTGCCGCCCTTTTCCACCGCTCTCATCATGATGTTTTCGGTAGCCATAAAGGGCAGCTCCTTCATGACCCTTGCTCTGACGGACTTTTCGTATACCACCAAGCCGTCGGTGACGTTTATCATTATGTTCAGGATAGCGTCGGTGGCTAAAAAGGCTTCGGCTACGGCGATCCGCTTGTTGGCGCTGTCGTCCAAGGTGCGCTCGAACCACTGGGTG
>JAMPBF010000216.1 GCA_023666805.1 Bacillota bacterium
CAGACGTTTCCTGCGGGGGTTTTTGCGGATAACATGAAAAAAGACAAGAAAGCTTAATCAGCCGAGAACCACCTCAACGGTATGCTCGCCGCTCTCAAAGGCGGGAACGACTACGCCGTCAACAGGCTTTCCGTCTACCGTTACGGACTTAACGCCGTGACCTGTATGAGCGGGGTTTTGAACCTTGATGTTGTAGGTTGCGCCTCTGAATTGTCTTGAAGCAGTGAAGCCGTCCCATTCCGAGGGAATGGAGGGATCCACAGCCAGTCCGTCGTAGTCGGGCTTGATTCCCAAAATATATTGGGAAACCGCTACAAAGTTCCACGCCGCCGTACCCGTGAGCCAGCTGTTCTTGGCTTCGCCGAAGCGGGGTGCGTCCTTGCCGGCGATCATCTGAGCGTATACGTAAGGCTCGGTGCGGTGAAGGTCGGAGATCTCCTCGTTGTAGGCGGGAGCGATCTTTGAATAGTATTCAAACGCCTTGTCGCCGTGTCCCACAAATGCCTCGGCACAGATGATCCATGCGTTGTTGTGGCAGAAGATGCCTGCGTTCTCCTTATATCCGGGGGGATAGGTGGAGATCTCGCCGTATTCAATATAATAGTGAGTAAATGCGGGGTTGTTAAGAACCAAGCCGTGCTTGCTGTTCAGGTATTTATCCACGCTTTCAAGGGTCTTAAGGTCGGCGCCCTCTTCCTTGCCGATGCCGGCCATTACGCAGAAGCCCTGAGGCTCGATGAAGATCTTGCCCTCCTCGTTTTCGTGAGAGCCGACCTTGTTGCCGTTGTCGTCGTAAGCCCGCAGGAACCATTCGCCGTCATAGCCGTATTTCAAGGTATTGGCGTTCATCTTGTCGATTTCAGCCTGTGCCTTGTCCGCCTCGGCGTTGTCGCCCTTGATTCTGCACATTTTTACATACTCGGGACCGATAAAGCCGAACATACCTGCGATCATAACCGATTCAGCCACATCGCTGTAGCCTTTCTCGCCGTATTTCGGAGAGGTGTAGGTCTGGAAGGACTGTCCCGGCTTGTCGGAGAAGCAGCTTAAGTTCAAGCAGTCGTTCCAGTCGGCGCGTCCGCTGAGAGGCAGACCGTGAGGTCCGATCTTGCTGCAAACATGGTAGAAGGCGCGCTTCATATGGTCGAGCATGGTATCTGCCAGCTCTTCCTTGTTTTCGTAGGGAACCTTTTCGTCAAGGATCGAAACGTCCCCCGTTTCCTTGATATATGCGGCTACCGCTAAAATCATCCACAAGGGGTCGTCGTTGAAGTTGGAGCCAAGCTCGTGGTTGCCCATTTTTGTAAGGGGCTGATACTGGTGATATGCGCCGCCGTCCTCCAACATGGTAGCGGCAAGATCCATAAGCCTTTCCCTTGCTCTTGCGGGGATTTGATGCACAAAGCCCAGCAGATCCTGGTTGCTGTCGCGGAAGCCCATTCCTCTGCCGATACCGCTTTCAAAGTAAGATGCGGAGCGGCTCATATTGAAGGTGACCATGCACTGATACTGATTCCAAATATTGACCATGCGGTTAAGCTTTTCATCGGGAGAGCTTACGCTGTACTGTCTCAAAACGTCGTCCCAATACTTCTTAAGGCTGTCGAAGAGCTTTTCCGCTTTTTCGGCGGTATTGCACTGCTCTATCATTTCCTTCGCCTTTTTCTTGTTGACGATATTTTTCTTGCTGTTGGCGGTGGTGATTATCTTATCGTCGGCGGTAAGGTCGGGGGCAAATTTTTCCTCCACGGGATTTTCAACATAGCCCAAAAGGAAGATCAGATCCTTGCTTTCGCCGTTTTGCAATTCGATTTCAAGGTAATGAGAGGCAATGGGCGACCAACCGTCTGCCACGGAATTGCCTGCCTTGCCCTGCTCTACCGCTTGGGGCTTGTCAAAGCCGTTGTAAAGCCCCAAAAAGCTTTCTCTGTCGGTGTCGAAGCCCTGAATATCGGCGTTTACCGTGTAGAATGCAAAATGGTCTCTGCGCTCCTTGTACTCGGTTTTATGATAAATGGTGCTGCCGTCGATCTCCACCTCGCCTGTGTTGAAGTTGCGCTGGAAGTTGGTGGTATCGTCGTTTGCGTCCCACAGGCACCACTCCAAAAAGCTCCAGATCTTCAGCTTCTTGGCATTGCCGCTGTTGTTGGTGATCGTAAACTTTTGAACCTCGCCGTTAAAGCCGACGGGAACGAAGAATTTGACCTCGGCGGCAACTCCGTTCTTTTCGCCCTTGATCACGGTGTAACCCATGCCGTGGCGGCAGCTGTAATTGTCAAGCTCGGTTTTTACGGGCGACCAGCCGGGATTCCAAACCGTTTCTCCGTCCTTGATGTAGAAATAACGTCCGCCCAAATCCACGGGAACGTTGTTGTAACGGTAGCGGGTAATGCGGCGAAGCCTTGCGTCCTTGTAGAAGCTGTAGCCGCCTGCGGTGTTGGAGATGAGGGAGAAAAAGCCCTCTGTACCCAAGTAATTGATCCAAGGGTAGGGGGTTTGAGGGGAGGTGATGACGTACTCGCGGTTGGCGTCATCAAAGTAGCCAAATTTCATATCCTGTCCTTTCCTAAGCGTGTTGCTTAACTTATGGTGAAATTTTTGCGGCATTTTTCACAGCCGCATTTTTTGCTTAATTTACCCTACTTAAAGTATATACCTTTTTGACATTAATTTCAATAGCTGAAAACGTTATCATTAAAAATTTTCTTTTTTTACGCCGAAAATCGGATTGCGATAACAAAAGAGTTGGGAACGTTTACAAATAAAAAATCAGCGTTTTGCACAAAAATTACGGCTTTTTTTGGATAAGGAAAAGGGAGATTGGGGGAGCAATAAGTATTGCACATGATGTGACTTTTTGATATAATTGATATAATTGATATAATTGATATAACAAAAAGGAGGAACTTTTCTATGGGCACGACCTTTTCCAACCTGCATATCAAGAAAAACGACAGCTTCACCTTGGAAGACTTTAAAAAGCTATTCATTGACAGTATGGCAAAAAAGGGCTATAAATTAGCGGAAAGCAAGGAGCAGGGAGAGGCTGCGGGTGCGATCTACGCTCCCGAGGACAGCGGCTGGATCTCC
This sequence comes from Bacillota bacterium, assembly GCA_023666805.1. GTDB lineage: Bacteria > Bacillota > Clostridia > Oscillospirales > Ruminococcaceae > Ruminiclostridium_E. Next base: position 3,091 of record JAMPBF010000216.1, read on the forward strand.
CTCAGCTGCGATGATTCCTTCTTTGGCGACGACGTACAGATGAAAGAGGCGGCTGAGCCTTGGTCAAAAGCATTTTCCACCGATGTGATCGCCGCTTACTGCTGCGACAGCGACTTTATGTTTTTAAATCTGATCAATACCCCGAAAAACAAGGACGGCTGGATAACCTTGGGGTTTCCCTACGGCGACGCTGCGAGAAGCAGCTCTTTTGAGCCTTGGGAGGAGGCTGTGGGAGATTTGGAGCGGTTCAAGGAAATAATGCAGGGGGAAAATGTTTTTGCGGAGGACGCCTTTATCACTGCGGGGGAACAGCTGTTGGGAATGACGGCGATGCAGTGCGACTTAACGCCGGAGCACACTCAGCATTTGGATCAGTCCGCCCTGACCCTGCTTTATTTCGTCTTGTCCCAAGAAGAGGCTGAAAGTGCGCCCCCGAAGCTTGATGTTTCTCAGTTTACACTTATGCCCTGCAAAATAGGGGAAAGCAGCTGCGTTTTTGCCGTAAACAAGGGCGGCGCTTCAGTCGGTGTGGCTGTGGAATTTTTCGGCGATTTTACCGAAAACGACGAGATAACCTTTGAAAACGTTACTTTTGAATACGACTACGGCAGCGATCACAGAGGGATCGTTCCCATAACCCTGAAAAAGACGAAAAGCACCGACGGCAGAGTTATTTGGTATTGGGAGGACAAGAGCTTTAAGATCCCTCCCAAGGTAAATCCCAAGCTGCCCACGATGAAAATTCTCCAATTGGAATTTGAAAGAGAGTTTGGAGTAAGATTTACCCCAAAG
>JAMPBF010000217.1 GCA_023666805.1 Bacillota bacterium
TTTTGGATAAAAGTATTCTGGATTTGGAGGGAAATGGGGGTTTTTCGACAAGCTGCGAATTTTGCTTTGCAAAATTCTCTTTTTATGGTATAATGTAAGGTATGGGGAGACGGTATGATAAGAATAGCAGTTTGCGATGACTTTCAGGAAGCGGTTGCGCAGATGAACGAATACCTGTCGGAATACCAACAGCTGAGAGATATGAAGCTCGACATTTGGAACCTCTGCAAAAGCAGAAAATACAGAATACCCATCAAGCAGATACAATTTTCAGATGTATGGTGAGGTATACTCATCTCCTGCATATCAATCCCCCGTTGTTTGGTATACGGGCATTAAGTATGTGGATTGATTAAATTAAAACCGCATAATTTTAAAGTTGGTTTACCGATTGGCAATTGGCTGAGCGGTAAACCAATATATTAGGAGGAAGCATATGCGCCATACGTTTCTAAACATTGCGTCGTTTTTTAAAAACGAAAAGCTGCTGCTCGTTATTATTTTTATATGCGTTATCTCATCGGCTTTTATATTGAATTTCTCATACGGTCTTTTTTATAACTATGACATGCAAAAAAACGAGGCAGAAATAGAACTAAAGGACGTCTGACCCGAGCTTGCGGAGGGAACCGGTCTGACAAAGGGAGAGCTGAAAAGGTATGTCGAGGCGCTAACCGCTGACGTTCGCAGCGGTATTCAGGTGATTTATGCTTCGGGAGACATTAGCGAATATGGCTTCAATACCGATGAATCATCACATACCTTATCCATGCGTTTTCGCTTCGTTGACGGAGAATATCACATTAGTGAGGTGACAAAAGAAGCATGGGAAGAACATAGCCTTATGCCCTTTGGGAGATATATAACCGACAATGAGGAGGCAGCGGGAAAACAGGTGGCGCTGGTGTGGGGAACAAACGCAAACAGTTGGAACACCCCATGTACAAATATAAAAAACGATGACGGAACAATTACTCTGTTTGGGAAAAAATATGAGGTCGTGGGAGTATATAACGCAGGAGGAGGGACGCCTATCGTTCCGTTTCTTACCGTTCCCGATGAACTGAGGATACTTCAATTCTCAATTACCTTTGAAAGGAATATTACCCGTTCCGTTTATGAAAGCCTTAGACAGACTGCCGCAGAAGTAATTCCGGATAAACTGATCTTTCCGGAGTTGGAGCTTCCCGATCGGGATTCCATCGCTATTTACAATAATATGATCGTGATTGCGGTCATTATTTCGTTTTTGTCGATCGTCAATTTCGCTATGCTGTATCGGTTCGTATTAAAGAAAAGACAGCGAAATCTCGCCGTTTTGCGAATTTGCGGCTGTACTAAAGCAAAAGCGGTTTTAATCTATCTAGCGGAATGCCTTATCTTAACGCTGCCCGCATATATTGTCGGAACGTTTTTGAATGTTTTTTTGTTAATCATGTTTTCGGAGATGTTTTTGATTTCATCACGGAAGCCTATTCACTCGGCATTTACAGCTTGATTGCAGCAACCTATTTTATGATGTTTTTGATTATTTTATCGGTTATGATATTTAGGTCTATTAATAAATCGATTGTCGAAGAATGGAGGGAATAAGAGTGACGCTTTTTAAAACGGCACTTCTGAATTTAAAAAAGAGAGCGGCAATGAATATTCTCATAATTCTCGAGATGACGGCTGCAATCATCGTATTTGCCGTCATGATCTCATCGATTATGATAAGATATACCTATTACGAGCCGTTAAAGGATATTTTTGAGTCAAACGGATATTTCGCCTTATTGAATCTGAGATATGAAAATAAAGAGAAAAACAATTTTGTTCACGGAGCGGAGCTTGGAGAATACATAGGCAATCCCGAAAAAGTCATTTCAATAAGCGACGTATCGGTTTACAAGGAATCCTCGAACGGCGGCGAGTCGTACGTGCGCTCGGTAAGCAGAGCTTACAGCGACGAAGCGATAAAGCGCTTTCCGCCGAAGCTGAAAAACGGGCGCTGGCTGAACACAAGCGACAAGGTCGGCGTGATCGAGACCGTGATCTCAGAAAATCCTTTTGGGTGGAAAGCGGGAGATAAGCTTCAGCTTTGCTTTTTTGGAGATCACGAGGGGATATTTCATACAGTTGAAATTGTGGGTGAAATAGAAAAGGGAGCGAAAATTTTGGGGTTAAATGCGAAGTTAGATAAAGAGCAAGATTTTAATCTTTGTTATTCCGTATATGATTATGATTATGAAGAAGTACCGCTTATAAGGTAAGCGACAAAAAGAAAAAGGCGCTGGTGGCTTTGGAAGCGGTCGGAATGTCGGACTTCGCACATCACCGTTCCAATAACCTTTCCGGCGGACAGAAGCAGCGAGCGGCGATCGCACGGGCGATTGTGAACGATCCGAAAATCATATTCGCCGACGAGCCTACGGGCGCTTTGGACAGCAAAAATTCGGCGGAGATTATGAAGCTTTTTAAGATTTTAAATAATCAAGGAAGAACAATCGTAATCGTTACGCACGACAGTAATGTGGCGCAAATATGTGACCGAGTAATTGAAATTTCGGATGGAAGAGTTGTCGAATGAATGGATTGCTGAAAAATATCCTTTTAAAGGATTTTATTAAACGATCAATTAATAAACAGATATAATCGGTATTTTTGCTAAGTGAAAGAGCTTGCACGGAAATCGGCAGATAAATTGTTGTCATATTTGGAAAGCGGAAGAATCTGCGTTTGTCATTAAGATCACCGAGTGGGCGGTGATGTATTATTTTCCAAATCCTATTGTTCCGCCATTGGATGTTTCCACCGCACGAGTGCAAATCCACGCAGCTGTGCGCCTCGTTTGCGATTTGCATTGCTATTTTGGAAATATTTAATCAGAACGTCAATATTAACTATCTATGAAGTATAGTAGGGGAATAAAAAGAAAAAATTTAAGATACGGAGTTGATTATCATAGCCCCAGCAGCCTGTGGAATCAAAGGGTACACGTACCTGCGGCTGTTTGGATGGGCGGGAAAGCCGAGCAACTGTGACGGGCAAGCGGCGTACCGATCCGATATTGTGGAAGAAAAGGTGCTTAGTGCGGTAAAGAGCCTGTTCGATAAGATAAAGACAACGCCCGAGCAGGAGATATTGGAGCATAAGTTCAAAAATCAAGCCGAGGACTGCAAGATAAAAAAGAGGCAGTTGGAACAGCAATTGGAAAAGCAGACCAAGCAGCTTGAAACCCTACAGGCTGAAATCGGTAATAGTTTGATAGGGAACAGCGTTTATTCCTCCGATGACCTGTAATATGCAGATAAGAGGAAAAACATTGACAAAAACAAAGAGAAATGCTATAATATAGGCATATAAAAGCGAAAGGCATAAGCAATATGGCAAGGAATGTGGTAAAAGCCAAGCTTGATATAATTTTCAAGAAGCTGTTTACAAGCGACGACGCTGTTCTATCCTCTTTTTTAGAGGATATTCTTGATATGCCCAAGGGTTCGATCCAAAAAATAGACGTGATAAATCCCAATATTTTACCCTCGGCGATTGACGGTAAGCAGGGTTCGCTTGATTTGAAAATGCACGTTGACGGCAAAGTGATAAATGTGGAAATTCAGCTTAAGGACGAGGGCAACTTCCGAGACAGATCGGTGTATTACTGGTCAAAGATTTATACCGATGAGCTGAAAAGAGGCCAGGAATACGAGGATCTGAAACAGACCATTACGATAAATATTTTGAATTTCAAGCTGTTTGACTGTGATGAGCCTTATTCAAGCTTTAAGCTGCTGGAAACAGCAAGGAATGAAGTGCTGACCGATAAATGTTCGATTCTGTTTTTTGAACTGACAAAGGTGAA
>JAMPBF010000218.1 GCA_023666805.1 Bacillota bacterium
GATTTAGTGAACAAGTTTTTCGGGAAAATTACGGCGGTTGCTGCGGCAGCTGCGATTGCGGCGGCGGCGGTCGTTTTTGACATGCCGAAGAAGGTGGCGGCGAAGGGAACAGATAATTGCGACGGTACGCACAGCGGTTGGAGTGAAACGGCAGCTCTGCCGACAACAAACGGAAATTACATTCTTACACAAGACATTTCAACCGAATACGGAGTTGATATTACGGGAAAAGTAAATCTTTGCCTGAACGGACACAGCGTAAGCACTTCGGGCTTGAGCGCCGTTTATATAAAACCGGGGGCGGAGCTCAATCTTTACGACTGCGGCACAGGTAAAATAGTCGGAATATCCGTTGACAGCGGCGGCACGCTGAATATGTACGGCGGCATTGTTGCGGACTGTACGATACACAGCGGAGTGTTTAATAACGGTACATTTAATATGTACGGAGGTAAAATCACAAACAATAAAGCCCACTTGGACGGCGGCGGCGTAACTAATCAAGGCGTTTTTAATATGTACGGCGGAGAGATCTCGAATAATAAAGCCAATGACGGAGGCGGTGTTTTTATAGCGGAAACCGCAGACAGCGCTTTTACAATGTATGGCGGAAAAATAATAAATAACACAGCAAACGGCGTCGGCGGCGGTATCTACATAGGACAGGATAAAAGCATTACATTATCGGGCGGTGAAATAAGCGGAAATACTGCCTCCGATAAAGGCGGCGGAATATATTTGGGCAAACAAAATTCAGTATTAAATGCGTCCGGCAGTGTAACGGTTTTTGACAATTCTGCCAAAAGCAAGCCCAATAATATATGGAAAATCCCAAATTCCGTTATAAATATAACGGATCGCTTAATGCATTCAAAATTGGGCATATCAACTTATGAGATCTATTGTTTTGCTCCGAATGTCATTACCTCCGCTGCCGATGACTACAGCGGCTGCTTTTTCAGCGATGCCGAGGATTACCGAATAGCTGCCGAAGAAAACAATGGGGTTTACAATATAACGTTGATGAAACCGCATAATCCCGGTGCAGTTTGGAAAAGCAATGCGACCCAACATTGGCATGTATGCGCAAACGAGTATGATTTCGGTTCGTGCGGTGACCACGTTGACAAATCCGATCACAAATGGAACGACGGCGATGTCACAAAAGCTCCGACCTGCACCGAAAACGGCATTAAAACGCTCACCTGCAAGGTGTGCGGACGAACCAAAACGGAGGATGTCGAAGCGAGGCATACTCTTACGGAGATACCCGTCAAGGAGCCTACCGAGACGGAAGAAGGCGTCAAGAAGCATTGGCACTGCGACGGCTGCGGCAAGGATTTCTCGGACGAGAACGGCGAGAACGAGGCGTCGGAAAACGATCTGAAGATCCCCTATATCGAGGTAAAGGTAACGGTTGCGGAAAATGCGCCCGCAGCATCGGTCAATGCCTCGAAAAGCGAGATTTTTGAGGCGGTAAGCGAAGCCAAGAATGTTGACAAGTACAACCACATAAAAATCACCCTGAAGGTGGAGGACGCAGAGGATACGGTCGCTCCAAGCGACAAGGCTTCGGCGGAGGAGGCTTTGGAGGACTTAGAGGGCTTTGAAATGGGTCATTTTATAGATATAAGCCTGATAATGGAGGTCATCTCGGCGGACAGCGCTACCTCCACCGCGATCCATGAAACGGAAAAGCCGCTGGAGATCACCATCGAAATTCCCGAGAGCATTTTGGGAAAGGATCAATATAAGGTTATAAGAGTTCATGAGGGAGTTAGCGAGATACTGGACGATCTGGACGCAAATCCCGATACGATAACAATAACAACAAACAAATTCTCTTCATATTCGCTGATCTATTCGGAAAGCAAATCGGGAGACGGTGAAGGCAGCGGCGGCAGCAACGGCAGCGGCGGTGTAAACGACGCTCAAGCTCCGACCGTGAGACCGATCCCTTCCGACGAAGCCGTATCAGCGGAAAATACGGTCACAAGCTCTGCCGACGAAAGCACAGCGGCTGAGTACAGCGATCCTGCCGCAGCAGCCGATACGGATACGGCAGGCGCAGACAGCAGGTCCGATACAGACAGCGACGGCAACCCGTCAACGGGTCTTGTGCTTACACTTGCACCAACAGCTTTTTCCATGGTTATTTGTGCCATTTTCAAGAAAAAGAGAAATTAGTCCACTGAATTATTTTGAGCCTTGCAGCTTTTGCAAGGCTCTCTTTTTTGTGACAAAAATGTCATTTAAATTCACCGTTTGTCACCGTTTTAAATTTAAAAGCTTTCCCTTTTCGGCTATAATTTTAAAAAAGGGGGGAGAGCCTTATGAAAAAAATAATCAAGTTATGTATTTTAGGGCTTTTGACGGTTATCACCGTCATATTCGGCGTAATAACGGGCATGGGCTACAAGCTGTACTGCGACGCACTGGATAACAAGCCCTTGTCGCAGGCGGTAAGTGAAATTCAAGGTAAGGCTGATTATACCGAGCTTGACGAATTGCCGCAGATCTATTTGGACGCTGTTTTGGCAGTGGAGGATCACCGATTTTACAGTCATTTCGGGATAGATTTGATAGCTTCGGCAAGGGCGGCTTGGAACGATATTTTGGCGGGGGCTTTTGTGGAGGGCGGAAGCACAATTACCCAACAGCTGGCTAAAAATATGTTCTTTTCTCAGAAAAAAACGCTGCTGCGGAAAGCGGCGGAGGCTTTTATGGCGGTCAGGATAGAGCGTGAATATGACAAGGAGCAGATATTGGAGCTTTATGTCAACAGCATTTATTTCGGCAGCGGATATTACAGCGTTAAAGACGCCTGCAACGGGTATTTCGGTATAGAACCGAAGGAAATGGACGATTATCAATGTACCTTGCTGGCGGGAATACCCAATGCGCCATCGGTGTATGCTCCGACCGAAAATCCCGATTTAGCGCAGCAAAGACAAAGGCAGGTAGTCGATAAAATGGTAAAGTACGGCTATTTGGACGAGGAAGGTGAAAAGGCTGTTTGGGAGAGCGCTTCCGCAGACTTCTTGCAGCCCGATTTGCAGATAGCGGCTTAACAGGGGAAAACGGCCGAGGTAAGGCAAACAGACTGTCGAAAAAAACAAGCTTATAAATTTCAGCGGGAAAAGGGGCTTTTAGACAAGCTGAAGACAAAAGCCTTGCCGTCAAAAAAGGAGGATCATATGAAAAAATTTTTTCTAATTTCGGCAGCGGCTGCCATAGCCCTGATCGGGAGTGTGGGCTGGCTGCTTGTGCGGATCAGGGAAAGGAGGGAGCGGTATGAGAGCGTCTGATATGAAAAAACTCGTTTTTGCCATAGGGGCGGTATTTTTGGCGATTTTGACCGTTTGCGGCATTATGATGCTTACCGAAAACAGCTGCCTTTACACCAAGGTGGACGGCAGCTGTATGGAGGAGACGAACGGCAGGAGAGAGGGTGTGATCGATCCGACGGGAGGAATGAAATATTTGTACACACTGCCCGCCTGCAACGATAACGGAGATATGCAGACCGTCACCTTCGGCAGCAGCAGGATACTGAGGGAGGGGGCGTATTTAAAGCTTACCGCAGCCCCCGTAAGAGGTGTGACCGATTGGGAGGAGGTGGAGCTTGAGGCTTTGCCCGAAAAGGCAAGGGAGAAGCTTGCGGATTAAAAATACAAAACCATCTGCGGGTCAAGCAGACGGTTTTGTCAGTCTGTCGAAAAAGTCCAAGCTCATAAATTTCGGAGGGAAAAGAGGCTTGGAGAAAAACCGTCAG
>JAMPBF010000219.1 GCA_023666805.1 Bacillota bacterium
GTTACGGGCGTGAACTACGACCAGACCTTTACCACCGACAAGAACGGCGAAATCTTTATTGAAAACCTGCGTATCGGTGAATATACCGTATCCGAGGTGAACGACAAGGCATCCGCAGGCTATATCCTGCCCGCCGACAAGCAGGCAGCCGTGCAGACTGGCTCTACCACCATCGTCCAGATGCACAACGAGCTGAGGGACACCCCGAAAACAGGCGATGACTTCAACGCCGCCCTCTGGGTGAGCCTTGCGGCGGTGCTGACAGTCGGTGCGGGTGTCCTTGGCTTTGTGGGATTCAAGGGCAGAAAGAAAAAGGAGGACTGATGACCCAAATCAGGGGCTGAACAAGCCCCTGCGGTCAGAAATCGGAAAGGAGGTTTTATGAGAATGGACGCAAAGACCACCACCGCCATCGTGCTTGCGGGATTTATTGCAGGTGCGGCGGTCTGGCTGAATATCCGTCACAGGAAGAAGAAGTAACCCGATTTTGCAGGGACGGGGGCGGCTGAAGGATGCCGCCCCTTTCCCTATTATATGGAGGACACAATGAAGAATCTGAAAACCATCGAGGGCAGGGTCAGAGCCATTCTGGAAAAGGACGAGGAAGCCAGAAACGATGACATGACCCTCTATCTTGCGGTCTGCAATTCCTGTCTGAAAGGCGCAGGGGCGATGCCCTTTGCCGAGGTCATGGCGCAGTATAAGCATCTGGGCTTGCCGAGCTTTGAAAGCGTGGGCAGGACACGCCGCAAGCTGCAGGAGAAGCACCCCGAACTGCTCGGAAGCCTGCGGGCGCAGAAGCTCCGAGCCAGAGGGGAAAAGGCATACCGTGGGTATGCGAAAAGCGATTGAACGGAGGTCAGAGTATGGAGGAAACAAAACGCTCCAATGGCGGCTATGAAATCATAGAGGGCTGTACTATCGGGAGTACGGAGCTTGTCATCGGGCATAACCCCAAAGCCCCCAACCCCTATGTGTGCTGGTACTGCAAGGGCGGCGACAATTATTTCTGGGGCTACTACTGCAACGAGCTGTCGGCGGCACGGGAAAAGCTGAGCGAACGCTACCAGACGGAAAGCCAGATGCCCTACAACAACCCGCCCGCCCCGAAGCAGAGAAACGGCGATGACCGTGGACGGTAACAGGGCTGACAACAGCCCGAAGAAATACGACTGTACGACCTGTCCCTACCCCCGATATAAGGACAGGCACATTATTTTCTGCGATGTCTGTATCCGAAAGATTTTAGACGAGCAGAAAGAGAAAAAGCGAAGAAAGGAGCAGCCCGATGGAGAATGAAGAAAAGCGTATGCTTGGCGATTATGAGGTCAGACAGAGTATCCATATCGGCAAAAAAGAGGTCGTTTTCGGCGTGAACGAAGCAGACAAATATCCCTTTATGGTCTGCTACTGCACCTATGACAATCCGTTTTCCGCAGAATGGGTAACGGAAGCCGTAGGCTCGGACGATTATCTGGAAGCAATGCAGATATTTGTAGACCGTGTGCAGGCACAGATTGACCTTGTCAAAGAGGAACAATCCCGCTTTGCGTTTGATATGACCCCGTTTACCAAAGACGACTGTATCCCCGATAACCGAAACGAGAATATTGTCGGCAAGGTAGTCGTTATCAATGCGGAGCTTAACCGCTATGAGTATCGGCACTCCGCCTATCAGCTCATATTGGTGGACGGCGGACACGGTGCGGCTGGCGGCAGAGGTCAGGCGGTATTCGGTACTTGCCTTGCGGACGGCAAGCGAGCCAGATGGGAAAGGTATGATGTGCTTGGCGTTATCAAGCCAGAGAAAATGCCCGATTGGGCAAAGGAAGCCGCTGCCGCAATCAAGAAACAGGAAAAGGCGAAGAAGCCCCACAGTAAGGAGGAACGCTGATATGGAAATACGGGCGGTTGCACCAAATGAGTGGAAATACACCTATTCCCAGAGTATGCAGCTTGAGGGGCAGACGGGCAATATCGGTCATCTCCGTGGCGATTTCGGCTCTGGCGGCAATGGCTTCTATACCACTTGGTTTGATACCAGAGAGCAATGGAAAACGGACGAGTTCAAGGCAGAGCTTGACGAGGTTATCAATGCCCTGCGTTCCCCAGAGTACGGGCTGCTTCAGAGCCGTTCCGATATGGGCAGATTTGCAAGGCAGCACACCGATAGTGCCTTTAAGGGAAATTACTGCACCGAGTACGGCTTCCGAGTAGATACCGATAAACACGCCTATCTGCTCCGCTGCAATCCCACAAAGGGCGACTATAACTTTTACTGCTATTGTTATGTCAAGGAGTGGCTTGACAGGCATATCCAGAAAGCCGAGCAGGGCATCCGTTTTATCAACTCTGGGTACAAAGAGCTGTTCCGCATCCCAGACGGCGGCAAAATCCGTGTTACCGCCGCTTGGGGCGAACAGTCGGAACACACCTGCCGCTATATCGACGAGTGCCACACCGAAATCGGCAACAACCTCTACCACATCTGCGAGTTTGCCGAGCGTATGGAGAAAAACGGTGCGACCTATGAGCCGCTTCCTGCCGAGCCGCAGGCGGTCAAAGCACCGAAGCATAAGAATTTAGAACGATAAGGAGGATTGAGAAAATGGCTGTAAATCAGAAAGCTATCAAGGTATTGAACAAGGTTTTGGAAGCAGGCTTTACCGATGAAAAAGCGATTTCCGCTATGACAATGGACGATATTCTCTCTATGCAGGGCATCACGGTTGCGGACATCGGGCTTATCAATGACCTGCAAAAGAGTATCAAGGCGAACAAGGTCATTTCTTTTCTGGGCGGTGGTGCAAAGTGAGTACCGAGCTTATCAACCGCATAACCGTAAAAAAGGACGGCGTATATCTTTCCTCTCACAGCTCCAACGATACCGCACCTTTTCATTCGTGGCGTTGTAAGGGGCTGTCGGAAATCTATGCCGCCGAGGGTCAGAAAGGGCTTGACCGTGAGATTATCCGTATGCTCTATGAGTATGCCCAGCTTCGTGGCTCTCACAGAAGCCTTGACCGATACCGCTACGCAAAGGACGCTCCTGCCGCCCACGCCATCTATAAGAAGTACAGCGACCAGATAGATGACCGCTATGAGCAGATGGATAAGGCAGACCAAGATAGCGTCTGGTACAAACCCACCGAAAAGGCGAAGGAATACAAAACCTTTGAGCGTGATATGCGTGAGAAGATGTATTCGGAGATTGCCGAAAGGTGCGGGGAATACGACAGGAAACACAAAAACCGAGATTTGGAACGATAAGGAGGTGTAGGAAAATATGGCTGCAAAGTATCAGCTCATTACAGAACTGTATCAGCGTACAGGTGCTGCGGTTTCAAGGAATCCGCAGGCGTGGCAGAACTTTTTATCCTCTGCCTGCCGAAATTATAAATGCCGCTTTGACGAGCAGCTCTTGATTTTCGCCCAACGCCCCGACGCTACCGCCGTAACCACGCTTGAAACTTGGAATAAGCAGTTTAAGCGTTGGGTAAATAAGGACAGCCGTGGCATAGCGGTGTTTGATACGAAAGGTCGCAGGAATACCCTCAAATATTACTTTGACATTTCCGATACCCACGAGGGATATTATAACAGCCGCCCTGTTCCGATATGGCAGATGAATGAGCGATACGAACAGGCGGTCATAGAACGGCTCTCCGACAGGTTTGGGGATTTGGAGGTCAGAGATTTTGGCGACGCCCTTATGCAGACCGCCCGAAATGCCGTGGAGGATAATCTGCCCGACTATCTGGCACAGCTC
>JAMPBF010000021.1 GCA_023666805.1 Bacillota bacterium
AGGATCCTCTCGGTGATTTTTTCCCGATTTTTCACTGCGGCGTCGCCCTTTTCCGTAACGGAGAGCAGTCTGTATTCGTCGTCGGTGCGGCTCAAATAGCCGTTTTGCACCAAGGTATCTATCAGCTGACCGATACGGCTTTTTTTATAATCCGACATGATCCCGAAGGTGGACAGAGTGTTCAGCCTTCTGTCCAAAAGCTTTTGAGTGGCTTTGCCCTTTAAAATGTCGCTTACGGCGGCAGCGCCGAAGCAGTGCCCTCTTTGCTGTATCCTGAAAACGCAGCTTATGATCCTTTGTGCGGGATCGGTAATGTCCGCTTCTCTGAATTCGCCTTGACAGTTGCCGCAGCCGGAGCAGCGGCTGCATTTCTCTCCGAAATAATTCAGCAGGAACTCCCTTAAGCACTTGTCGGTGGTGCAGTAGTCCACCATTGCGTTCAGCCGCCTTTTTTCCTGCTTTTTCACCTCGGCCAGCTCCGCACGGGAAAGTCCCTCGCCCTCCATATTGTCGATAAAATAAAGGGCGGTGTGCAGATCTCCCCCGCTGTAAAGCAATATGCAGTCGGCAGCCGACCCGTCTCTGCCCGCTCTGCCCGCCTCCTGATAGTATGCCTCGGGGCTTTTGGGCATATTATAGTGGATAACGAAGCCCACGTTGGATTTATCTATGCCCATTCCGAAGGCGTTGGTAGCCACCATGACCCTCGCCCTGTCGTAAATAAAATCCTCTTGGCTCTGCTTTCTTGCCTCGTCGCTCATTCCCGCATGGTACATTGCCGCTTCACAGCCAAGCTCCCTGCACGCTTCATAAACCTGTTCCGTTATCTTTCTGGTGGAGCAGTATATGATGCCGCTTCTGCCGTTGTACTCCTCCAAAAGCGTTTGCAGGATATTCGCCTTTTCCTTGGGTGTAGCCCTTATCACCTTAAAAAACAAATTGGGACGGTCGAAGCCAGTGACCGTCTCCATGGGTCGGCAAAGTCTCAGCTTTTCCTTTATGTCCTCTCTTACCCTGTCTGTGGCGGTGGCGGTAAACGCTCCCACGACAGGTCTTTCGGGCAGCCGCTCTATAAATTCCGCAATACCCAGATAGCTGGGGCGGAAGTCCTGACCCCACTGGCTTACACAGTGCGCCTCGTCCACTATCACCATTGAAATTTTCACCTTTTGCGCCAATGCGAAAAAGCTTTCGGATTCCAGCCTTTCGGGTGCGACGTACAGTATTTTGAAATCGCCCCGCTCCGCCAGTCTCATGGTAAATATGTAATCCTCTATGGATTGGGAGCTGTTGATAAAGGCGGCGGCAACGCCGTTTTGGGTAAGCGCCATAGCCTGATCCTTCATAAGAGAGATAAGCGGCGATACCACAAGAGTGATCCCGCTCATCATAAGAGCGGGCAGCTGATAGCATACCGACTTTCCCGCTCCCGTGGGCATCACCGTCATAATATCCCGCCCCGATAAAAGACAGTCTATGGCTTCCTCCTGCCCGCTTCTGAAGCTTTTGTGACCGAACACCTCTTTTAAAAGCCTTTGCTTTTCCAATGCGGTTTTTCCCGCTTCACTGATCGCTGCTTCCACTGCTTTTCCTCCCTTGGTTTCTGAATTTATCCTATCACTAATCCAAAATATTGTCAATAGAGCAAAAAAATTTTCTTTTTTGTATTGCATTTTTTACAACTATAGTGTATAATAACCTTAATGACCGACAGAGTGGAAATTTTTTTCTATTCGCAAGAAATATTCAGCCTCGGACAGCTGGGTCAAAAGCCGACGGCAACATTGTTGCCTTATTGATAACCGCTTCGGCGGTTTAGTATTCCGAAATTCGGGAATATTCGCTTTGAGTTCACCGCCGTTTGCGCAAAGGTGCTTAAACAGGTGCTTAATATCAATAAGAGTGTTTGAGAGCAGTGTGATTTTGATCAGTAAATTTACGTTTATTTCTTGCTGTATAGACTCTGAAAACGGTTATGCCGTATTGTGATATTATGTACGCTCAAGGCTTGCACCTTGAGCTTTTATATTTTAATTTACAATGAGAGGAAGGCTTTATTGCTTTTTAAGGAAGAGAATGGAAAATAAACTTAAGCTTTACGGCTTCAACAACATTACAAAATCATTAAGCTTCAACATTTACGACGTATGCTACGCAAAAACCGAGCGGGAGCAGCGGGATTATATCGCCTACATCGATGAACAGTACAACAGCGAGCGCTTGACCTCCATACTTATGACCTTGACCGAAATGATCGGCGCCAAGGTGCTGAACGTGTCAAGGCAGGATTATGAGCCCCAAGGCGCTTCCGTGACCTGCCTGATCGCAGAAAGCTCCAAGATAAGCAAGCTTTCGGGAGAAACGGAAACGGTGGTGGCTCACTTGGACAAAAGCCATGTTACCGTCCACACCTATCCCGAGTATCACCCCGAAAACTCCATAGCCACCTTCAGAGTGGATATAGACGTTGCCACCTGCGGAGAGATAACCCCTCTTTCCACCTTGGATTATCTTATCGGCAGCTTTGACAGCGATATTATCACCATGGACTACCGCATCAGGGGCTTTACCAGAGACATTGCGGGGAAAAAGCTGTTCTGCGACCACAGGATCACCTCGATACAGGACTATATCGACGACGGCACGCTGAAAAAATATGACGCAGTGGACGTAAACGTGTACCAGTCCAATATTTTTCACACAAAAATGCTGATCAAGGAAATAGATCTGCAAAACTATTTGTTTAATCAGGACGTTTACGAGCTGCCGCCCAAAACAAGGCTTGACATAACCGACAATCTTCGCCGCGAAATGATAGAAATCTTCAGCGGCAGCAATATATACAATTAAGGAAAAGAAATGGATCAAAACAAAGCCCCCATCAAGACAGCCCTTGAAGAATTTGAACAAAACAGAGTAGTACCCTTCGACGTGCCGGGACACAAGAGAGGTAAGGGAAACGCCGAGCTCACCGCTTTTTTGGGACAAAAATGCATGAGCTATGACGTAAACTCAATGCGCCCTCTTGACAATCTCTGCCACCCCGTTTCCGTAATAAAGGAAGCGGAGGAGCTGGCGGCAGACGCCTTCGGCGCAGGGTACGCTTTTTTTATGGTGGGAGGCACTACCTCGGCGGTGCAGGCGATGGTGTTTGCCGCTGCAAAATGCGGCGATAAGATCATTCTCCCCAGAAACGTACACCGCAGCGTAATAAACGCCATGGTGCTGTGCGGCGCAGTGCCGGTCTACGTAAATCCCGCCGTGGATAAG
This sequence comes from Bacillota bacterium, assembly GCA_023666805.1. GTDB lineage: Bacteria > Bacillota > Clostridia > Oscillospirales > Ruminococcaceae > Ruminiclostridium_E. The sequence goes on from JAMPBF010000021.1 coordinate 3,271, forward strand.
CGCTTGGGGATAGCTCTCGGCATGAGCGTCGGCGACGTGGAGGCGGCGATCAGGGACAATCCCGACGCAAAGGCGATTTTGGTAAATAACCCCACCTACTACGGAATTTGCAGCGATATAAAAACCATAACCGATCTTGCCCACAAGCACGGAATGCTGATGTTAGCGGACGAAGCCCACGGCACGCACTTTTATTTCGGGGAGAATATGCCCTTGAGCGCAATGGCGGCAGGTGCGGACATGGCGGCGGTAAGCATGCATAAAAGCGGCGGAAGCCTTACTCAAAGCAGCTTTTTGCTGACGGGAAAAAATATGAGCAGCGGAAGGGTAAGACAGATCATAAACCTTACCCAAACCACCAGCGGCTCTTATCTGTTTATGTCCAGCCTCGATATAAGCCGAAAAAACCTTGCGGTCCACGGCAGAGAGATCTTTAAAAGGGTGGTGAATTTAGCCGAATACGCCAGAGAGGAAATAAACCAGATCGGCGATTACTACGCTTACGGAAAAGAGCTTACAAACGGCGACAGCGTTTTTGACTTCGATAACACAAAGCTGTCGGTGAACACCTTGGATACGGGCTTGGCGGGGATCCAGGTCTACGATATTTTAAGAGACGATTACGACATTCAAATAGAATTCGGCGATATGGGCAACATTTTGGCTTATATCAGCGTGGGAGACAGAGAGCGGGACATAGAACGCTTGGTGGGTGCGCTGTCGGAAATCCGACGCCGTTACAAAAGGGATAAGAACGGCTTGCTTATTTCCGAGTACATTCCGCCTCATGTGGTCACCTCCCCGCAGGAGGCCTTTTACGCCGACAAGGAGTCTCTCCCCTTAGATGACGCAAAGGGCAGGATATGCAGCGAGTTTGTAATGTGCTATCCTCCGGGAATACCGATATTAGCCCCCGGCGAGGAGATAACCGAGGACGTTATCCGCTATATAAAGTACGCCAAGGAAAAGGGCTGCTTTATGACGGGTGCGGAGGATATGAAGATCGACAGGCTGAATGTTTTGAAATGAAAATACAGGGAGGAAAACAATGGATACAGAGCTTGAAAATAAGTTGGCAGAAGATTTCCCTTTTATGCGGATAACGATAAATCCCGATGAACCGAAAAACAGGAATCGTTATGTCGGATACGGCTGTGAATGCGGCGGCGGCTGGTATGACTTGCTTTACGGAATGTGCGGCGAAATAACCGAGGCGTATAAAAAGCACGGGCAGCCTGTGGATATTGTTGTCGATCAGATCAAGGAAAAATTCGGAACGCTTAGATTTTATTATCATCACGAGGGACAGGAAAAAGGCATAAATGCAATAGATTTCCTCGGTGCAAGTATCCGCATTTCTTCAAAGGACACCGAGCTTCATCGCAAAATATCGGGCATTGTCGACAAGTGGGAGAAAAAATCCGCCGAGGTATGCGAGCGCTGCGGAAAACCGGGAGTGTTACGCAAGGATCTGAGTTGGGTCTTGACCCTGTGCGATGACTGTTACAGCAAAAAGTAAGCAAAAAAAGATTTTGGATATAGGCTTCGGCACGGGAATTTTGAGTTACTGCAATTGAACAGAGAAAGGCGTAAAAATGGATCTGTGGTTCAGCGAATTTCACACTCCGAACGTAAAGCTGTCCATTAAGGTGGATAAACAGCTTTATTCGGAGCAAAGCGAGTTTCAGAGAATAGACGTGTTCCAATCGGAGGAGTTTGGCAGGTTTTTGACCCTTGACGGTTATATGATGCTTACGGAGCGGGATGAATTTATTTATCACGAGATGATAGTTCATGTGCCCATGGCGGTAAATCCCAACATAAAAAATGTGCTTATTATCGGCGCAGGGGACGGGGGAGCGGTGAGAGAGCTTTGCCGCTACAAAACCGTGGAAAATGTGGACGTGGCGGAGATAGACGAGCAGGTGGTGGAGGTCTGTAAAAGATACCTTCCAAAAACCGCCTGCGGCTTTCGGGACAGTCGGGTGAATTTGTACTTTCAGGACGGCTTAAAATTTGTCCGCCGCTGTGAAAACAAGTACGATCTGATCATAGTGGACAGCACGGATCCCTTCGGTCCGGGAGAGGGACTGTTTACCAAGGAGTTTTACGGGAACTGCTACAAGGCTCTTACAAAGGACGGGATCATGGTGAACCAGTGCGAAAGCCCCTTTTATCCCGAGGACAGACTTTCCATGCAAAGAGCCCATAAGCGGATAGTGGAAAGCTTCCCCATCAGCAAGGTGTATCAAGCTCATATCCCCACCTACCCCTCGGGGCACTGGCTTTTCGGCTTTGCTTCCAAAACCCTTCACCCCATAAGAGATTATGACGGCGAGGCTTGGGAAAAGCTTGGGATAAAGACCGATTATTACAATAAGGAGCTTCACATCGGCGCATTTGCGCTGCCTAACTATGTGGAAAGACTACTGGAAAACGTTGAGGGAATAGTATGAGTGATTTCAGCAAAAATATTTCGACCTTTATCGGCTGCGGCAAGGAGTATCGGGAGGCGGACAAGGTGATCTTCGGAGCGCCTTTTGACGGCACCACCTCTTACCGCCCGGGAACGCGCTTTGCAAGCCAATATATACGGAATGAGAGCTACGGCATAGAAACCTACAGTCCCTATCAGGACAAGGATCTGGAGGACATCAGAGTCTTTGACGGCGGCGATCTGGAGCTGCCCTTCGGAAATGCGGAGAGAGCTTTGGCAATGATAGAGGAATACGAAGCTGCGGTTTTAGCCGACGGAAAAATGCCAATAATGATAGGCGGAGAGCATTTGGTCACCTTGGGAGCGGTGAGAGCCGTTTTGAAAAAATACCCCGACCTGACCGTTATCCAGTTTGACGCTCATGCGGATCTGAGAGAGGATTACTTGGGGGAAAGGCTGTCCCATGCCTGCGTACTGAGGCGCTGCCATGATCTGGTGGGCGACGGCAGGATCTACCAATTCGGGATACGCAGCGGCGAAAGGGAGGAATTTATGTTTGCCAAGGAGCATACCGTCATGTGCAAATTCGATTTTGCAAGGCTTGGGGTGCTTTGTCGGGAGATAAAGACCCCCGTGTATCTTACCGTAGATTTGGACGTGCTGGATTCCTCCGTTTTTCCCGGAACGGGCACTCCGGAGGCGGGAGGCGTCGGCTTCAACGATCTTGTAACGGCAATAATCACTGTGGGGGGCTTAACAAACGTAGTCGCCGCAGACATAAACGAGCTGTCTCCGCATTATGACCCCGGCGGAACAAGCACCGCCTTAGCCTGCAAAACACTCAGAGAATTGCTTTTAGCCATATAGCGGAAGGGAGAAAAATGAACAAGCTTTTAGACAGATTATCTTACAGATACGGCAGATACGGCATACCGAATTTAATGCTTTATATTGTAATCGCCATGGCGGGAGTGTTTATAGTCGAGCTTTTCGTGCCCGAAATGCCGCTCAGAATGTACCTTTATTTCAGCAGGGATCTGATCCTTGCGGGCGATTGGTGGAGAATACTCACTTGGATCATAATACCCGACGAGACCAGCATTGTGTTTATAATCTTCAGCCTTTACATCTACTGGATGATGGGCACTGCCTTAGAGCAGCAATGGGGCGTATTAAAATTCAATGTCTATTACTTTATGGGCGTGATTTTGACTATAGTCGGCGGCTTTATTACAGGCTATACCTCCAACACCTATCTTTATTACGCAATGTTCTTTGCCTTTGCAATACTTTACCCCGACCACCAATTTCTGCTGTTTTTCTTTATTCCCGTAAAGGTGAAATGGCTTGCAATTATCGACGCTGTTTTCTTTGGCTTAATGCTTGTTTTAAATATTATCGGGCAAAATTGGTCCGAGGTGGCGGCGATAATTATTTCGCTTTTAAACTTCATACTGTTTTTCTTCAGGGATTTTAAGACCTTCTTCAAGAACCAAATTTACTATGCGAAGCACAGAAACAAGTACAAAAACAACCGTTACAGATAAAGGAGGAAATCACAATGGGAAAATGCTTGATCATAGGCTGCGGCGGAGTTGCGGGAGTGGCTATCCATAAGTGCTGCCAAAACGATACGGTTTTCGAGGGCATAATGATAGCCAGCCGCACCAAGTCCAAATGCGACAAGATCAAGGCGGAGATCGAGGCGGCGGGGAAAACCAAGACCGTAATAGAGACTGCACAGGTAAATGCAGACAATGTAGATGAGCTGGTGAAGCTTATCGGCAGCTACAAGCCCGATGTAGTGCTGAACCTTGCCTTGCCCTATCAGGATCTGACTATAATGGAGGCTTGCCTTGCCACCAAAACCAACTATGTGGATACCGCCAACTATGAGCCGCCGGAAACCGCAAAGTTCGAGTACAAATGGCAGTGGGCGTATCGGGAAAAATTTAAGGCGGCGGGGATCACCGCACTTTTGGGCAGCGGCTTCGATCCCGGCGTAACGGGAGTTTTCTGCGCTTATGCCCAAAAGCATTATTTTGACGAAATAAACTACATCGATATTTTGGACTGCAACGGCGGCGATCACGGCTATCCCTTTGCCACCAACTTCAATCCCGAGATAAACATTCGAGAGGTAAGCGCCAAGGGCAGCTACTGGGAAAACGGCAATTGGGTGGAAACCGAGCCGATGGAGATAAAGCGGGTTTATAATTTTGAGGGTGTGGGAGAAAAGGATATGTACCTTCTCCACCATGAGGAGCTGGAAAGCCTTGGCTTAAACATAAAGGGCATAAAGAGAATACGGTTTTTTATGACCTTCGGGCAAAGCTATCTGACCCACCTTAAATGCCTTGAAAACGTGGGAATGACCTCTATCGAGCCTATAAACTACGAGGGAAAGGAGATCGTTCCCCTGCAATTTTTAAAGGCGGTGCTTCCCGACCCTGCCTCCTTGGGACCCAGAACCAAGGGCAAGACCAATATCGGCTGCATTATGCAGGGTAAAAAGGACGGCAGGGACGTTAAATATTACGTATACAATATTTGCGACCACCAAGAGTGCTACAGGGAGGTAGGAAGCCAAGCGATAAGCTACACCACAGGCGTGCCCGCCATGATAGGCGCAATGATGCTTATGACGGGACAGTGGAAGGGCGCAGGTGTGTACAACATAGAGGAATTTGACCCCGACCCATTTATGGAGGCGCTGAATAAGTGGGGGCTTCCTTGGAAAGAAAGCTTCGACCCTGCCTTGGTTGATTGATAGGTAAAATTTATGTGCATTGCAATAACAATTTATTGACAATGCACATATTTTATTGTATAATGAAGATAATAGGATAAATGCAGTTGTGCGAAAGGAGCTTTATTATGTCTACAACAAATTTAACTATAAGAATGGATTCGGAATTAAAAGAGCAAGTAAAAGAGCTGGCTGAAGACCTTGGCATGGATATGACCACATTTTTCACTGTTTATGCAAAAAAGGCGGTAAGAACATGGAGAATACCCTTTGAGATCGCAGGGGATATTCCCGGTGAAGAAACCCTAAAGGCATTTGAAGAAGTTGAGAAAATGAAAAAGGATTCTAACTACGGCAAAACCTATACCGATGTTGACCAAATGATGAAGGAGCTTTTAGATGAGGTATAATATTAAGCCGACCAAAAAATTTCAAAAGGATTTGAAAAGAATTAAAAAAAGAGGATATGATATTTCCCAGCTGACAGAGGTGGTAAAAAAATTGGCAGACGGAGAAAAGCTGCCTGCTAAAAATAAGGATCATGCGCTTTCCGGAAATTATGCGGGAAAACGTGAGTGTCACATCGCACCCGATTGGCTGTTGATTTATGAGAAATATGATAACTTTTTAATTTTAATTTTGTCAGAAACAGGCACTCATGCCGACCTATTTAAAATGTAAAGGACGTCAAAAATGCATCAAAAGCTTCAAACCGTAAAAACCCCCGCCTATATAATAGACCTGCCCGCCCTCACCCGCAACCTTGAAATTCTAAAGGAGGTTGAAGAAAAAAGCGGGGCAAAAATCCTCCTTGCTCAAAAGTGCTACTCCGTATACCAAACCTATCCGCTGATAGGGAAATACATCAGCGGCTGCACTGCCAGCGGCTTGTTTGAAGCCCGTTTGGGCTTTGAGGAAATGCATGGGGAGAACCATATTTTTTCCCCTGCCTACCTTGACAGCGAGTTTGAGGAAATCACGGAAATTTGCGACCATATCAGCTTTAACAGCGTCAGCCAGTACGAAAAATTCAGGGACAGAGCCAACGGCGTATCCTGCGGGATCAGAATAAATCCCGAATTTTCCACCCAAGAGCACGGCATATACGACCCCTGCTCGGAATTTTCCCGTCTCGGCGCAGTGAGAAGCAGTATCAAGGAGCTTCCCGAGGGCTTGGAGGGCTTGCATTTCCACACTCTTTGCGAGCAAAATGCAGACGATCTGGCAAAAACCGCCGCAGCGGTTGAGGACAAATTCGGTGATTTTCTACCCAAAATAAAGTGGCTCAATATGGGCGGCGGACATCACATAACCCGCCCCGGCTATGATGTGGATCTGCTTGTAAAAACCGTAAGGCATTTCAGCGAAAAATACGGCGTACAGGTTTATTTAGAGCCAGGAGAGGCTGTCGCCTTAAATGCGGGTTGGCTTGCCGCCGAGGTTTTGGATACGGTGCACAACGGCATGGATATAGCCATATTGGACGCTTCCGCCGCCTGCCACATGCCCGATGTGATCGAAATGCCCTACCGCCCCGAAATAGAGGGAGCGGGACAGCCCTATGAAAAAGCCTATACCTATAGGTTAGGGGGCAACACCTGCCTTGCGGGGGATATAATAGGCGACTACAGCTTCGACAAGCCCTTAAAGGCAGGGGATAAGCTGTTTTTCAAGGATATGGCTATCTACTCCATGGTGAAAAACAACACCTTTAACGGAATGGCGCTGCCCGATATTTTAGCATGGGACGGCAAGAGTACAGAGGTGATAAAGAGCTTTTCCTATGAGGATTTTAAGTGTAGACTGTAGAGCGGGATTAAACCGTAGGTTGAGCCGTGAAAACCGACGGTTGCTTGAATTGCCTCTTCCCTTGTGTTATAATAAAAAATAACAGTATAATCAACAACGTCAAAAGGAGCAGACATGATAAATTTTAAGCAGGACTACTATGCCGACGTGCGCATTGAGAACCGCTTTTCCACCCAAATAAGGTTTTTGGAGGGAAAGCTCACCGAATCCAAGGAGCGCAGGGAGGAACGCACCTTTGTGCGGGTCTTTGACGGGGAAATGTGGTATTATGCCTCCACTACCGACACAAGCCATATCCAGAAAACCTTGGACGGCTTATATGCGGTGGCAAAGCCCAATCCCGAAATAAAAGAAGATCCCGTCGTAAAAAGATTTGAAGTGAACAGAACCCGTTTGGAGACTTTTAAAAACAATTCGGTGAGGGATATATCCCTTTCGGAAAAAACAAGGCTTATACAAAGCTATCTTCCCGTAATCGCAGCGGAAAGCTTTATGTCGATGCCGATGGGGGCGTACCTTGACCGAAACAGCCTGTACAGCTTTTATTCCTCCTTGGGGGCGGATATTTCATACGATTACCAAACCTGCGGCGTTGTACTGTCCTGTAGTATGGTAGAGGGAGAAAAAAAGCTGAACGCCCGCTGGCAAAAGGGGGAGACCGACTATAACGCTCTTACGGCTCTGCACGGCGAAGCGAAGCGGGATTTTGCGGAGCAGGCTGAATTTATGCGCAGCTCGGTCCCTGTGGAGCAGGGAGATTACCCCGTGGTGTTAGCGCCTCAGGCGGCAGGGATCTTTGCTCACGAATCCTTCGGTCACAAATCGGAATCCGATTTCATGATCTCCGATGAAACCATGAAAAACGAGTGGCAGATCGGAAAGCAGGTAGGCTCTTCGATACTCACCATTTCCGAGGAAGGGGCTATATTAGGCTCGGGCTACACCCCTTACGATGACGAGGGCACTAAGGCAAGAAAAAATTATCTGATAAAGGACGGAATACTGGCAGGCAGACTGCACAGCGCCCAAACCGCCGCAGTATTAGGGGAAAGCGTAACAGGCAACGCAAGGGCTATGGACTGCACCTTTGAGCCCATAGTGCGCATGACCAACACCTATATAGAGGCAGGGGACAAGACCCTTGAGGAGCTGATCGCCCCTATCAAAAAGGGCTATTTCATCAAGACCATAAATCACGGCTCGGGCATGACCACCTTTACCATTGCCCCGCACACCGCCTATGAGATCCTTGACGGGAAAATCGGCAGACCCGTACAGATCAGCGTTATTTCGGGCAACGTCTTTGAAACCCTGGGATTTATCGACGGCTTGTCGGACAAGGCGGAAATGCTGTCCTTTGTAACCGGAGGCTGCGGCAAAATGGAGCAGTTCCCGCTGCCCGTGGGTTTTGGCGGTCCTTATGTAAGAGTGAGCAGAATGAAGGTGCAGTAAGAGGGAGAATATGAAAATGGAAAAAGAAATATTGACCGAAACAAACACGTCGGTTTCACTGAACGTTACCGCCAACAAAATAGATTCCTACCGCTCCATGGAGGAAACAAAAAACACGGTGCGCATTTACAGCGGCGGAAAAATCGGCGTTGCCGGCTCTTTGGGGGAGCTTGACGAAGCGGCTCTTACAAGATCCGCAGAGGAGGCTCTCGCCTACGGCATTGAATACCCGTGCCGCTTAAGCCGAAACGTAAAGGCTGTGGATGCCGAAAGGGAAATTATCCCGCAGAAGGATTTTATCGACGTTATGCAGCGTCTTCTTCACCGTCTTGCCGAGGAATGCCCCAAATTCTCCGTAAGCAATAAGGTCCAGCTTGTCAAAAGCGTATCCTCCTACAAAAACAGCATGGGAGCGGATCTTAGCTCCGCCGTTTCCGCCTTGGATTTTTCCCTGCTGTTCCAAAACAAGGGCTCGGGAAATCTTTTCGACTGCTACTACGAGGGGCAGCTGAAGGAGTATGACGAGGCTGCGGTATTTGGCGACTGCAAAAAAATATACGATAATTTTTACAGGGAAGCGGATATTGAGGAGGGCGAATATCCCGTGTTTTTCACGGTGGGAGACTTTTTCTCCATAGTGCGGAGGGAATTTTACGCTACCGCCTACGCTTCGGGCGGCTCAATGCTCAGCGGCAAATTGGGAGAGAAGATCTTCAGCGAAAAATTGACCTACTGCAACGACCGAAGCTGCGAAACAAATCCCACCGCCTGCTTTTTTGACAGCGAGGGCGAGATACCTGCGGATAATTTTCGCCAGCCGCTTATCAAGGACGGCGTGCTGACAAATGTCATCACCTGCAAGGGGCTTTCCGAAATGCTTAAGCTCCCGGAAGCCGCCACTGCCTTCGCAGAATATGACGGAGTACCCAACATGGGCTTTGAAGGCTCTTATGTAAAGCCCACCGCAGACAGCGCTTCCCGACTGGCGCCCGATAAGGCTGTTTTGGTCATGGTACAGTCGGGTGGGGATATGACCCCCGACGGGCATTTTGCAACGCCGCTGCAAATGTCCTTTTTGCTGGAAAAGGGCGAGATCGTCGGCAAGCTTCCCGACATAAATATATCGGGAGAATTTTTCGACATTTTGGGCAGGGATTATTTGGGAGCAGTTGAAGGGGCGTTTTTCCCTTCGATGAATAATATTTATATGTGCTGCAAAATGAAGGTCAGCAAGTGAATGAACGATAGGCTTCGCTAAGCTGACGCTATATGCAAAAATCGAGGCAGAGCAGGGCTCTGCCTCGATTTGCATACTGATTCCGATCCGTCGGATTTATAATAAAACCGTTGGCTTAATTGTGAATTACGCCCTAAGCACTGATTTTCGATTGACAGCAAAATGTCTGTACATTGACCGAAAATCAGTATTAATCCTCTACCGCCTTGGAAAGCGTAATAGCCAAAACGTCGTCCGCCGAGGGGTTCTTCAGATAATAGTTTGTGGTTTCCACCCTGCGGTAAACTCCGTCGTCGCCAAGCTGCCTTGTAACCACCCGTCTTGTTCTTTCTCCCTTTTCATAGGAGCTCAGCTGGTCATTTATGTCAAAGGTGTCGGAAAACAGCTTGCGGTCGTCGGGGTGCATTGTGGAAGCGCCGTGACCGATAAGCTCGGTATAAACCCCCGTAGAGGGACAGGAGCGGGTGGAGAAATTCTCGTAAGCCATCATGTAAAAGCTGTTGCGGCTGAGATTGCTCATAATAACAAGAGGATACCTCTTGAATATAACGTCAAGCAGCAGCTGTGTTGCGGTGGCGGGAGGCTGAGTTAAAAGAATATCCTCGGTTTGATGAGAGTGATTTTCGGAATTTTTCAGAGCCGCTCTGAAATCCTCCTCGGGCATGGGCTTTGCAAACAAAAAGCCTTGTATCAGCTCGCAGCCGCAGGTGCGCAGAAATCCCAGCTGCTCCTTTGTTTCAACGCCCTCGGCAACGGTGATAAGCTTTAATCTGTGGGCGAAGTCAAAAATGCTTTCCAAAACTATTCGTTCTTTTTCGTTTTCACAGTTTCCGCTTAAAAGGGATTTGTCGATCTTGATCACGTTAGCGGGTACGTCCTTGACGAAATTCAAGGAGGAAAGTCCGCTTCCGAAATCGTCGATCGAAACGGAAAAGCCTGCGTCCCGAATTTTCCGCACAAAGGAAATAACGTCTCCCTCGTCACTTGCCAAGGCGGATTCGGTTATCTCGATCTCGATAAGCTCGTGGGGAACGGCATATTTGTCTACCGTTGCACAAAGCCTTTCGGCATAGTCCTTTTCCACAGTGTGAAGCCTTGAACAGTTCACCGATATAACGACTACGGGTCTGCCCGCCTTAAGCTCTCCGTTTAAAAATTTACAAACGTTTTCAAGCATATACCAATCTAAGGGCATTATCAGCCCCATTTCCTCCAGAAGCGGAACAAATCTTCCCGGGGAAATTACCTCTCCGTCGGGGGCGATCCATCTTGCAAGCGCCTCGGCGCCTACCGCCTTGCCGTTTATCGCATCGTGCTTGGGCTGATAGTATACCTTGATGTCTCCGTTTTCCATAGCCCGTTCCGTAAGCTCCTTGATATTGCTTTTATCGATCGTAATGCTCATGGTAAATTATGCCTGCGCATATTTTGACAGGCTTTCCTCCCTTCGGCTTTTATCTCTTAATATCGTAATTCATATTCATAAGGTTGCGAATGCTCTGTACGTCGTCGGTAATGTTTCCGTCGCCGTGTATGGTGTGCTTGATAGCGCTGGAGGCTACCGCAAAATTTATCATATCCATAGGCTTGAAATCGTTGATCATAGCATAGATTAAGCCGCTGGCAAAGGCGTCTCCGCCGCCTACTCGGTCAAGAATGTTAAAGGTAAAGAGCCTGCTTTCAAAGGTGTGTCCCTCGTACCACATAAAAGCCTTAAGGCTGTTTTCACTGCCGCTGTGAGCGTAGCGGACATGGCGGGCTATGCATTTTATATTGGGGTACTTGTCGATAAAATGGCGGAAAACCTCGTCCTGCTGCTCATAGGTGGGCTGAAACGGTATCCCGTCCTTCCAGTCGCCCTTGGAGTGATCCTCCTCGTCCTTCCAAAGATGATACGGCTCGGTGCCCAAAAGCACGTCTACATACGGCAGACATTCGGTGCAGAAATCTCTTGCCTCCTCCCAGCTCCAAAGCTGACTTCGGAAGTTGCCGTCAAAGCTGACTATAATGTTTTTTCTCTTGGCTGTCTTGATGCACTCCGCAATAAGGGTTTGACAGCTCGGAGCAAGAGCGGGGGTGATACCGCTCAAATGCAGCCAGTCGTAGCCGTCAAGCAAGGCATCGATGTCCACGCCGTCAAAATTGTATTCGGTGATCGCACTGTGCTTTCTGTCGTAGGTGACCTTGCTGGGTCTGATGCCGTAGCCCGTTTCAAGGTAGTATGTACCTAAACGGTGGGTGGGCGTTTCCTCGGGGGTGGTCAGGATCATGGGGGTGCAGTGAACGTCGTTGGAGCGAAGCCAGCGCACTGCGCTTTTTCCCAAGCTGTTGTTGGGGACTACGCTGAAAAAGGTGCTGTCGATCCCCAAATTGGCAAGGGCAAGAGCAATGTTCGCCTCGCTTCCGCCGTAGCTTGCCTCAAAGGTAGAGGTCATGCGTATCTTTTCGTAATTCGGGGGTGTGAGCCTAAGCATGATCTCGCCGATGGTAATAAATTTTTTCCCATTCTCATTCTTTGGGAGCAGCGGATTGTGATGTTCCATGGTAAGCCTCCTGAATACGTTATACTGTTTTCGCTTTGAAAGACAGACAAAGTCTATCTTTTAAACAGGAATTTGCAATTAAAGTAATTAGGTAAAACCTGTATATTTTATTATACAACAGCGAAGAAAAAATATCAAGAGCTATTCTCCTTTTGGGTGCGAAAAAAACAGGAAAATTTCATCAACTATTGCAAAAATCTTGAATTTGTGCTATACTGTATTATGTAATTTTGTCATAAAAAATAAGCGTTTTAATAAAATTTAGATAAAAGCGGCGGCAGACGACAGACCTGTTTGCACCTTGAAAACCGTTGACGAAAGGAAAAAATATGTGCGGAATTGTGGGCTACGTAGGGGAAAAGCCCTGCGAAAAAATACTGGTCAAGGCGCTTAAAAACCTTGAATACAGAGGTTACGATTCGGCGGGGATCGCCGTTTTCGAGAACGATAAGATAAAGACGGTCAAGGCAAAGGGCGAGATCGATTTGGGACTTATCCCGCACCTGGAAAAAGAGGGCGGATTAAAGGCAGTGACGGGGATCGGACACACCCGTTGGGCAACTCACGGCGAGCCCTCGGACATCAACGCCCACCCCATCGGCAACGCAAGGATCAGCGTCGTACATAACGGGATCATTGAAAACTACCGTAAAATCAAGGAGTTTCTTATTTCAAAGGGCTATTCCTTTGAAAGCCAGACCGACACCGAAACGGTGGCAAAGCTTTTGGACTACAACTATAACGGCGATCCGATAGAAACCATTGCTTCCACGGCGGTGGAGCTGGAGGGCGCTTATTCCTTGGGCATAATTTTCCGAGAGCAAAAGGACAAAATTTATGCCGTGAGAAAGGAAAGCCCGCTGGTGGTGGGGATCGGCAAGGGGGAAATGTACATTGCCTCCGACATTACCGCCATTTTGGAGCATACCAATCAATATTATCTCCCCGAGGCGGGAGAAATTGCCGAGGTGGATAAAAACGGCGTTACCTTCTACGATATTCACGGCAACGTTATCGAAAAGGAGATACAGACTGCGGAGTGGGACGTTACCGCCGCTCAGAAGGGCGGCTTTGAGCATTTTATGCTTAAGGAGATCCACGAGCAGCCTACGGCTTTAAAAAACACCCTTACGCCCCGTATTGCGGACGGTATCCCTTCCTTTGAGGAATGCGGACTTACCGACGAAATGCTCCGCAATTACAGGAACGTGTACATTGTGGGCTGCGGCTCCGCAATGCATGCGGGAATGGTGGGAAAATACGTGATCGAGGAGCTGGCGAGAACTCCCGTTACGGTGGATATTGCCTCGGAATTCAGATACAGAAATCCCCTTATCACAAAGGACGACCTTTTGATAATAATTTCTCAGTCGGGAGAGACCGCAGACACCTTGGCGGCTCTTCAATACGGCAATCAGATCGGGGCGGACACCTTGGCGGCGGTCAATGTGGCGGGCAGCCATATTGACCGAGAGGCGAAAATGTCCGTAAAAACGCTGGCGGGACCCGAGATCAGCGTTTGCTCCACAAAGGCTTATATGGTGCAGTGCGCCTTTATGTATATGTTCGCCTTAAGGCTTGCCTATGCGAGAGGGGCTATAGATCTTGAAAAATGCAGGGAATATACCGAAAAGCTTTTGGCGATACCCGAGCTGATCCAAGAATGCATTAACAGAAAGGCGCAGTATCAAAGGGTAGCTTCAAAGCTTATGAACGCCTCCAGTCTGCTTTATATCGGCAGAGGACTGGACTACGCCTTAAGCATGGAGGGCAGCCTGAAGCTTAAGGAGATCAGCTATATCCACTCCGAAAGCTATGCGGGAGGAGAGCTGAAGCACGGCACGATCTCCTTGATAGAGCAGGATATGCCCGTGATCGCAGTTGCCACTCAAACAAGGCTTTTCGCCAAAACCGCAGGAAATGTGGAGGAGGTAAAGTCAAGAGGCGCAAAGGTGACGGTGGTATGCCGAGACAGCGCAGAGATCCATGACGAGATCACAGACTACACCATCAGACTGCCCGAAACCGACGATCTGCTTATGCCCTTGGTGGCAGCCGTGCCCTTGCAGATGATAGCCTACTACACCGCTTTAGACAGGCAGTGCTCGATAGATAAGCCCCGAAATTTAGCAAAGTCGGTTACCGTAGAGTAATAACGGAAAATAAAGGAAAAGGGAAAACGATGGACAACAGTAAGAAATTTGAGGAAGTGTTCGCCGCCGAGGAAAGGGAAATGATATTCCTTACCGGCGAGACGATAGGCTTTATGTGGTGCGTTGCGAGGGATTTTTGGCAGCAGGGGGCGGTATATCTCGGAAGATCCGATCCCGCCGACGGAAAGACCGTTGCGGAGGTAGGACATATTTTCTTTCAATGCGAAAGCGGAGACATAGATCCTCTTACTCGGTACAGAGTAAAATGCAGAGAGCTTAAGGATAAGACGCCCCCTGCGGATATGCCTTCTCTTTCTATGAACGATTTTTTGATCACGGAAATACTGGAGAAGAACGCCGCAGATCCCCGTCTCGAAGAAATGCTGCGCAAATACAGGGACGAGTCGGTATACGAGGATCGGGATTTCGGAAGCTTTTATCTTGACCGTTCCGTAAAAATGTACATAGGAAGCGTAGGGATGTTCGGACACAAATGCGAGCTTGCCTTGGAGTACGACGAGGAGGATAGCAGTGCCGTAAGCGAAGCCTTGAGGCATTTTAAGGAGATATATAAAAACAAGGAGCAGTGGGACAAAAAGCTGCGTACCTACGCCGCCAAGGAAATAGAAAGCAAGTACGGCGCTAAGCTTAAGCTCGGCGCAGAGGAGATTTCCGAAAGGATCAAGCCCGCTCGGGTTTACGCCTATTCCTACGGCGGCTTTAATGTGGAATTTGATGACGACGGCTTGCTTAGGGGAAACGAAATCGATGTGGAAATGGACGAGAACGGCAATCCTGCGTCAATCGAGATATATGAGCAATAAAAAAACAGACCTTTGGCAGCGGCTGAGGGCGGCGGACAAGCCCATAATAATGTACGGCATGGGCGACGGTGCGGAAAAAATCATGAAGGTTTTCTCCCGCCTCGGCATAACCCCGTCCCAATTTATGGCAAGCGACGAATTTGTGAGAGGACACAGCTTTTTGGGCTATAAGGTGAAAAAGCTGTCGGAGATAGAGGCGTTATACAAGGACTTTATCATAATAGTTTGCTTTGGCAGCAGTCTGCCCGAGGTAACGGAAAGGCTGTACCGCCTGTCGGAAAGGTACGAGCTGTACGCTCCCGACGTTCCCGTGGTGGGGGAGGGACTTTTTGACGAAGGCTACATAAAAGAAAACGCCGAAAAGATCGGCTCTGTAAGAGAAATTCTTGCCGACGAAAAATCAAAACGGGTTTTTGACGATATAATTTCCTATAAGCTGACGGGAGAGATAAAATATCTGAAAAGCTGTCAGACCCATCAAGAGGAAGCCTTTTCCCTGCTTAATATCGGCAGCGAAGAGGTCTATGTGGATTTAGGAGCTTATAACGGAGACACGGTGGAAAAGTTTTTGGAGCTTGCGAAAGGGAGCTTCAGAGAAATTTTCGCTATGGAGCCAGATCCCCGCAATTTTAAAAAATTGCTGAACCGTCACGCAGGACTTTCGGCGGAAAAATTTCACCCCGTAAACGCCGCCGCTTGGAGCGAGGACGCCGAGCTTCAATTTAAAAAAAGCGGAGGAAGGAACAGCTCCGTGTGCAATCCGTACGGCAGGGGCGCAACGGCAGCGGTAAAGGGCAAAGCAGTGGACAGCCTTACCGCAGGGACAATCCCCACAATAATAAAATTTGACGTTGAGGGCTGTGAAAAAGAGGCTGTAGAAGGCGCAAAAAACACCATTCAAAACCATAAGCCAAGGCTTATCCTGTCTCTTTATCACCGCACCGAGGATCTGTTGGAGCTGCCCTTGAGGATCAAGGAGCTGAACTGTGAATATAAGCTTTATTTAAGGCACCACCCTTATATTCCCGCATGGGACACAAATCTTTACTGCATTTGAAGGAGTTTAGTATGAAAAAAGCCACTATAATTGTTTTAATTGCATTTGTTATAGCTGTTTTGGCGGGAGTTGTGTTTTTTCTTTACGCAGGCAGCAGCGATCTGACCTATGTCTGCGACTATCAGGAGAGGACAAGCTCAAGCTATGCTTCTGCCTTGGTTATTAAGAGGCTTTACAGCTCAAACATTGACCAGCAGAAAACCGAGGAATTTTCCGAAAACCTTCTCACGACGGAATTCTCCGAGGAAGAGCTGTTGGACGCCGCCTTAAAGGCGGGTAAGCCCGAGTTTTATCCCTGGTTCCTGTTCCAAATGAAAAAGCCGTTTCAGGGTGAAGAAATGATATTGGAGGGCAAAATGGGGCAAACCCTTTTTGACGATCAAAAATCCTCCAGATATACGGTTTCAAATCTGAAAATGGAGCTTACCTGCGAGGATCTGGAGATAGATCCCGATACCACCGAGATCTACGGCACAGAGCCGCCTTTGTCCGAGATGAAAAAGACCGTTCCCGTAATTTCCGAGGACGGCAGCAGCTTGGCGGCAATGATAGACAAGGTGGGCAGCTATGAAATAAGCTTTAAGGGCGGCAGCGGAACGATCATGGTGCAGTATACCTTTGATGTGGCAGCTGCCAACGGAATAATCAGCAGAACGGTTTTGGAGGATCAGCTGATACAGATATATATCACCGTCGCCACCGCCGAGGACGGCACGATCACCGCCGAGTATGAGGTAGTCGAAGGGTATCAGGTCAGCGATATTTATTAATAATATAATATTTTTACGGGGGCTTTTTGTTATAAAAAAGCCCCCGTAAGCTGTCGAAAAAGTCCAATGTGGCGGCAAATTATGAGCTTGTAC
>JAMPBF010000220.1 GCA_023666805.1 Bacillota bacterium
CCTCGGAATCTTTGGACGGCTTCTCGGGGTAGAAAATCGAATCCGCAGAAATGTTCAATTCCCGGACGAGCTTATGTAGAACATCAAAACTGGGCTTCTTGCCCTCATTCTCAATTCGATATAGGTATCGCTCGGTAATCTCCACCTTGTTTGCTAACGCTTCTATGGTAATTCCGGCGTTTTCACGAGCCGTTTTGATAATATACCCAAGCGTTTCAGGTTTGTTATGCACTTACAGTCCACCTCCATATATAATTATACTGATTTATGCCATCTTTATAATGGCACAGCAATTCAATTATAAATGGACTGACAGTTCGCAAAAGTATGAACTAAATAGAAAGGCGAATCCCGCCAAATAAAAAAAACGAGGTTTTGACGGGGCGCTTCACTATGCCTACACCCTCCAATTCCGAGCTTTTTTGGAATTGGAGGGTATTCTTATGCGCTGGACTTCTCTCAGTGCTTCGCTGCTTGTGATGAGCAGCGACTATGAATCTACAATATAGGCATTATCAGAGGTGTTTCATTAAAAAAAGCACTTGTCCCGCAAAGGAACAATGCGGCTTACATAATGAACTGATATGCCATATAAATAATGAAACAAATGCACTTGCACGGCGAAATTTGTCGCTTTGCAGGTGCATTTTTTGTTGCAGTGGGAAATCTGATTTTTGGCAACCATACATAGCTAAATATCCGTGATCTTCGGATTTTTGATTTGACCTTTTATATCAAAAATTCAGAAATTCAAGGAGATCACGGAATGAAAACTACTTACTTAGTCTATAAGGACGCAAGTGCGTCAAAAAAGGAACTTATCGTTGCAACCAAAAAGGAATGGGACAGCATATTAGCGGTCAATCGCACATTGCCAAGGGAAAAACGGCGGTTCTTCATTGAAAGCAAAATCAGAGAGGGCAACACTTGGGATCGTATGTTCATCGAAACATCAAAAGAGGAATATGACAAATGGCACTCGCAGGAGGAAATGCAACGCCGCAATCTAAAAGCGGCGGAGAGATACAAGTTCCTCTCTTTAGATTATGGCTGTTCCTTTGATGGGGATGTGGAGTACACGGAAACGATTTCCGATGACAGCAATATCGAGGAAGAAATCGCAAGCGATATGTTTATGGCAGACCTGCGAGCTGCTTTGGCGGCGTGGAAGGATTGGGCTAATGAACTGCTGGATTATTACCTTGCCGGAAAGCGGATGGAGTCAACTCGTATTTTAAGTCAGAAATATCGAGTTTCTGCTACTACTATTCAAAAACGGAAAAAGCAGCTTGATGAGTTCGTTAAGGAATATTTGAAAAAAATGTGATTTAGGGGTTTGTTTTTTCGCCCTTCGAGTTGCGGTTGTGTAGTGAGAGAACTTTTTAGGAGGCTACACAATGGATAGAAATATAAAGCAAGTCCGCAAGGGCGAAATTTACTATGCAGAGCTGTCCGGTACGGTCGGATCAGAACAGGACGGTATCAGACCCGTACTTATCATTCAGAATGATGTAGGCAACCGGAATAGCCCTACTACCATAATCGCTCCCTTAACCACCAAGACTGGAAAGGCAGTTCTGCCGACGCATATTACTTTGGATACGGTTTACGGTTTGTCTGAAAAGTCTATCGTCCTGCTGGAGCAGATTAGGACGATAGATAAATGCAGACTTCGTGGATATGTCGGTACGGTAGATACAAAGACAGTAAAACAGGTTGACGAGTGTATCAAGATCAGCTTCGGTATCGGGGGTGATACCCGATGAGAGAGGAAAAGGAAGCCAATATTCCTATTTGGGAGAAATTGTTGCTTACAACCGACGAAGCTATGGAGTACACGGGAATTGGTCGTGACAAGCTCCGTGAACTTTCGGAAGGGAGCTGTTCAGATTGTGTTGTGTGGATTGGTCGCAAACGGCTCTTTAAGAGAAAGAAGCTGGAGGAATATTTAGAGAAGGCTTATTCAATCTGATTTGTCAAAGGTGCGATTGTCTGAATCGCACCTTTGAGTCTTTTCGCCGTTTCCATTATCCTATGAGTGCAACAGTACCAAGGAGGTAAACGATTATGGCGAAAGACATACAAGTTCCCGTTTGGCAAAAGACACATCTGACGCTTGATGAAGCGGCTGCATATACAGGCATAGGCAGAGATAAGCTGAGAGAACTGTCAGATGAAAATTCTGAAATTGTCTTATGGGTAGGCAGCAAGCGGCTTCTCAACCGTAAGAAGCTGGACAATTATCTTGAAACTATCAAAGCACTATAAGGAGGCTCACTATGAAACAGAAGAAAATTGAAAAACGAAGATTCGATGATAAACGCATCAGACTTCAAAAGGGCGAAACGCAAAGACCTAACGGCAGCTATGAGTTCAGATGGACAACACCTGATGGCAAGCGACATTCGGTATATGCACCTAATCTTGACGAACTCAGGGAGCTGGAAAAACTCGTTATCGTTGATGAACACGACGGTGTGAAAACCGATGTCAAAAGCATTACGGTAAATGAAATGTTCAAAATGTGGTGTCAGCTCAAGCGAGGAATCAAGGACTCCACGATGAAGAACTATATTTATATGTATGAGATGTTCGTTATGCCGTCTTTCGGAAAGAACAGGATAACACAGGTTAAGAAGTCCGATATTCGCAAGTTTTATAACAGCTTGGCAGACGGTAAGGTAATGAAGGTGGCAACTATCGAGAATGTGCATAATGTGCTTCATCAGGTTTTTCAGGTTGCGGTCGATGACAACTATATCAGAAATAATCCCGTCGATAATATGCTCAAGGAGCTGAAAGCCTCCCATAATTATCAAAGGGAAAAGAGGTATGCACTCACACGAGAGCAGCAGGAACTCTTTATCCGTTACCTGAAAACAAACCCGAAATATCAGCACTGGTATCCGGTATTCTATGTAATGGTAAATACGGGTATGCGTGTTGGCGAGATTACCGGACTACGCTGGCGAGATGTAGATTTTGAGGAAGGTATGATAAGCGTCAATCACACCCTTGTTTACTATAACCACCGTGATTCGCTTGGGTGCTACTATTCAATCAATACTCCAAAGACGCAAGCCGGAGAGCGTTTGATACCGATGACGGCGGAAGTCAAGGCGGCGTTTGAAATGGAGCGAGAGTATCAGCAGCAGGCAGAGCTGACAAGCATAGATCAGATTGACGGTTACGATGATTTCATCTTTATTAACCGTGACGGTCGTGTTCAGAACCAAGGCAATCTGAATAAGGCAATCAAAAGAGCCATTCGTGACTGCAATGATGAAGTTCTTGAAAAAGTCGGTCTTGAGTCTGACCCTATCCTGTTGCCCGATTTTAGCTGCCACAACCTCAGACATACATTTGCTACACGCCTTTGCGAGTCGGGTATCAATCTGAAGGTTATTCAGGATGTCCTCGGACACGCCGATGTGAAAACAACTATGAATATCTATGTAGATGTCACTAAGGAAATGAAGAAGAAAGAAATCGCTTCATTCGGCAACTTTATGGCGAGTGTCGAGAGTTTGGCGTAAATTGTGGTAAAAATTGAAATCACCCCGTAGGAAAATCCTTATCCTACGGGGCTTTTGTTACCTTTGGGATTTATAACAGAGCGATGAAGTACATCTCGTTTTCTCTGTTGGTGGTGTGCGAATAAGGCTGTCGCACATTTAACAGAGAGCTGCTTTTTCTTTATACTTATGTTTGAAAGGACGGTGGTATTATGGAAAAGAGCTTG
>JAMPBF010000221.1 GCA_023666805.1 Bacillota bacterium
AAGAAATATCATTTCTATCACCATTCAAGGAAATTTAAAAAAACTATTGATTTTTAGTAGGGAGTTATCTCAATATATGAAAAAGATAACGGCGGCGATTGGGTAAAAATTGCCGAAGCGGAAAACGGTCGAATCAGTTAATTTTACAGTATTCAATCCCATAATTCCCGAAAATGTCAAAGAAATATTTAGAAATAAAGCGGATTATTCAAGCAACCTCTTTTTGCATTTTTAACAAAAAACCGTTTTTTTGAGGCGGCGATTAGTCCAAACTAACAAAAATAAATTTTTTTCGCTGCAATCAAACAGTTTTATCTTGACAAAATCACCCGATATATGCTATTATACTATCGAGTTAGTATTAACTAACTTAAAGACCGATTGAACGGGAAAGGAGATAGCATTATGCTGGTTGAATTAAATAATGTTGTAAAAATTTACGGTTTGGGAGAGGGAAAACAGATGGCAGTGGATCATGTCAGCTTTACTATAGACGAAGGTGAATTTGTAGTTATCTTAGGGCAATCGGGCGCAGGAAAATCCACCATATTGAATATGTTGGGCGGCATGGACACCCCTACCGAGGGAAGCGTTACGGTAGCCGGTAAAAACATTTCCGGTATGAACGACAGGCAGCTTGGCGAATACCGAGCCGACACGGTGGGGTTTATCTTTCAGTTTTACAATCTGCTCCCAAGCCTTACCGCTTATGAGAATGTTGCCCTGACCAAAAGCATAGTCAGCAATGCGGGAGATGCGGATAAGCTGTTGGAGCTGGTGGGATTGTCCCACTGCCGGGATAAATTTCCGTCCCAAATGTCGGGCGGCGAGCAGCAAAGAGTGTCTATTGCCAGAGCGCTGGCGAAAAATCCCAAAATACTTTTAGGCGACGAGCCTACGGGCGCCTTGGATTCGCAGACGGGAGTAATGGTGCTGGAGCTGCTTCAAAGGCTTTGCAAAAGCGAGGGAAAAACGGTCATCTTGGTCACGCATAACAGCGATATTGCCAAGTGCGCCAATAAGGTCATACGCATGAAAAACGGAAAAATCAAGGAAATTACCGTAAACGAAAAGCCTCTCTCGGTTGAGGAGGTGGATTGGTAATGCTGAAAAGAAAGCTGTTCAGAGAATTTAAAACCAATTTCGGTCAGTTTTTTTCCGTGCTGATATTGGCGTTTTTGGCAATGGCGCTGTTTGTGACCTTCGAGGGTCACTCGATGTCGCAAAATGCGGCGAGAGAGGTATTCCATAAGGATTGCGCTCTGTCCGACGTATGGGTATACGGCGAGGGCTTTTCCGACAGCGAGCTTGAGGCGGTGCGTGCGCTGGACTTTGTCGAGGGCGCACAGCTGCGTATGTCGGCGCAGGGCACTGCTCCCGATTATGACGGTGCGCAGACGGACATATATCTTCAGCGGGAGGATCTGGTAAATATGCCGTATCTTTTTTCGGGAGAGCCTTTCGACCCTTCGGACACGGAGGGAATATGGCTTGCCAACGCCTTTGCGGAGCGCAGAGGGGTAAGCGTCGGTGACGATTTTACCGTGGAATACAACGGTATCCGTTTTACAAAGAAGGTAAAGGGACTTGTTGAAAGTGCGGAGTACGAATTTCGTCAGGCGGAAAACGATGCGGATATGTATTTGGAAAACATAGCGATCGTTTTTATGTCCTACGACGGATTTCCCGTGAGAGATTATGTTGAGCATTTGATAAAAACGGAAAAGATCACCGCAAAGATGCTGGCGGAAGAAACTGAGCTGCTTAAGGATACCGCAGAGCGCCTTGAAGCAAACGGAATGAGCGTAGATGACATTACGCAGGAAATGCTGTTGGAGCTTGTAGACGGGATCGGCGATGAAAAGCTGGCAAAAATGCTGCCCTATACGCAGCTTTTGATACGCACCGACGACGGCGGCGGTTTGTCTTATGAAAAAGAAATAGCCGACGCACTGAAAAATAATTATGCCGCAATGGTTGACAGAAGCTCCGTTGCCGGACTTGCTCGGCTTGACAGCGAGCTGGAGCAGCATCAGTCCTTTTCTTATCTGTTCGTAATAATATTTGTGGGAATAGCGGTGCTGGTCATAGCCGTTTCCATGAACCGCATGATCGAAAAGCAGCGCACACAGATAGGCACGTTAAACGCCTTGGGCATGAAAAAATCCAAGGTGCTCCTTCACTACGTAAGCTTCAGCCTTATCGTTTCCGTTATCGGTTCGGCGCTTGGCACGGTGGTAGGTACGGTATGGCTTTGCCCTATCATGATGGATATGTTTGCGCAGTGGTACATTGTGCCGGGGCTTCATTCGACATTTCACCCAATGTACATTTTAATGGCTGCGGCTATAGTTTTGGCTTGCGTTCTTGCAGCGTATTTAAGCTGCCGCAGGCTGTTGAAGGTCAGACCTGCCGAGGCGCTTCGCCCCGCTCCTCCCAAGCAGGGAAAGCGGTGTGTTTTTGAAAGGCTGCCGTTTTGGAAAAAGCTTTCCTTTAGCAGTCAATATAATTTAAGAGATATTTCAAGGGCAAAGCTGCGTGCGTTTATGTGCATACTCGGAACGGGGGCGGGTATGCTGCTGATGGTTTACGGGGTGGGCTGCACCGAGCTTGTGGATCAAATGACGGAGCTGAATTTTAACAAAACCGCCTCCGCAGGCTATCAGCTCAATCTGTCCTCTGATGCGTCAATTGAGGAGATCGACGCCTTGGCGGAAGAGCTTGACGGAGAAACGGTCATGATGTCCGCAATAGAGGTGTCGAAAGCCCCCGACGCAGTTTCCTCGGACAAGGAAAAGGGCTCCGTTACGGTAATCGAGGGCAAGGGATTATATAACATTCTCGACCTTGACAACGAAATAACCCAATTGCCTGCCGGAAGTGCGGGAATAAGCCGAAAATTTTCGGAGAGCCTTGGCGTAAAGGTCGGCGACACCGTTTATTGGCACATCTACAGCGAAAACGATTGGCATGAGGCTACGGTGGGCTTGATCTACCGAAGCTCCGAGACCCAAGGCATCGCCTATTTGAGAAGCGATTTTGAGGAGACGGGAGCGGAGTACTCGCCCACTCTGCTGATGTCGGATAACATGACGGATAAGGCAAGGCAGTCCGACATAGTGACCGCCGTTCACAGCAAAACGGAGCTGGAGGCGGCGTACAGGAAGGCAATGGAAACCGTAAGCATACTGATCGTGATAATGATCGTATTTTCCACTGTTTTGATCGTGGTGGTGCTGTACAATTCGGGCTCGCTGTCCTTTGGCGAGAGGATCAAGGAATTTGCGACCTTAAAGGTTCTCGGCTTGCAGTCCTCCCGTATCAGAGGCTTGCTCGGCATACAGAATTTGTGGCTCTCCGTAATCGGTATAATTCTCGGCGCACCCTTGGGCACCGTCTCTCTCAACGCCATGATGAACAGCAACGGTGAGAATTTTGACTATGATCTGAAGCTGCCCTTTTATGATTTTATTATATCGGGAGCGCTTGTGCTGATAATTTCCGTGCTTGTGAGCTTTATGTTCTCCAAGCGGATACGGCGGCTGGATATGGTGGAGGTGCTGAAGGGCGTGGAATGATCCTGTATTCGTTTTTTGACGGTTTTTGTGTAAAAGTCGAGACGCAGCCCTTAAGAGAAGCAGAATAACACCAATAATACAAGGGGTACGGTATACGCCGTACCCTTCAGCTTGTCGAAAAACCTCCCTGCGGTCGGTTTTCCGCCAAGCTGACGCCGCA
>JAMPBF010000222.1 GCA_023666805.1 Bacillota bacterium
TGATCACCGACGTTAAGTTCAAGACCTTCGGCTGCGGCGCAGCAATAGCTACCTCCTCCATCGCCACCGATATGATCAAGGGCAAGCCCTTAAGCGAAGCGCTTCAGCTTACAAATAAGGCCGTGGTTGAGGCTTTGGACGGACTTCCCGCCGTAAAGCTCCACTGCTCCGTTCTTGCGGAGGAAGCGGTAAAGGCTGCCATTGCCGATTTCTACAGAAAAAACGGCAGGGAAGAGGAAGCAAAGAAGTTAGACGTGCATTGCGCCGACTGCGAGGGCTGTCATTAAACGGGCTCGTTCGGCATCAGCAGCTCGGTTTCCTCTCTGCTTAAGCTTGGATTTAAAGCGGAATTTACACCTGCCGAAATTATTTCGGAGTATTTGTTTATAAGGCTGTCAATATTTTTAGGCGTTACTATCATCGGCGAGTTATCGGAATTGTCCGTTAACGAATCTATGTCGATCACGGTGGGAACGCCTATTGCTATGACCTTCGCCCCCATATTGTCGCTGTTCAGCGGCTTGCGGCTTCCTCCCACGCCGCTGCCGGGAGCTATCCCGCTGTCGGTAAGCTGTATGGTGGTGCAAAGTCTTGAGGGCTCGGAGCAGGCAAGACTGTCAATTACGATCACGGCGGCGGGAAGGATCTTTTCCGTGAGACAGGACAGGCAATTGGCGCTTTCCATGCCCGTCTGTCCCATTACGCCCATTTCAAAGACATACACGGGTCTAAGCCCCAGCTCCCGAAATTCCTCGGTTTTGGAGAGATGAGCCGTGGCGGGAATACGGTGAACAGCCCTTGCCCCCAAGCTGTCGGGGGTTACCCACTGGTTGCCGAGCCCTGCCACCACCGCCTTTTCCCAAGGCAGCACTGGCTTTAACAGCTCCCTCAAATAATGAGCCAGTGCGCAGCCGCAGACGGTTTTGTCCTTATTCTCACAGTGGATAGTGACGTATTTGCCGGCAGGCTTGTTTATGAGCCTTCCCCCCTGCTTTCCCAAGGCGATTTTCGTGACCCTTACGCCCTCGTATTCCTCCTCGGTCAATTCCGCCTCCTTTTGGGAGATCTCTGCGGCAAATTCCGCCGCTAAATCCGTTCTTTTTCTTTTCAAGGCTGCTGTCGGCTCCTTTCATTGTTAAAAATAGACAAGTTTTCCGATAATATATACTGATTTTTTCTCTTGTTTGTTAAAATATACTAATATTTTAAAAATATTTTAAAAAGTCTTGAAATTATCAGAGTTTTGTGGTAAAATATATCAGCGTAAAGAAAAGAATTGTTTTGAACATTCTTACATATAAGGTAAGGAGGTGTAATTATGCCTAATATTAAATCCGCAAAGAAGAGAGTATTGGTTTCCAAAGTGAGACAGGAGCGCAATAAGGCTGCTAAAACTCAGCTCAAGACCGTTATGAAGGCAGCAAGAGCGGAAGGAGCTAACGACGAAGCAAGACTTGCCGCTGTTAAAAAGCTCGACAAGGCGGCAGGCAAGGGACTTATCCACAAGAACAAGGCTGCTCGTCTTAAGTCCAGAATGGCTAAGAAGGCTGCGGCTTCCGCATAAGTTATAAAGCTACTATAAAATGAAAAGACGCCTTTTTCGGGCGTCTTTTCATTCTGTCGAAAAAGTCGCATTATATAAATTTCGGAATGAAAGGGGTCTTAGGGGGAAACCATCAGGGTTTCCCTCAAAGCTGGGCGGAAAAACGACCAACGGAAGGTTTTTCGACAAGCTTATATTTTCCGCATATTTACTGAAAAAACTGTTTTCTGTTATTTTCGTCAATTTAGGTGTTATTTTCGCTGTTTGGGTTTTCTGAACGGCTTTTTTTGGTAAAATAATAAAAGCTATTGTCCTTTTATAATCTTTTGAATTTGTTAAAAACGTTTTGGAAGGTGTATGATTATGGAAAAACAAATGAATTTTTTCAACTGAACGACGCAAAGGTCAACAAGCGCATGACAAAAGTCCTGCTGTGGATGACGTTGGTTTTCCCCGCACTGTTCGGGTTGACGGCGGCAGGCATTTTCTGGATAGAGTACAGCGACCTAACAAGGCTTTCGATAATAGGCTGTGTATGCACCATAGGACCCTTTATTCTGCAAAAGCTGGGCGTTCCCGTGGGCGTAATGAAGTACATAGGCGTGTTAGCGGTGGGCTTTATCATAATGCTGCTGGGAATGAACTCCTCCGTGGGAATTTATATGACCTACGGTATGGCGCAGCTTTTCAGCTGTATGTACTTCAACAAAAAATTCACGGTGAAAATTTCGGTTATAACTTACATACTGCTGTTTGTTTCCACATATTTCCGCATTATAGACGCAATTGAGAACGGCAATGCTGCGCCCAACCTGACATTTTTTCCCTATATGTTGGGACTTACCATTGAGCATGTCCTTATGAGCATGGTGTTTATAAGCGTTGCGGGGGCGTCGGAAAAGGTTTTGGCAAATCTCCACAGCAGCGAACAGGTGGCGGAGATAATGGATAAATGCGGTGAGGTTTCGGAGAGCCTTGCGGAAATGATGAGCAGGCTCGCAGGGGATATGGGGGTGTCCCAAAAAGCTACGGAGGCTATAGTCGGCTCGGCAAACGACACCCTTGACAACTGCGCCGCAAGCAAGGAGCACGTTGAAGCAATGCAGGGAACGGTTGAAGAAATGGTTGCCGCAACAGCCGCCATAGACGGCAGAACAAACGAAATGCTGGCAATATCCGACGACATATGCAGCCGTATGAACAGCTATACGGAGCAAATGGACAAGGCGGTTGAAAGTATGCGGGAGATTGAAAGCTCGGCGAATATGACGGAAAATTCCATACACAGCCTTGAAAGGGTTATCGAGGAGATTGCAAAGCTTGTGGGGGAGATAACGGATATTTCCGACCAAACGAATATTCTTGCCATAAACGCCTCCATAGAAGAGGCTCACGCAGGCGAACAGGGCAAGGGCTTTGCGATTGTCGCAGAGGAAGTTCGTTTGCTGGCGGCGCGTTCCAAGACGTCCAGCACGGCGATTGAAAACGTTGTGGAGAAAGTCCTGCAAATGCTTGACGAGGTGAAAAATTCAAACGCCGAAAATATGAAGTCGGTGGGCAGCGGAATAGCTCAAATAACAAACGCACGCAAGTCGGCGGGGGAATTGGGAGAGCTGCAGTCGACTTCGCGGAAAAAGACGGAGCAAATTGCGGAAAACAGCCATCAGACCGAGGAAAGCAGCGAGCGGGTGCGGGATATGGCTCTGCAAATGGAGGAATTGGCGCAAAGCTCCTACGAAAAAGCCACAAATATCGTTATCGAGACGAACAATCAGAAAAACGCTTCCGCCGCAACAGTCAAGACATTTACGACGGTAAAGAGCATTGCCGACGAACTTCTTGCGCTAAGTGCGCAGAAATGACGGCAGATAAAATCAGTTAAATATTACAGATAAAGGAATTTTTTGTTATTTTCGTCAATTTCATTAAGCAAAGACACAACGCTGTACCCTGCGTTTAAGCCTTGGGGCATATGTGTCAAAGAAGTGTATTCAAGTAAAACCCTACGTGTACAGAAAATGGGTTTGAGAGATACATTTTTCAAAGATAACTGCGGAATTTTCCCGCCCTTTCTCTTAAATATTTCTTAATGTAATACTCCGCAATTTCCTCAATTGCAAAGCCTGTTGCCACTGCTTTTATCAGAAGCAGTACATAGAGTTCTGTTGGTATTTCTATCTCCATTTT
>JAMPBF010000223.1 GCA_023666805.1 Bacillota bacterium
AGTCGGCTTTAAAATATAGACGAAGTCTATATTTTAAACAGAAATTAGTATTATATGGAAAGCAAAAAGAAAACGGCGGATATTGAAAGCAAGTCCTTATATTCTCTTTATGCCGAGGACGGGAGCACCTGCAAAAAAGAATATATCCGCCGCTTTAACAGCCCCGACGCCGTTCATTTAAAATTCGAGATAGGCGGTCAACCCGCCTTTTTATATATGAATTCGTCGATCTACAAGCTTTTGGTGTCAATTGAAAGAACCGACAAGGAGGTCAACAGGCTTTGCGGCGAATTGCCGGGAGTGGCTTTAAATCAGCTTATAAACAAAAGCCTGATCGGCGAGATATTTCAGACCAACAGCATAGAAGGGGTAATAAGCACCCGCAAGGAAATAAGCCGGGTCCTTTCCGACATAGAAAAAGCAAGAGTAAAAAAGCGGTTTTACGGGTTGGTGAAAAATTATCGTATATTAAGCGAAAACGAAAATATCCAAATAAAAACCTGTAAGGATATACGTCAAATTTATGACGATATGTTTGGCTATGAGATAAAAGCCGACCCCGAAAATTTTCCCTACGGAGAAATTTTTCGCAAGGGATCTGTAAGCGTTTATGATACGGGGGGGAAAAGAAATTCACTGCGGGCTTTTTCCGGAGGAAAGGATTATTTTTTCTATGGAAAGAGCCTTGGATTTTTTGGAAAACGATCGGGTGGACTTTCTTGTAAGGATCGCGGTTTTTCATTATCTTTTCGGCTATATCCACCCCTTTTACGACGGCAACGGCAGAATGAGCCGTTTTATCAGCAGCAGCCTTTTGTCCGACGCCTTAAATCGGCTTATCGGCTTTAGGCTCTCCTATACGATAAAGGAGAATATAAGCAAGTACTATAAGGCGTTTAAGATCTGTAATGATTTTAGGCGTAATATGGGGGATCTGACCCCGTTTACGGAAATGTTTCTGACGGTTATAAATACGGCGGAGGAAAGCTTGGCGGAAAGCTTAGCTGTAAAGCAGAGGGAGCTTGACAGGTACAAAAAGCTCATTAATACCCTGCCTAAAGCCGACGATCAAAAAATTTGGGAGCTGTATTTTTTGTTTGCACAGGCGGCGCTTTTCTCCGAAAACGGTATCTCCACAAGGGAAATTTTGGAAAACTCTCAAATCTCACAGTACACCTTTAAGAAAAAGTTAGAGGAGATACCGCCCGAATATTTAAAGATAAAAAGAGAGGGGAAATTGAAATTTTATATGTTGGATCCGGAAAAGCTTTGATATGAACAAATGCATAACCGCAGCCTTAAAAGACTGCGGTTATCACAATTATATGGAGAAAAAACAAATGAAAATTCAGCCTGTCGAAACGGTCATATGCTCACTTAACGATTTTGTCTTTCATAGTGATAAACATTGCGAGACCATAGATAAAAAGTATCGTCTTGCCTATACAGCAAGTATTTTTCGCTCATGCCTTGAACAGGAATGTGATTCCATACATTTTCGCCGTCAAGCTCCGCAGAGCTGACAAAGCCAAAGCTTCCCGAAAACTTGATCTCTGCGTCAATGTCGATCACCCACGCATTTTCTGACATTTCCATATCGCCGATACCGTTTGATATTGAATATATTGATGTGTCAAGCGTAGGGCGGTCAACCGTGCGTTGGATAAAATCAACCGATACATTTTGATACTCTAAAATACGGAACGAATATTTATCGGACGATTCACTGAAATCCTTGATATAATCTTCGGTCAAAAGCTTGGCAGCCGCTTTGGTTTTTTCGTCATCGGTCAGGTTGTTATCCGTGATTGTACAAGAGAAAACCTTTGGATTTGCATTGAAGGTATAAGAATCAAGATTTTTTTCCTGCGGCGGAATAGTTTGCGAATAATCACCGATGTCTTCCTCCGATGTTACAGCCATCTCTTTTATTGCCGCCTGAAATTTTCCGTATTTATTTTCAATTGCCTTTTTTGCATCGGCTATGAAAGGCAGATCCTTCATTTTTTCCATAGCATATGAAACTTCGTCATCTGACAATCCCGCTTCTATGTATTCGGCGGCGGTGTGTTCATACAGCCATTTAGGTGTGTATATTTTGTTATTGTGCAGCACAGCGTATTCATTTATGAATGTCTTGCTGACCAATTCCATATTTCCGGAGTATATTACATCAACATCTTCTCGGGTTATAGTCCAAGAGGGATCGTTATCCTCGGCTATCACACTCAAAAGCTGATCCTTGGATATATCAAATTCCGTAACAAAATCGAGTATTGTGAGAGGAGGTATTCTTTCCTCGCTTGTCCTTTCTTTTTCGGTGTACTCGTTTATCCATGCCGTATAATCATCTTTAGGCACAAGATTTAATATTTCAAAAGTCAGATTTTCAAATCTGAGTTCATATTCTTCGGTGTAATTGCGAAATCGATCGCCGCTGGACGGATTTGAAAAATCAAACGGTTCGGGCATTATCGGTTCTTCATTATAAGAGACAGCTTGTAGATTTTCTTTCAGGCTTCCCGTATTTTCGGACATGATAGGTTCAGCAAGACTCTGTTCTTCCGAAAAGCTTGCATTTGTGATGTCTGACTGATCGCTGATATTAGATAAGTCCTTTGACGCAGAATTGTCGGGAACGTTGCACGCCGTTGCGAAAAGACATAATATACATATAATAAAAACAACTTTAATTTTAAATTTGTT
The DNA here is from genome assembly GCA_023666805.1 of Bacillota bacterium. Lineage (GTDB taxonomy): Bacteria > Bacillota > Clostridia > Oscillospirales > Ruminococcaceae > Ruminiclostridium_E. The sequence continues at coordinate 2,707 of JAMPBF010000223.1, forward strand.
CATATTGATTTGGCATAATCAAATCGATCCCACAGACAAATGATTCAATTACACATATCCTTTCTAAAAAATTATTATAGATACCCTATAAATTTATTAATTATTCTTCAATATCATATTCAACATAGTCTTCGGGTATAAAAGGACCTGTTCCTCCGCCGGTCACTCTCCAATAACCGTTTTTCTTTGTTAGATTAATACAATGATAATTATTTCCGTCCTTCTTCTCACCGTTGGTATACATCGGGTTTTCTACAGATAACTCATAGTACACTTTGGCGCCCTCGCCGCCGTCGCCGTATTTTGACAAATTCCGATCGGTTATTTCCACATTATGATAACCAAACCAATGCGTACCGTAAAGCTCGCCTGCGGCATAAATCACCATCCAGTCCTTTTTTGCTTCTTCCGCTTTTTCTTCGTCCCCTCCCCAAGACTCGGTCATATCTTCAATAAGATACAGCCGCTGAGTATTCATTTCTCTTGTACACTGCGCCCAAAGCTGAACCGTTTCTTCGGGGGTGAGGTCTTTATAGGGCTTGCCCATATAATCAATATCTTCTTCTGTGATATAACAGATAAAGTTATACTCGGGTTCGGTATAAGGAGGTTCGGTTTCCTCCGACGTTTCGGGGACTGTGTTTTCCGAGGTTTCGGGCATGGTTTCTTCGGAATATGTTGATGTTATTTCCGTTTCAAGGGAGACGACGCTGTTTTCGGGCGGGGTCTCCGCATTGTTGCAGCCGCTGAATACAAGCATAGCCGCCGCTGTGAGCAGGACAATAAGCTTTTTTCTTTTCATGTCATACTCCTTTCGCTTATCGTCGTGACTATATTGTAGCATAAAACAAAATGAAATACAATTACAAAACGGTTACAATTTTTCTAATACTAATTTTTGGTTAAAAGATAGACTTTATCTATATTTCAGTCTGTCGAAAAAGCCTAATGCGGCAAAAATTATTATTGTGTACGGCGGGAGGGTCAAGATCATCCCCTACAAAAATGCATTTT
>JAMPBF010000224.1 GCA_023666805.1 Bacillota bacterium
TATACCGCATGAACAACAATTGCCGAAGGAAGCATATCAGCCGTCAAACCGGAATGAGCCAAAAAGTGTTCGTACAGTATCAGCCCCAAGACAAACGCCGTCAATGCCGAAACGGCGGTAAGAACTATGCGGTTCAGCCTTCCGACAACGCCGTACAATATTCCGAGAACACAAAGAACGGTCAACGTATTGGCAATAAACATAGTAATATCATTAAAATTGAAAATCGCAAAAAAATTTGTATCGGCTCTGAATATATTGGATAAATAATATTCCTCATTCATGTAAAATACCGAAAATCCGCCTAATATCAGTGAAATCACCGCAATCAAGAGCCTTGTCATCAGAGATTTCTTTATAACGATCTCGGTTTGGTTCGTTGATATAAATTTTTGTGTTTTATCCATTGATTGAATCCTTTCTCTTGAAGTAAACGGCTTTTATGTGTGACGTCTCCTCACTGCCAATACTTCCTGTCCAGCGTCCTATACTGCACCGCTCGGCTGATATGCTTCTTCTCAATGATCTCGCTGCCCTCTATATCCGCCACGGTTCTTGCCACCTTCATGATCCTGTCGTAAGCTCTGGCGGAAAGCCCAAGGCTGTCGAAGGAGCCCTGCAAAAATCTCTCGGCGTCCTCTCTTAGGGGGCAGTATTCCTTCAGCCTTGAGGGCGGTATTTCGCTGTTGAAGAGTATATCCGTGCCCTTAAAGCGTTTTTGCTGTATCTCTCTCGCCCTTTGGATATTTTCCTTTATCTCCGAGGAGGAAAGCCCGGCGCTGTCGGAGCGCAGCTGTTTATATTTAACACCGCTTACCTCGATTTGAATGTCTATTCGATCAAGAACGGGACGGCTGATCTTTCCCAAGTATTTTTGTATGGCGGCGGGAGTGCAGCTGCACTGTCCCTCGCTGCCGAAATTGCCGCAAGGGCAGGGATTCATGGCGGCGATAAGCATGGTCTTGCAGGGAAAGGATACCTTCCCCGAGGCACGGGTTATTACCACCCTTTTGTCCTCTAAGGGCTGTCTTAAAGCCTCCAGTACGTCCCGCCGAAATTCGGGCAGCTCGTCCAAAAACATCACCCCGTTGTGACCGAGGCTGATCTCTCCGGGCATGGGACTTCTGCCGCCTCCGACAACACCTGCCGCACTGGCGGTATGGCTTACGGGACGGAAGGGGCGGCGAGTGATAAAGGGCGACTTGTCGTCTATCAGACCTGCCACCGAATATACCGAGGTCACCTCAATGCTCTCCTCAAAGGTCATAATGGGCATAACGCCGGGAATGCGCTTTGCGATCATGCTTTTGCCCGAGCCGGGAGGACCTATCATCAACAGATTGTGAAAGCCTGCCGCAGCGGTTTGTATTGCGGATTTTATGTTTTCCTGTCCCTTGACGTCCGAGAAATCCTCCGATTCCATGTATTCCTCGGGGGAGGGAACATAAGGTGCGGCGGGAGAAAGCTTTGCTTTGCCGCATAAAAATTCAGCCAAATGGGTGATGCTCTTTATGCCGTAAAGCTCTATACCTCTTACCAAGGCTGCCTCTCGAATGTTTGCTTCGGGCAGGAATATGCGCTTTATCCCCATTTCCTTGGCAGCGTTCACCATCGGAAGTATTCCCTTGGTGGCGATCAGCTCTCCCGATAAGGACAGCTCCCCCAAAAATGCGTCGGTGCTTTTGGGAGGAACGATCTCCTCCGCTGCGGCAAGAACGCTTACCAAAACAGGGAAATCGTAGGAGGAGCCGGTTTTCTTAACGTCCGCAGGGGACAGATTTACCGAGACCTTATACCTTGCCGCACCGAAGCCCGAATTGGCGGAGGCGGCAAGAACCCTCTGCCTGCTTTCCTGAATGGAGGTATCGCCCAATCCCACTATCCTAAAATCGGGAGTGCCCTTTTCCGCACTGCACTCCACCGTTACCTCAAAGCCGTTCAGACCCGTGAGCCCAACGGTATTCACCTTTGCATACATACATAATCCTTCCTGCGGCGAAAATCAGTAGCTGAAAATGCTGCCGCCGATAAATTCCCGTATAATGGAATGCTCGGGAACTGCTGACTGCTGGATCGGGGTGATCTTATTTAAAAAAACGATAAGCTCTCTTACAATATCATAATGCTCGAAATAGGGAGATACCTTTTCCAGCAGGGGCAAAAGCGCATTGCAATAGGCGGCTGCCTCGTAAGACATAAAGGTGTCTATGTTTATCGACGCATTTCCCTTGTAAGGCATTATATAAAGCTGTTCCCCTCTCTGAACCGACTGAAAGGCACAGACAATATCCTCGATCTCTCTGCCTCTGAAAAGTCTGTCCCGCATAAGGCGGCGCATAAGACGGATCTTGCTGGGGTGAAGAAGCTGCTTTTCAAGGGAGAGCCTTGTTCGCACGCTGACGTACATACCCACAGCATGACTGTGCACCGAGCCTATCACCTCGGGATTCAGGGCGTGAATACCCTCTATGATTATTATTTCCTTTTCCTGTCTGCATAAAAGCTCCCCCTGACCTCTTGTCTGATCCGCAAAATTAAAGGTGGGGATCTGTGTGGGGAGGCAGTCCAAAAATCTCCCCAAATGCTCCTCCAGCAGCTTAAGGTCAACTCTCGAGGGAGCCTCGAGATCGATCTTGCTGCGCTCCTCGGGAGAAAGTCCGTTTAAGGGCAGAAAGTAGTTATCCATGGAAATAACGTGAGCGGCTAAGGATCTTTCCTCCAACAGCTTTTTCAGCCTTAACGCCGTGGTGGTCTTAGCGCTGCCCGAGGGACCGGACAAAAGGACTATGGGCTTTTCCGCCGCATTTAAAGCCACGGTGTCCGCCGCAGCGTCCAGCTGCTGATGATACAGATCCTCGGCGGTATTCACGGCAGCGGCTGTATTGAAGTTCAGCTCCTTATTCAGGTCTTTGACGGATAAAACGTTCATAAACTGTAGCTCCTTTTTATTTAATAGGTTTTTTGTTTTTGCAGCTCCTCTAAGATAGGAGGCAATTCGGCAAGGCTTTCGCACTGTCTGAACAAAAGCTTTTTCAAAGCCTCGTCGGGCGGGGTCAGGTCGGGTATCATAACGGGCATCATGCCTGCGCCGTAGGCGGATCTTATGCCGTTGGGGGAATCCTCTACGGCTATGCACCGCTCGGGCTTTGCCCCCAGCTGCTCCGCCGCCATAAGGTATATGTCGGGGGCGGGCTTTCCGTGCTTTGCCGCAGGTCCGCAGCATATTACGGGAAACCTTTCGTAAATGCCGATCATTTTAAGATACTGCTCGGCTCTTTGGGAATCGGTGGCTGTGGCTATGGCTCTTTTCAGATCCGTGCCGTCAAGATAGTCCAATATCTCCTTAACGCCCTTTTTCATTTTCAAGCCGTTTTTCTCTATATCCGTGTTCATTAATTCCTTGCGGCGATTGCGAACGGCGGTATAATCGATCCTGTCGCCGAAGTATTTTTTCAAAAGAGGGGCGGCGTATTCACCGGCAAGGCTTCTGAGCTCCAATGCGTGCTCGTACTCCATCGGAAAGCCAAACTCGTTGGCTGCCTGACACCAATACTTAGCCAAAAGCGTTTCGGTGTCCAATATTACACCGTCCATGTCAAAAATCACGGCTTCTATTTTCATATACGGCTTCCTTTCATTTAAATTAATAGTATTTTATCATATTTTACTTAAATTTTCAACATTTTGTCGTATTTATAGGCTATA
>JAMPBF010000225.1 GCA_023666805.1 Bacillota bacterium
GGGTACCCCTCGCTTATATAATAGCTCATACCGGCGCCCTTATCTCTTTTTGACAGTTTTTTCTTTGCCTCTCCCTCCTTTCTCATAAGCTGAGAAATGTGGAGGTACTTAGGCAGCTTAAAGCCGAAGGCGGAGAAAAGCTGGATATGATACGGCAGGCTCGAAAGCCATTCTTCGCCTCTTACTACATGTGTGGTTCTCATTAGGTGGTCATCTACCGCATGAGCCAAATGATAGGTAGGCATACCGTCGCTTTTTAGCAATACATGATCTATGTGGTTTTCGGTCACTTCAATTGTGCCTTTTACAAGGTCGGTAAATTTTATTTTATTGTCGGGGTTGCCGTTGGAGCGAAAACGCAGTACATAAGGTTTTCCTGCGTTAATATTTTCTTTGACCTGTTCGCAGCTTAAATTGCGGCATTTTACAAATTCACCGTAGTAGCCCGGCGTAAGCTTTAGTTCCTCCTGCCTGCTGCGAAGCTGCTGCATATCCTCTTCGGTGCAAAAGCAGGGATACGCTTTGCCTTGCTTTACCAGCTCTTTTGCATAGGTGCGGTAAATTTCCCGACGGTCGCTTTGACGGTATGGACCGTATTCGCCCTCCTTTACAATACTTTCGTCAAAATTAATGCCGAAATTTTCAAAAACCTTTATTAAATCGTATTCCGCACCTTCGACCTCTCGTTTTGAATCGGTATCCTCAATTCTCAGGTAGAATACGCCGCTGCTTTGGTGAGCAAGTCTTTCGCCGACTAATACGGGAAAAAGTCCTCCGAAATGCACAAAACCGGTAGGGCTGGGTGCAAAGCGAGTGACCTTTGCGCCCTCGGGAAGCTCTCTTTCGGGATAAAGCTTTTCATAGTAGTCAACGGTTTTGGTTATGTCGGGAAAAAGCAGATCCGCTAATGCATTGTAGTCCATAATAATTCCTTTTGTCCTTTTATAAAAAATTACAAAATAATATTAACATATTTTTGCTGAAATTTCAAGAGAAATTATCGATTATGGGTTGCTTTTTTTGGAAAAATAATGCATAATATAGTAGACGGGGTTTTGGAGGTATAGAGATGGAATTTAAAAAAATAGATATTTATACGGAATCCGAAGCGGTTTATCCGCTTACAATGATGATAAGCGAGCTGGGGATTAACGGGTTTGAAATTCATGACAGCGCCGATTTTGAAGATTTTCTTGAAAATAAGGAAATGAATTGGGATTATGTTGACGACGATCTGATGAATTTGAAAAACGTTCGGACGCATATTACCTGCTATTTACAGGAAAACGTTCAGGGAATGGAAATGCTTGCATCTCTGAAAGGCGCTTTGGCTGATATAAAGGGCAGGGACAGGGAAGGATTTTTCGGCAGCCTTGAGATAAAGACCGACAGTATTTGCGAGGAGGATTGGGCAAATAATTGGAAGCAGTACTATAAGCCCTTTAATGTAGGCAAAAAGCTTATTATCAAGCCTACATGGGAGAATGTTGAAAACACGGGGGAAAGAAAAATATTGGAAATCGATCCCGCCTCTTCCTTCGGCACCGGACAGCACCATACCACAAAATTGGTCATGGAAGCTCTTGAAGATGTGATAAGCGGCGGAGAAGCAATATTGGATTTAGGCTGCGGAAGCGGTATCTTGTCAATTGCGGCTTTGCTGTTGGGCGCAGAAAAGGCGGTAATGACAGATGTTTTCCTAAATGCGGTAAATACGGCTTGTGAAAATGTCGAGCAAAACGGCTACGGCAAGGAGCATTATTCGGCGTATTGCGGTAATATTATAGACGACAAGGGACTTAGAGAAAAGATCGGTACAGGCTATGATGTGATTACAGCCAATATTGTGGCTGACGTTATAATTAAAATGTGTCCTTTGTTTCGAGGATTTTTAAAGGATAAGGGCAAGCTGATCGTTTCGGGCATAATAACCGAAAGGCTTGACGAGGTTAAAGCGGCTTTATCCGAAAACGGCATTAAAATTAAAAAAATAACCGAAGAAGAAGGCTGGAACGCAATTTTGTGTGATGTATAAGCCGCAGAGTAACAAAAACGACCCCGATGCATAAACTGCATTGAGGTGATTATATGCGTTTATTATGCTTGTTTTTATCCATGTTTTGCGGAATATTGGGCGGCATAGCATCGGTGAGGCTGTTGTACGGTGTGATCGTCAGCAAGCTTTCAGAAGCTTATGAAAAAAGGAAAATTAAGGAGAAGAGCAAAAGGTTGATATAATGGAAGAAAATTACGAACAATTAAGCGGAAGCGTAGAAGAGGTTATTTTTAAAAACTCCGATACGGGGTACATAGTTTTCGACATGGATTGCAGCGGTCAAACCATCACCGTTATCGGCGAATTGGGAGACATTTCCGAAGGGGAAAGACTGGAGCTTGTGGGCAATTATGTAAACAGCGCAAAGTACGGAAGGCAGTTTAAAGCGATAGGCTGCACTCGGCTGCCGCCTACGACCCCAAGCGAAATAAGGAGATATTTGGGCTCGGGCATCATCAAGGGCGTCGGAACTGCGCTTGCCAAGAGGATCGTAGAGGCTTACGGCGATGAATCCTTAGAGGTGATCGAAAACGACCCTTTAAGACTTGCGGAGCTAAAGGGAGTTACAAGCGACAAGGCTTTGTTTATAAGCGGAGAATACCGTAAGCTCAGCGGCATGAAAAAGGTCGTGGAATACTTGCAGCAATATGGGATAGGACCTATGATCGCTTCTGAGGTGTGGAAGAAATACGAGACATCGTCAATTGCTTTTATAAAAGAAAATCCTTACATATTATGCGAGGGTGAATTTGGGGTCGATTTTGAAAAAGCAGATGAAATCGCCTATGCCGAAGGAATAAATGTTAACGATACCAATCGCATGGTTGCCGCAATGCTTTATATTTTAAGAGAAAATGCCAATTCCGGGCATACCTGTCTTCCTTTGAACAAGACGGTAGATATGGCGGTGGAATATTTGGAGCTTGAAAAAAGCGATATTCATAGGGGAATTGACGAGGCGATTAAGGCAGGACAGATAGAAATTTTAAATATCGGTGAAAAGAGCTACATATATTTAACGGAATATCATCGTGCGGAAAAATATATTACCGACAGGCTGTCCGAAATGCTCAAAACCTCTTCTGCACAGCTAAAGGATCTGTCCGATGAGATCGCAGGCGTTGAGTTTACCGAAAATATAAGGTATGAAGCTTTACAAAAGGCTGCGATCAACGGTTGTATGGGAAATAAGGTGTTCATTCTCACAGGAGGTCCGGGAACGGGAAAAACCACCACATTAAACGGTGTTATCAGGCTTTTTAAAAAACAGAAAAAGCACATATCCTTAACGGCTCCTACAGGACGTGCGGCAAAGAGAATGAGCGAGGTTACCGGAGAAAACGCCTATACCATTCATCGTCTCTTGGAGGTGGATTTTACCGCTAAGGACAGGCTTTCCTTTAAGAAAAACGAAAAAAATCCTTTAAAGGCAGATGTGGTTATCGTAGACGAAATGTCTATGGTAGACGTTTTGATTTTTGAAGCGCTTTTGAGAGCCTTAAAACCGTCAGCCTCTTTAATAATGGTAGGAGACAGTCATCAGCTTCCGTCCGTAGGTGCGGGAAATGTGCTTCGGGATCTTATTGCATGCGGCGAGATCCCCAAGGTAGAGCTGACCGAAATTTTCAGACAGGCGGCGG
>JAMPBF010000226.1 GCA_023666805.1 Bacillota bacterium
AAATGCATTTTTTCGTGCATAATGTAGGGGCGGGGCTTGCCCCGCCCGCTGTACAAGCTCATAATTTGCCGCCGCATTGGACTTTTTCGACAGTCCGAAAATGTATAATAATGCAAAAGAAAAATAAAAAACATTATAGATACCGATCGATAAAAAAATATCTGTCGGTTGGATTGACATACAGAAAATAATATGTTATAATATTTTATGTGTTAGCTAACGCTAACTACGGGTTAGTTAATGCTAACCCTAACTCAAAAGTACAAAGAGAGTGGAATAAATGAGAGCCTAATCGTGAATGAACAGATTTCAATGCACTGCGATCCCCTTTATCGGGACTGCGCTCTGTTCCGATGTGCGCTTTTTATGGAAAACAAGGCGGATCCTCTGCTGCAATGGGCGTTTACGGGCTTTGCAGCGGGATTTACTGTTATGACGGCGCTTGCCTCCGTTATGGAAATATGCGGCTATATCGGCTTATCGGCTGATTTTTCCTTCACTCCGTGTTATGTCTGCAAGCCGTGATCTGCAAAAAAATAATGGAGGAAAATAACTTCCCACTCGCCGAAAAAACTCTCGGCGCATTCCACAAGGCAATCATAGCAACCTTTTTTCTCGGCTGCTCGAGATAGTTAATTTGATGTGAGGCGCAGCGATTTCACTTTTCAAAAGCTGTTTTTCGTTTAAAGGAGGTTCATAAAATTGAATTTACCGATTGTGATTTTAGAGGGCTTGATACTGTGCTTTCTTTTATGGCTGATGTGTCGGATCGGAATACGGAACGGTGCGGTGGGAATGGCGCATTTCTATGAAAAGGACGTTCAGAAAAGAGCCGTGGAATTGGGGCTTACCACCGAGAAAAAGATCAAGCGCCGCTCGGTGATTTTTACGACGGTAGGGCTGGTTTTGTATTACGGCTATATCATTGCCGCCGTGTATCTTGTAAACGGCGCACGGGGCTTTGCACAGGGCTTTTTGCAGTCGCTGATAATCATTATGATAATGGGCGTTTTCGACAAATTGGTTATCGAGATGTTTTGGGTCAGTCACGGGAAATCATGGATAATCCCCGGCACCGAGGATCTGCGCCCGTACATTCCGCCGAAAACGCAGATCAAAAAGTGGCTCGCAACGCTGATCGTCTATCCTGTCTCGGTTGCGCTGATCGCATGGATCATGTCGCTGATCTTAAAATAGGAGAAGCTGTGAAAAAATACAGGGCGTGCCGTAAACCGTGCTTCAGACGTTATATGCCCGCACCGTCTATTCCGAGATGAGGGACGGAGTGTTAAAAACAGCCGCTGCGATAGAAAAAATGAACACGGGATTTTGGGACAGTCTTCTTTACATGAATACCGCAAAAATTACGAAGGATAAAATAAATGAGGTGATCTTATGAAATGCGGAATCAGAGAAAAGCTCTTCTGGAGCGCTTTTAAGAGCGGCTTGCGGCGTGAGCTCACCAACACTTTGCGCCTTGAGAACAGCGGCGAGATCATGAAAAAGGCGTACAAAAAATACAAGGAACTGCTGGCGACCGCACAAGACCCGTGCAACCGCTTTACGTTCAACGTGATTTTTGCGGCAATGTATGGGGCAGTCTACCTGTCGCTTGACCCGAAGCCCTCCGTGGACGAAATGACGGCTTACGCACGGGAAACGGCGATGAACAACAAGCTCTTTCTGAAATTTATCACAAGCGAGGAAAACTACACCGAAAAGGGGCAAAAAAGGCTCGCCGAGAACGCACACAAAAGCCAAAGCGATAACAATCCCTGCTCGTGGCGGTACACCTTCGAGCCGGGAAAAACGCTCAACGAATACACGACAAAATTCACGTCCTGCGGCATTTTGTACCTGTTCACAAAGTGGGGAATTTCCGAGATCACGCCCGCCCTTTGCAGAATGGATTACGATATGGCGCACGCCGCCAACACCGAATTTATCCGGGAGCAGACCCTTGCGGGCGGCGGCGAATACTGCGACTGTCATTATATCCACACGCCGAAAAAAGGCAAATGACGGGGGATTTATGAAAAATTTAAACGATATTTTCCGCACCAAACGAGCTGCGGCGGACGAGCATATCCGTCGGCTTGAGTGCGAGGGGCGTGCGGGCGTTCGGTACACGATAATGCTGCCGAATATCCCGTTTTTTATACTGGCGGTCATAAGCGACGTCGGCTGGCTGTTACAGCTGATTTTCGGGATAGTTTATTTTTGCAAAAACGGCATTGAAAGCCTTGCGGATTTTGCGGCTTTGATCGATTTGATATGCGTAATTTTCGGTGCGGCTTATATATCCTATTTGAATAAAATCTGCGAAAAGGGAATATCCACACGGCTGCAAAAGAATTTGGGCTTCGGAACGCTGATGCTTGCGGGGCTTGCAGGCGGTGTGATCGGGATTATTCATATCGCTTTTTACGGGATCTCAACGGAGATCGTTTTAGCGGCAGTCGGCGGTTTTGTCAATTTTGCGGCATGCTTCCCGATATTTCTTTCGTTTAAAAAAGGGATAATTTACGGAGCAGGATAAATGAAGCATTCGGATTTTAATATGAAAACGCACGGCTTTGTCGGGCATATGGCTGAACCGGACAGTGAGACCGACAAAGCCGTAATCGTGATTATGGGCGGCGAAAAGAGCATTCTGCCCGGCATAAAAATAGCGGAGCGGTTCGCCGACTACGGATTTATCGGGTTGTCCGTGTCACTGTTCGGCGCAGAGGGGCTGCCCGATTCGCCCGACAGATGCCCGCTCGAGATGTTTGAAAATGCGGTAAAATATCTCCGACAAACGGGGAAGATACCGCACATAAGCGTCTACGGAATGTCGATGGGCTCGATCTTCGCTGCGCTCACCGCCGTATACGTCGGCGGTATCGAAAACGTGATTTTGGTATCTCCCGCACACGTCCCCTTTGAGGGAACAACGGCGGATAAAAAGCATATGACGGGTCATAGTGCCGCAGTGCGGCAGGGCGAAGAAATTCCTTTTGTCAGTGCGGATTTTTCCAAGGTCAAAGCGATGAAATATCAAAAGCACCCCGCCGCTTCCCACAAGGTGACGGGAATGTGGGTCGCTTATCACGACGCCTATCAAGACAAAATCTGCGAACGAGCGGCGTTTATTCCCTATGAAAAAACCGACGCCCGCATTTTGCTGATAGCGGGCGGTGCGGACGAAATGTGGGACGCAGAGTATTCGGTAAGGGCAATTCAAAAATATCTCGAAAGCAAAAAATATTCCCGAGATTTTAAAGCGCTTGTCTTCCCGAACGTCAGTCACTTGACGGGAATGATGCCGAACCGAGAGCGGGAAAAGAGGCTGTTCAAAATGATACCGATTATCGGGCTGATGTACAAGAGCTTCGGCAAGCACAAAGCCGAATGTATGGCGGCGTTGGAGAGGTCGGAGACGGAGATCGTCGGGTGGCTGAATAATTAAGGGGTTAAATGCAGATTGAAATCCCGTCATGGCTTTGCGAACTGCTTTCGGCAGAGACGTTTGAAACGGATCCCGCAGTTGAAGAGGCTGCGGGATTTGCGTTAGCGTTGCTTATTATACTGTTTTCGCTCTGAAAGGTAGACAAAGTCTATCTCAGTCTGTCGAAAAAGCCTAATGCAGCAAAAATTATTATTGTGTACGGCGGGAGGGTCAAGACCCTCCCCTACGAAA
>JAMPBF010000227.1 GCA_023666805.1 Bacillota bacterium
AAGCCTCTTTTCCCTCCGAAATTTATAAGTTTGGACTTTTTCGACAGACTGTAGCAACAATTTTATTAAATCGCTGCTGATTTTTATTATTGCTCCCCCAACTAACTCTTGAATTTTTTGCTTGCCCCTTGTCGAAATACTATGTCACAGCTCCTTGTCTTTCGGCAAGGGTTCGGCGCAAAATTCTTCAATATTTAATTGGCGGAGCAATAAATTTGTAATAATTAATCAAAGGTCATTTGTCCCGCATTGAAATCGGCGGATTTTCCTGCCATGGGAATATTTTTTACCACATATTCCCCGCCGTTTTCCAGATCGCCCTCGTTGTAGATTTTTGCAATGGCAAGCTCCGATTTTGTCAGTCGCATTACCTGAACACCTTGCGTATCTCTTGACGCCTTTGACATAAGAAGTGCGGAGGAAAAAATAAGAATTTTTCCCGCTGTGGATTGGAGCAGGAAGTCCGTATCCTCTTTTATCACAAAGGCAGCCACTAAGGGAGAATCCGTATTATAGGCGTTAGCGAGCTTTTTGCGATTGGTTTTGGTTTCAAAAGAGGATAAAGGTATCTTTGCAGCCTTGCCGTTTTGGAAAAACAACATCAGGGTTTCGCTGTAATCCGCAGTAACTGCGGAGAACACCAGACTTTCTCCGTTATCGAACTCCAGCTTAGCAGGGACAAAGTCACCCATTACGCTGGCCTTAGTCTGTTCAAATACACCTACCTTTGACTTATACACCACCGCCTTATCGGTGAAGAAAAGCAAATCGCTCTTGTTGGAAACCTCCTGCTCCAAAACAATTTGGTCATTTTCCTTCAGCTTTTGCTCTCCGCTCATTCTGAGGGATTGAGAAGTTATTTTTTTGAAGTAACCGTCCTTGGTAATAAAAATATTTACGTTAAAGTCGGGCTCTTCCTCCTCTTCAATCTCGATTTCCGCCGTATCGTAGGAGAGCAGAGTTTTTCTTGGCTGACCGTATTTGGCAATAATGTCCTTTAAATCGGAAATTATGATATTCTTTATTCTGCGGGAGCTTTCAAGAGTATCCTCCATATCCGCTATATCGGTTTTTAAGTCGTTGATTTCCTCCAACCGTTTGAGAATATACTCTTTATTGATATGACGAAGCTTTATTTCCGCCACAAATTCCGCCTGAACCTCGTCGATACCGAAGCCTATCATCAGATTAGGCACGACCTCCGACTCCTCGGCGGTTTCGCGGATTATTTTTATCGCCTTGTCTATATCGAGCAAAATTTTCTGTAAGCCCAACAGTAAATGTAATTTTTCCCGCTTTTTGCCCAAATCAAAGGTGATTCTGCGCTTAATGCAGCTTGTTCTGAAATCCGTCCACTCTTTAAGGATTTCGCGAATTCCCATAACCTTGGGCGTACCCTCAATGAGAATATTAAAGTTGCAGGCAAAGGAATCCTGCAAAGGAGTTAATTTGAACAGCTTTTGCATAAGCGCATCGGGATCCGTGCGCCTTTTAAGATCTAAGGCGAGCTTTAAACCGGAAAGATCTGTTTCATCTCTTAAATCTGAAATTTCCTTTATTTTGCCAAGCTTTACCAAATCGACTATGCGGTCGATTATGGCCTCCACCGTGGTCGTAGGTGGTATTTCCGTTACCTCTATGACATTGGAATCCGCATCGTAATTATACTTAGCCCTGATTTTAACCGAACCCCTGCCCGTATCGTAAATTTTTCTCAGCTCGTCTTCATCGTAAAGCACAAAACCGCCGCCGGGAAAGTCGGGCGCCTTCAGCGTGGAAATTATATCATGGTCGGGATCTCTCAAAAGACTTACGGCAGTCTCACACACCTCCGTAAGATTAAAGGAACAAATATTGCTGGACATCGATACGGCAATACCGATATTATTATTTACAAGTATAGAGGGAAATTTTGCGGGAAGCAGGGCAGGCTCGGTCATTGTATTGTCGTAGTTGGGCACAAAATCCACCGTGTCCTTGTCAATGTCCGAAAAAATCTCATTGCAGAGCTTGTCCAGCTTTGCTTCGGTATAACGGCTGGCGGCAAAGGACATATCCCTCGAATATGCCTTTCCGAAATTCCCCTTGCTGTCAACATAAGGATGCAAAAGAGTTTCATTTCCCCTTGTAAGACGCACCATGGTTTCATAGATTGCCATATCACCGTGAGGATTTAATCTCATGGTCTGACCTACGATATTGGCTGACTTTGTTCTTGCACCGTTTAAAAGCCCCATTTTATACATGGTATACAAAAGCTTTCTGTGAGAGGGCTTGAAGCCGTCTATTTCAGGAAGAGCGCGGGAAACTATAACGCTCATGGCGTAAGGCATATAGTTTTCTTCAAGGGTGTCTGTTATAGGCTTTTCGGCGACAATGCCCGCTCCCTCGATATATGCCTTTTGAATGGCGTTTTTATTTATTTTTGGTTCTTTTTTACTGTTCTTTTTCAATTTCTACTCCGAAAAATTTATTTTTATAGGATCCATTTAGCTGACGTCTATAATATCCAAATAGTGGCTGCCGTACTTTGCGATATAATCTTTTCTGGCGTTAAGGTTGTCGCCCAAAAGCATGTCGAACATTTCCTGCGTAGCGGCAACGTCAGAGGGCATGACCTTTATAAGCCGTCTTGTATCGGGATTCATGGTAGTTAAGGACATCATCTCGGGTTCGTTTTCGCCAAGACCCTTTGAACGCTGTATAGTGTATTTTTTACCGTCAAAATCGCTTAAAATACGATTTTTCTCTGCCTCGGTATAAGCAAAAAAGGTTTCGTCCTTACACTCGATTTCATAAAGCGGCGATTCCGCTATATAAACATAGCCTTGCTGAATTAAAGTAGGGGTCAAACGGTAAAGCATGGTTAAAATCAAGGTACGGATCTGGTAGCCGTCATAATCCGCATCGGTGCAGATCACTATCTTATTCCAGCGCAAATTCTCAATGCTGAAATTGGAGAGCTCCTTGTTAGCCTTGCTTTGCACCTCTACTCCACAGCCCAAGACCTTTAGCAGATTGGTAATGATCTCGCTTTTAAAAATCTTGTCATATCCTGCCTTTAGACAGTTTAAAATCTTTCCTCTGACCGGCATTATAGCTTGGTACTCCGAATCTCTGGCAAGCTTTACGGAACCCAATGCCGAATCACCCTCCACTATATAAAGCTCGCGCTTTTCGACATCCTTGCTGCGGCAGTCTACGAATTTCTCTACCCGATTGCTTAAATCAATGTTGCCCTCAAGCTTTTTCTTAAGATTTTGCCGCATTTTATCCGCATTTTCTCTTGAACGCTTGTTAACTAAGACCTGCTCGCAAATTCTGACCGCTTCGTCCGGATTTTCTATAAAGTAAATTTCAAGGTTTCGCTTAAGCCAATCGGACATGGCTTCTTGTATAAACCTGTTGTTAATGGCTTTTTTCGTTTGATTTTCATAGCTGGTTTGGGTGGAAAAGTTGGAGGAAACAAAAATCAGGCTGTCCTCCACATCGTTAAAGGTGATTTTGCTCTCGTTTTTCTGATACTTGTTGTTATTTTTAAGATATGCGTCTATTTGATAAACAAACGCCTGTCTCAAAGCCTTGTCAGGACTTCCGCCGTGTTCGAGCCAGCTGGAGTTATGGTAATGCTCGATCAAACGCACCTTGTTGGAAAAAACGAAGGCTACCTTAAGCTTCAC
>JAMPBF010000228.1 GCA_023666805.1 Bacillota bacterium
AGGCGGTCATCGAGTTTCAAAAAGCCATAGAGATAGAACCGATGAACGCCGACGCATACCTCGGCTTAGTGGAGGCATATTTGGGGTTGGGGGACAGCGAAAAGGCGATAGAGACCTTAAAAACCGGCTTTGAAAAAACCGGAGATCTGCGTTTGCAAAATAAGCTTGATGAGCTTACAAAGCCAACAGAAACCGAGCCGCCGCAGACTACACAGACGGAAGCGGAGGAGGCTGTTTTTGGGCCTATGGGGTCGGTGACCATTGCAGGAACGGAGGTCGATATTGCTACTACCAAAAGTTTGTTGGTGTACAATGAGGAAATATATGAAAGCGCAGGCAGGACATATTATTACATAGACGAAAAAAATAAATGTTTTGATGTGGCGATATGCATATCCGAGAATTTATTGCAAGACGACATAAATAAAATTCGTCAGCTTGTAAGATTGGAAAAAATAAGTATTGTGTATGTAGGGTTGACAGACATAGCACCGTTGGCTGTACTTTCGGATCTTACCAATTTGACAAGCTTGGATTTAAAGTATAATCAAATTTCCGACATATCGCCGCTTTATAATCTTACCAATTTGACAAGATTGGATTTAGAACATAATCAAATTTCTGAAATCAGTACTCTTTCCAATCTTGCCAATTTGACATACTTAGACTTGTGGGAAAATCAAATTGATGATATATCGCCGCTTTCTAATCTGACTAATTTGACATATTTACAGATGAACACTGATCAAGTTATTGATATTTCAGCTCTTTCCAATCTTACCAATTTAACTTTTTTGAATTTATGTTATGGTCAGTTCTCTGATATATCACCGCTTTCTAATTTAACTAATTTGACAGAATTATGGTTGCAGAATATGCAAATTTCTGATCTATTACCGCTGTCCAATCTTACTAACTTAACAGAATTATCTTTGAACGGTGATTATATCTCCGATATATCACCACTGTCAAATCTCACTAACCTGACACGTTTAGGTTTGCACTACAATCAAATCTCCGATATATCACCGCTTTTAAATCTTACTAACTTAAAACATTTGGATTTGTACAATAACCGAATTTCAACCCCCGCCAAAGAAACCCTAAAATCCCACCTGACCAACTGCGACATATCCTTCGATGAACCTTAACCGCACACCTATCCGCCCGATCGCACCCTTATCCCGTCTTACCCCACATTCTCCACGCTCTCATACCTGATCCTGAGCTCCGGCATTTGTGTAAGCACCGAATAATAGTTTATATCCCAGTCCTTTGCGCCGGTGTCGGGATTTATCCCCTCGGGAGGAGTGGAAAAGATCTTTAAGCAAAGCTCCGTTTCACCCTCCAACGGTCTTTCGTGAAAGGCGGTCATCAGATCCACGGTCTTGACTTTAGCGCTTTTGTAAAACCACCGTCCGTTAAGCTCCAGCATCAGGCACAGCCGATCCTCGAATGTGATCTCGCAGAACACGGGGTTTTTCTTAAAGACAAGCCGTATTCCCAAGCCCTCCGAATCCTCCGCCCCGCCCCAACGCATTTTGCAGGGCAATTGGGTCTCCCCCGCCGTTTTGATCTCGGGAGAAAAATAATCGTCGGCAATAATTTTTTTGTATTCCTCCATAACAGGCTGCTTGATACCAACGGAGCTGTTGTTGGGATCCTCGGTCTCCAGACCCAGCCGTCCCCTGTCTCGGAATTGGTAAAAGGAGACCGATTTGAACCAATCGGCTTTTTCCTCCTTGATCCTGCCGTAAAAGCGCAGCAGCGATTCGGCTTGTGCAGCCGCTCCCGTCACGTCTCCGTCGGCGTTCAGCTCCGCCGTTATCATCGGCTTTTCCTCGCCGCAAAGCTCTGTGAGGTTTTGGAAGGTCTTTTTATATCTTTGGAAATTCACCTCTGCGTTTCCGACGGAAAAGCCCTCTCCGCCCTTTTCCGCAATGCTGAAGGGCCAGCCGAAATTCAGCGCCAAATATGCGTCCACGCTCCACATGTCGGCGATCTTAAAGGCTTCCCTGAAAGCCTCTGCGTATTTGTCCAATTCCTTCTCGGTATCCATAAAGCCGGAGCAGAAGATAGTTTGTATTTGGGGCGCTTCCTCCTTGACGATCCTTGCAAATCTTACGAAAAATGCGCCGACCTCGGCGTATGAAAACCGCTTGTTGTGGGTGAACCAAGTTCCCGCACACTCATGGTTTATTCTCAGCTTCATTCGTCCGTAGGGCTTGAGCTCCCTTGCGATTTGCCGCAGGTATTCGTCCTCTAATGAACAGTCTACGGTAAGTGTAAGAGAAACGTCCTGCCCGTGGCGGCGTATGTCCTTCATAAATACAAAGGGCTCTCCCTCGGTGCTGCCGCCGATGCCTCCCCCGTAGGGGAAATAGTCGTCGTAGGGATAATCCCACTGATAATGGATCTCCATATCCTTGCAGATTTGCGAGATCTTGCTTTTGCCGTCCCATTCCTTGTCCTTCGGATAGTAGGTGTACATTAAATTAACGCAGCGGTGAGGTCTGCCCAAAACATTCAGCATATAGTCCTGATTAACATATTCTCCTCTCTCGCTGCCGTCTCCAATATCAAGTGCGCAGGGGGCTGCTCCCAAAGTGATTTTATAAAGCTTTTCCATAGGTTACTCCTTTATTTTGACTGAATTTTTCCGCTGCTTTCTCACAGCTTCAGCGTGACCCTTCCCTTTGCAGGATCGACGGCGGTTTTCTCATGCCCCGCCGCTCTTACAAAGAACTTTTTATCGGTTTCGGTAAAGCCGATCTCCAGCTCATCGCCGTGCCTTACCGCCGTTAACGAGAAAATTTCCTTGCCGTCTTTATCGCAAATTTTTTCGGTGATGGGAGCGTCCTCCTCGGGCTGATAAACAACAAATTCGGCGTTTTCCAAATAATCGTATTCAAAGCCCTTTTTAAAATCTCCGAAGGCTATTATCGAGTTTGG
This sequence comes from Bacillota bacterium, assembly GCA_023666805.1. Taxonomy (GTDB): domain Bacteria; phylum Bacillota; class Clostridia; order Oscillospirales; family Ruminococcaceae; genus Ruminiclostridium_E. The sequence continues at coordinate 2,953 of JAMPBF010000228.1, forward strand.
TCTTGCAAGGCAGGGCAGGCTGAAATAGTCGTATTTCTCATGGTAAAATTTCTCTCCCTCATAAACCCTTTCGCTTATAATATCCGTCCATTTTCCCTTCGGCAGATAAAATTCGCCCAAGCCCTCGTCGTTTAAAATAGGCGCTACAAGCAGGTTATCTCCTAACATATACTGTTTATCCAAGGTCAGGCAGACGGGATCGCCGCTGTAATCCATGACCATAGCCCTCATCATGGGAACGCCCTTGACGTGGGTCTTGACCGCCTGCGTCCAAAGATACGGCATTAATCTGCCCTTCAGGTTTACGAAAAATCTCAGCACGTCAACCGCTTCCTCGTCAAAAAGCCAAGGCACTCTGTAGGTGGAATTGCCGTGAAGCCTGGAATGGGAGGAAAGCAGCCCGAAGGCTGTCCAGCGCTTGTAAATATCGGGTGTGGCGGTGCTTTCAAAGCCCGAAATATCATGGCTGTAGAAGCCGAAGCCGCTGAGACAAAGGGACAGTCCTCCCCTTATGGTCTCCGCCATGGAGTTGTAATTGGCGGAGCAGTCGCCGCCCCAGTGTACGGGGAATTTCTGCCCGCCCGCAGTGGCCGAGCGGGCGAACAGGCAGGCGTTGTTTTCGCCGTAAAAATCCGTCAAAAGCTCAAATACGGCCTTGTTGTAAAGATAGGTGTAATAGTTGTGCATTGAAACGGGGTCCGAGCCGT
>JAMPBF010000229.1 GCA_023666805.1 Bacillota bacterium
AGTCACAGGGTAGATTTCCTCGTTGGGGAGGAAGGACTTGGCAGGCTTCAGTTCCTTGACAAGCCAATTTCCATACGGGATATTCTCAAATTTGAAGACGCCGTCCTCGCCGGACTCGGCAGTAAGGATTGGTTTTTCTGCAGTAAACTCTGTTGTATCCGTGCGGAACAGACCGAACAAAGCGCCTGCAATGGTTTCCTCGGTTTCACGGTCGATTTTCAAGCCCTTGATATTTCCATAGATGAGATTGTTTTCAATGGCTTCGCCGTCGTTGGCTTTGATTTCCACATCGTCAATTTCCTGTCCTGCATACACAAATTCTACAGGGTATTTTTCATCGGAGAGGATATATTGGCTGTCCACAGCGATTTCCTTAACATAGGCTTTTGCACCTACAGGAATATCTGTGGTAAAAGTTACATTGCCGTTTTCGTCACAGTTTACGATTTCCAAGAGACCGTCTGACGGAATCGTGCTGCCGTCTGCTGCTGTCAGATCCTCCGCTGCAAACAAGTCAAACTGTACTGAGAGGACTTCCCTGTTCATGCCGATTTGGAATCGTTCGTCCTGTGACAGCACTTTGTAGAGACTTACTGATGCTTTCTGCCGCTGGTTATAGAAGCTTGTCGCTGTTTCGGTGATCTCAATTTCCTGTCCTGCATAAGTCAATTTCACTGAATGAAACTCATCGCTGATGACCATGCCATACGGCGCAGTTTTTTCGCGTACCTCGAATTTGCCAAGATACAACGGTTCTGTGGTGGCTGTCCCGTTTTCGCCTGTGGTAATCTCTGCGACTACATCGCCTTTGGCATGTCTGAGTGTGCCGTCCAAAGTATAGACATCCTCGGCTGCAGTGATCTCATATCCCGCACCTGAAAGTTCCTGTACAGAATATACAGGCTGATAGACTCCGTCCGTTTCAACAACAGAAGAGAATACTTCGCCTGTCTTGCTGACAGTAATCGTTCCTTTCTGTGCGATATTGTGTTTTTCTACAGTGACAACTGCATTGCTGCCATCCACTGTAAATGGTACGGGATTCGTGTCGAGAACATATCCGTAACAGGTGTTCTGCTCAATGATCTCATAATTTCCGTAAGGGAGCGCTTCGGGCAGCATAAGTTTTCCGGTGCTGTCGGTGTAGTAGATGTCGATGTCTATGGGAGTCGGATAGTTGATATGCTGAACAACATACTCACCGTTGGCAATGTTTCGTACCTTAAAGCCTATTCCCGATGCCGGGATCACTTTGCCTGTTTCGATATCTTTCTTTACGATCTCAATGAGCGCTTCAAAGGCAGCGTTGTTAATGAGGTAACGATAGGTTTCGCCGTCCTCTTTCACAAACACATCGAAAGGCGGCAGAAGCTCTTTGCCATCCCGGCCTTTGATCTGACGGACAGTATAAATGCCGTAGGGCAGGTCTTTGGATTGTGCGAAGCCGTTTTCATCGCAGACAAGGATATCTTTTTCGGATTCCTTTGCGATTTCATAGTTGCCTGATGACTTGAGGAACACCTCAAACTCCGCACCGACTTCAGGAGTTTCGATTTGTGTTGAGCCGTCATCGCAGTGCTTGATGAGAGCAATTTTCCCTTTGGCAATCGTTTCGGTTACATTGCTTTCGGTGCGGTTATGCTCCACCGCATAGAGCTTTGCTTCTGCGCCGATGTGATAAACTGTCGGATCGAGAAGATAGCCTTCACTGGGTTCAAGCTCTCTGACAGTCCAGTCATCTCCGCAGATGTATTCCTTACTGACAAACTGACCGTTTATGTCAGTACAGTATTCGTCCACAAGCTGATCGCCTTTGTAAATACCGTATTTGGCGCCGCTGAGTGTTGCATCACCTTGTGCCGTTCTTGATTCGGAATCACTTTTGGTTACGGTGAGCTGCCATTTCTTGAGGATATTCTCAAAGGATTTGTTCGTAACTTTATTCCACTCGATAGCTGCAGTCTGCTTTTCGGGAACAACATAACGTTCGGGAATATCTACTTCTTCAAGAGTATAGTCCGACCCAATAAGAACATTATTGAAATACGCTTTTCCATCTTTGTCTACTGACGCGTATTCATCCACGGCCAAACCTGAAAGGGATGTGCCGGATAGATGAAATTTTGCTCCTTCACTCAGTCCGTCCTCACTTGTTTTTGTAACTGTAAGGCTGCCTCGCTTGAGCTTGTTATCAAAGGTTACCGTTGTAGTTTTTCCCGATACTACAGTAAGACTGACAGACTTCTGCGGCTCATATTTTTCCTCTATTTGCTCAGTCACGGTGTATACGCCGGGCATCAGTTCTACATCCACAGTACCGTCGGATTTTGTAGTAACGGTTTTATCTATACCGTTTCCCGAAACTTTAAAGCGTACTCCGTCGACCTTTCCGTCCTCTGAATGCTTTACTATTCGTCCGACGCCTGTAGTTTCTGTTTTGATCTTTACATAAAACACCACAGGATCTTTGACGCCCGTTACTGCCGCCTGTGAGCCGGGATGTCCCCAAATGAGGAAATTGCCTTCTATTCCCGGCACATTTTTATGTGCCGAAACAGCGACGGGGTCTTTTATCATGCCTGATGAGGTGAAAGTATATTTATTTCCGCTTCTTGTAACCGTGATGCCGCTGCCGTCAAGCTGTATATCAGCCAGAGTATTATTTGTGTCGGTAAGCGTAAGGCTGTAGTTTTTCGCATTGGAATCATATTTCAGCGTATACACTTCGGCAGATGAACTTCTGTTTGAGGCAAAGCTCGGTATTGTTGCATGGGTCTTCATCTGCTCAAGTATCCAGTAGTAGCACTTTTCGGCGGGTCTGCCCTTTATGGTTCGGAAATAGTTGTCGGCTCTGATTCCGTAACTGTTTTCCTGCAGTGATGTGGGACTTGTTCTGAGCTGCTGCTGATACTCCCATATGATGGTCTGCGTTGCCATGGCGAAATCATCCTCATTTGTTCCGCTGACAGGTGCGGTCTTGCCGGGACGCCATCCGTAAACGGATGTCAGCATAATACCGTACTGAGCAGAAAAGGGCAGGTTTTGAAAGTATTCGCTGTTCTGCTCGGAGTATCCTGTATAGGTTTCATAGATACCGTAGTCGATGCCCGCTTCAACGCACATAACCTGATATATCTCTGAGTCCTGTATCAGAATCAGTCGGGTACAGGTAAAGCTGTCTGCCGTATGAAGGCTTGTATTTCCGTTTTTGTCGTATGCGATATACTGATAGCTGTCGGAATAATACTTTTCTCCGTCAGCTCCTACATAATTGCCGTTCAGTCTGCCCATTGCCGTCACTCCCGATGAAAAGTCAAAGGCAAATGCCGATAAAGGCAGTGACAAAAGACACATGGCGATACTGAGTACAAGGCTCAGAATACGCGTTGGCACAGTTCTTTTCATATTTATGACCATTCCTTTCATGTTTAAAATTTGTAATGAAAAATCCCTCCGCTTGATGCAGAGGGATTCGCTGTATATTATGGTTGCCGATACGGAAGCTTAGTTCAGAACAGGAAGTATATTGTATATGCTCCGCTTTCGAGAGGCTCGACATATACCGTAAAGTATGAGATGGGTTCGCCGCCGTAGGCTTCTGCAAGATGAGGCAT
>JAMPBF010000022.1 GCA_023666805.1 Bacillota bacterium
GAAAATTCGCCGTTAACGGAATAAAGTCGTTTACGGAAGGATTTGGATAAAAAATCAAGTCTCCTGCCGAATATTGAAACTCGTCCTCAAAATAACAGTACAGCCGACCCTCCCATGTAACGCTGCCATCAAGAAACACCTTGGAATATGCAAGACCGTCGGGTTCTTCAAGAAAACGCACATGCATTTCTGCGTCCTTTACCTTAAGCCCGTTTTTGAGCTGATCTCCCGTCTTGACCTTTACATAATCGGGATATAAAATTTTGTTAAAATTGCCTGCATAAAAACAGTTATGCTCGGTATCATATATTTCCGCCACAGTCGAATCAACATAAAAGGGCTTTGCATATCTTACAAATGCATAATCAAATTTTGCCCAATAACCGTCCTTGATTTCAACGGCTGAAGTCTTTGGAACTCGTGACTCGTCGGGAAGAAGTATACCCTCATCTTCCACCCGCCGGATTTTTTCCTCCAACACATTCCCGCTGTCCGCCTCCGCTGCTTCCTCCCGAGTGATTTCTTCGGAAGAAACCACAGGCTCTGTTGGAACGCTTTCCGATTGAACGCTATCCGAAGCTTCAATTGCAACGGTTTCACCCTGCCGGGTACTGCACCCCGTTAAAAGCAAGGCAGAGGATACTGTAAATGCGGCTGCCGAAAAGAAGATTTTTTTGAAAAGTATTTTCATTTATTCTCCTTTATCAAGTAATATCATAATATTTTTACTACTTTAAATAAAAATATAGATATGAATATTTGCTGACAAAATCCGCCCATGAATATTCTTTATACTCAACTTTACATTTACCATCTACATTAGCATGATAAATTGTTATCGTAGAATCATTTGTATCTATAATTGAAATTGAATGATCATGAGTTCCGTTAGTGGGTTTTACTCTTATATATGTACCCGTCGGAGTACCTTTAAAAAGCTTTTTTGCTTTATTTACATCTATGTAATCATATACATTTGTATACGATTTGCTGGTAAATAATTCATGATTATGCGAAACATAATAAATATATCTTGCAAAACCGTCACACTGACTTGCACCATCAAATTTAATACAATCGCAACTTGAATTTTCGTTACACCAACTATGACAAGTACAGCCTCCCTTTTTTGTTGAGTAATATGAGCCATTCAAATAATCAAGCAGTGGATACGAAGAAGGCTTTCCACCGTCATCATATGCTGGCACAAAAGAGTTAGTTCCTGATGTTTTAACACCACCTGCACTATATTCTGTTAAGCCCTCTGTAATTGATTCTGCATTAATCAATCCAGTATTTAAAACAATCATCATAAATACAAATAAGAAAATTAAACCTTTACTAAATAATTTTTTCATATTACTTTCCTTTCTCAAATTAAACCTTAAATTTACAATTATACATCATATTTTATCAACATTAAACTGTGAATATATAAACACACACCCTTAACCATAGTGATAATCATTAAACTATGTCTTCACTTTTATTAATATTATCCAAATGCGGATTACTCATCATCCGGCTCCGCCGCCTCATCGTCGGCAATGACCTCGTTCTCCTCCTCCAGCTCGGCTGCCTTCATATCCTCCTCGCTGACCTCCTCGATCTGCTCGGTTTCCTGAGTGTCGTCATGCTCGGTTCTGGTAAAGGCTACCACCTTGCTGTCGCCGCTAAGCTTCATTAACCTGACGCCTGTCGCATATCTTCCCATGATCCTCAGATCGTTGGCTCTGATACGGATAATAATTCCGTCGGTGTTTATCAGTATCACGTCGTCGTCGGGACCCAAGGCTCTGATTCCGCAAACATAGCCCTTTTCCTCGCTTACCTTGTAGTTGAGGATACCGTAGCCGCCCCGCTTTTGAACCCGATAGCCGGTTACTCTGCACCGTCTGCCCATGCCCTTGTCGGTTACCGTAAGCAATGTCATATCCTTGTCGTAAGCCTTGCAGGAGCCTACTATATAGTCGCCCTCCCGAAGCTTTATCGCTCTTACGCCGTGAGCGGTTCTGCCCATGCTTCTTATATCCGTTTCAAGGAAGCAGATGATAGCACCGTTTCTTGTAGCCGCCATAATATGACAGTCGCCTTCGGTAAGGAATGCGGCCGCAATTTCGTCGCCCTCGTCCAAGCCCACTGCTCTAAGTCCGCCCTTGCGGAGATTTTTATATTCGGACAAGGGTGTGCGCTTGATCTTTCCCTGCTTGGTAACGCATACAAAAAACTTGTTTTCCGCAAAATCCGAGGTCTTCATCATGGCGGCTATCTGCTCGCCCTCGGATAATTGCAGCAGATTTACTATGTTTACTCCCCTGCTCTGCTTGCCGCCCTCGGGTATCTCGTAGCAGCGCAGCTTATACATATTGCCCAAATTGGATACAAACAAAATATCGTCGTGACTGGAAGCTACAAAGAGATTTTCTATAAAGTCCTCTTCTCTCTGCTTCATGCCGCTGACGCCTTTGCCGCCCCGCCTTTGCAGATTGTATATCTCCATGGGCTGGCGCTTGATGTAGCCTATATTGGTAAAGGTGATGACCGATTCCTCCACGGGGATCAGATCCTCGATGTCCACCTCTCCGCTGACGTCCTCGATAGATGTTCTTCTCTCGTCGCCGTATTTTTTCCTGATAGCCTCCAGCTCGGTCGAGATTATTTCCTTGACCTTCTCCTCATTTGACAAAATTTCCTTATAATCCCAAATTTTGCCCATTAATTCGGCTAATTCGTCCTCTGTTTTTTCTCTCTCCATGCCTGTCAGCTGACCCAAGCGCATTTTTACGATAGCCTCCGCCTGCTCCACAGAAAGACCTACCGTGTGCTCGAATACTATGTCCTGATACTTTTCGTCCATGGCTCGGTGCAGCAGATTTGACAGATCCGCCTCCTTAAACCGCTCCATAAGCCTTTCCTTGCCCTCCGCCTCGTTCTTGCTGGAGCGAAGGATCGCAATTACCTCGTCGATATTGTCGATAGCCAGCATAAAGCCTTGCAGCAAGTGGGCTCTCTGCTTTGCCCTTTCCAGATCGTAGGCGGTCCTTCTTCTTACCACGTCCTCTTGGAAAACAATGTACTGGTCTATCATTTCCTTAAGGGTAAGAATTTTCGGCTCTCCGTTTACAAGAGCCAGCATGATAACGCCCACCGTATCCTGAAGCTGAGTATAGTTATAAAGCTTGTTGAGCACCACGTTTGCATTGGCGTCCCTTTTCAGCTCCATAACTATTTTCATGCCCGTACGGTCGGATTCGTCCCGCAGTGTGGAAATACCCTCGATACGCTTATCGTGCATAAGCATGCCGATATTTTCCAACAGCCTTGTTTTATTTACCATATAGGGGATCTCGGTGACCACAATGCGGGTGTGGGTCTTTTCCTCCACGATCTCCGCCCTGCCTCTCAGGGTGATCTTTCCCCTGCCGGTCATATAAGCGCTTCTGATCCCCGATCTGCCCATAATGATACCGCCCGTGGGAAAATCGGGACCTTGGATTACCGTCATGATCTCGGCGGGAGTTGTGTCGGGGTTTTTTATAACAAGATTTATAGCGTCAATGGTCTCTCTTAAATTATGAGGGGGGATATTGGTCGCCATACCCACCGCAATACCCGTGCTGCCGTTTACCAGCAGGTTGGGGAAGCGGCTGGGCAAAACCTTGGGCTCAGGCAGCTTGTCGTCGTAGTTTGTGCCGAAATCAACGGTATTCTTGCCGATGTCCGACATCATTTCCCCTGCCATTTTGCTCATTCTGGCTTCGGTGTAACGGTAAGCGGCAGGCGGATCTCCGTCAACGGAGCCGAAATTTCCGTGTCCGTCCACAAGAGGATAGCGCATGCTGAAATCCTGCGCAAGTCTTACCATTGCGTCGTATACGGATGCGTCGCCGTGAGGGTGATATTTACCGAGAACCTCACCCACCGTGTATGCGCATTTGCGGTAAGGGTGCTCGTAAGTATTTCCCGCCTCGTTCATGGTATAGATTATGCGGCGGTGCACGGGCTTAAAGCCGTCCCTTACGTCGGGGAGCGCTCTTTGCACGATAACCGACATGGAATACTCCAAAAAGGATTTTCGCATTTCGTTGTCGATGTCCACCTGTATCAATTTTTCGCTTGACTGTACTTCCGTTACGTTCTGTTCGTCCATTTTTCAGTTCCTTTGTCTATATATTTTTTTCTTCAAAATAATCGTGTACGTTTTTTATCTGAACATCGTTCAGGCATCTTTTGGGGAAAATGTAAATGTATGAGCGGTTGACAAACAGCAAAAACATTTCCTCCGTTTCCATGGAATCCAATGAATTGCCGCTTAGAGCAAGCTTTGTTTTTTCGTGCTTTATCTCCTGCTCCGGCGGTATCTCCGTATCCTGATCCACCGTCATTACCCCCTGAGGGGTTACTGCCACCGTTTCCAGCTGCTCATCGGGGAGTATTTCCGTATCGATCTCTATGCGGTCGTCATAAAACGCAGCGGTGTATTTTTCCTCGCCGAAGCTTGCCAAGGTTTTTAAAAGCTTTTTTCTTGCCACTACGGGCTTGCCCCAGGTGGAGATTATCATGCCGAGACCTATCACTGTCAGAAGGTAGCCCGGCATGCTTGTATGGTCATGTATCACAAAATCTATTCCCGCACCCATTGCTATTGCGTAAACTATGGTGAAAATTATGCTTCTCTTTAGGGTGTATTTTTTTATAAACAGTGTGTAGCCTTTTTCTATTTCGGCTAAGGTGTTGTCGTAGTTTATTTCTATCTTTTCCATGTTGATCCCTTTCTTACTGCTTAAACAGCACCGCCACCGCAAACAGCAAACAAACTCCGCAGGTGAGGATCGCCATAATAACGTCCCCCGTCTTTCCCTTTTTCACAAAAACGGGAATGTTCAAGGCGCAAACCACCCCGAGGGCAAGCAGCATAAACGGCAGCAATACACCGATCTCTCCCATTCCCACCATAAACGCCACTATACAGAATACCCACAGCACGCCGCAGAATATACCCGCCGCTTTACGGGCAAAGGCTAAGCCGCCCTCCTCCTCTTCGGCGTTTTTCTTGGCTTCGATTATCATTTGCTCTCTCTGTATTCTTTCCTCCTCGGTCTCGTCGTGTATAGGCTCCATTTCGGAAAGAATCTGCACTATTTTTTCATTGCTCTTCTTACTGTTCATAGATCTCCTTTCGAGGCAATCATATGTCCAAATCCTCTACATATCTTGCGTTGGTTTCTATAAACTCTCTTCTGGGCTCCACCTTGTCGCCCATAAGGATCGAGAAGGTGAGATCCGCCTTGGCAGCGTCGTCCAAGGTGACCTGAAGCATTGTTCTCGTGTCGGGATTCATGGTAGTCTCCCACAGCTGCTCGGGATCCATTTCACCCAAGCCTTTATAGCGCTGTACGTCTACCTTGCCGTTGCTGTCGCCCTGAAGCTCTTTTATATAATCGTCCCTTTCCTCGTCGGAAAAGGCATATCTGACCTGCTTTCCTCTGAATACTTTAAACAGGGGAGGCTGTGCCAAATATACGTGACCCTCTTCAACCAACGGTCTCATAAATCTGAAAAAGAAGGTCAACAGCAGCGTTCTTATATGTGCGCCGTCAACGTCGGCGTCCGCCATTATCACAACCCTGCCGTATCTCAGCTTGGAAATGTCAAACTCATCTCCCAAGCCCGTGCCCAAGGCCTTTACCACAGGCGTTAATTTATCGTTGTTGTAAACCCTGTCTACCCTTGCCTTTTCCACGTTCAGCATTTTTCCCCACAAGGGCAGTATAGCCTGATAGCGGCTGTTTCTTCCCTGCTTTGCCGAACCGCCTGCGGAATCTCCCTCTACGATATATATCTCGGTTTTCTCTATATCCTTGTCGTAGCAGTCCGCTAATTTTCCGGGAAGACCTGCGCCGTCGGCTACGGATTTTCTCTTAGCCTCCATGGCTCTTTTGGCTGCGTCTCTTGCCGCCTGTCCGTTGATTGCCTTGATAACTATGGCTTGTGCGGTGTCGGGGTGCTCCTCAAAATAGTAGGTCAGCTTTTCGCTTACCACCTTGTAAACGGCGGGTCCGACCTCGGGATTTCCTAACTTTCCCTTGGTCTGTCCCTCAAACTCGCATTCGGGAAGCTTTACGGAAATTACCGCATTTATAGCCTCTCTTATAGCCTCGCCGCTGATCGCCACAAATTCGTCCTTTTTATCGTCGTCCTTTTTGCTGCGGGATTTTTTCTTCTTTTCGTTTTCCTTTTCCTTAAACGCCTTGACGAAATCGTTTACTACCTTATTTAAAGCCCGCTTAAACGCCAGCTCGTGGGTGCCTCCGTCAACGGTATGGATATTGTTGGCAAAGGATCTGAACGCCTCGCTGTTAAAATCGGTGTTATACTGAAAGGCAGCCTCCACCATTATCTGATCGACAGTGTCCTTAATGTAAATAACGTCGGGGTGAAGCCTTTCAGCCCCTCTTTTTTCCTGAAGCCAGTCCACATACTCCACAATACCGCCGTCATACTTCAAGACCTCGGATTTTACATCGTTTTCGTCTCTCAGATCCGTAAGCTCTATCTTTATTCCGCCGTTTAAAAAAGCCTGTTCCCTCAGTCTGTCAATAAGAATGTTATAGTCGTAATTTACATCGTGGAATATTTGACCGTCGGCTTTAAATTTTACCGTTGTACCCGTTTTTTCGGCAGTGCCTATTATCTTCAGCGGCTCGGTGTAGCCGCCTCTGTCAAAATGCTGAAAATGTACGTTTTTTCCGTCGTATACGGTGATCTCCAGCCACTCGGAAAGGGCGTTGACAACGCTTGCGCCGACGCCGTGAAGTCCGCCCGACACCTTATAGCCGCCGCCGCCGAATTTTCCGCCTGCATGAAGAATGGTATAAACCACCGTTGCGGCGCTTATTCCCTCCTTGGGGTGGATACCCGTGGGAATACCTCTGCCGTTGTCCTCAACCTCTATTATATTGTCGGGAAGTATGCTTACCTTGATCTCGGAGCAGTAGCCCGCCAAAGCCTCGTCAATGGCATTATCCACAATTTCGTAAACAAGGTGGTGAAGCCCGCTGGGTCCCGTTGAGCCTATATACATTCCCGGACGCTTTCTTACAGCCTCCAGTCCCTCTAAGACCTGTATGTCCGAGGCGTCGTAGCCATGCTCCACTTTGGTTTCTTCATTCATAAAACATTCCCTTTCTTCCAATCAAAAAAGTTATCTTAGATATATTATTAAATAGTATATCCATTATATCATATTTTAACTTAAATATCAAGTAATTTTGCATAAAAAAATGCTTTCCGCAAGCTTTTTTTAACCTGCGGAAAGCGACTTGTTATCTGTTTTGTTTTAACTGTTAACCTATAGAACTGAAGGAGCTTACAAGGGTGTTTAAGTCATCGTCGTTTAAGGCGGTAAATGTGATTATTCCCACATAATTTCCCTTAACAACGGGGACAAGCACCTCTATTGCATCAATCCCGTTGGCGCTGAGCTCAACGTTAATGCAGGAAAAAGACTTGCCGCAAATGGTAATATTGCCCGTTTCAACATTAACATTGTCATAAGTTGCACTGAGGCTGGATTCCAAATTGTCCTTTGACAGGGAAATATATTCCTCTGCGGTAACGGGGTTGCCGTTGTTTGTAACATTCAGGTTTTCGATGACCATGTTGATATTGCTGCCGGAATCAATGCCCGCCATCATTTCATAAAGGACAGCTTGACTGTCAAGCTTGGTCTTTACCTTTGAGTCGGACATATCGGTAATGCCGTTTTGTGCAGCCATATATGTGTCGTCCTTTACCTCCCAGCTGTCGTCAAAGCTCATTTCTATTCCGTAAAATTCCGAGGAATAAGAGGTATCGGTAATTACACCGTGCTTAAATTCTCCTGCCTCTTCTTCCTTGCTGTTATCCTCTTCTTTGTTGTTATCTTCTTCCTTGTTATTATCCTCTTCCTTGCTGTTATCGTTATTGTCGTTCTTTACTTCACCCTGAGTTGTGTCGTTGTTTAAATCACCGAGCTTGCTTTCAACGTCGTCGGAGCTGGTGCAGGCGGTGAGCATTACCGATACTGTCATTAAAGCGGCTAAAGCCAAAATTTTCTTTTTCATAATTATTCCCTTCTTTTTATTTATTTTTTTATCATACTTATAAATATTATCACAATTTATTAATTTTGTATATATTTAAAATTAACGAAAAATAACTTAATTTAAAGGTTTTTATGTTGATTTTTTTCTGTTTTTTTTCCGCATCTTTTAAATATCGTTCCCGCCCCCACGTTTGTAACATAAACACAGTCCCTGCACACCACAAAACTTTTGGGCATATCCAAGCTTACATAGTAAATTTTACCTGTTTTCTGACAATGGCTCAAAAATTCGTTGACGCTTTTTACCACCGAGGTTTTTTCTATATCGAATATCCCTATTATATCTCTCTTCAATACGTCAACATCGCTGCCTAATGAAACATACATTTTTATTTTCCTTTTTGCGGGTCAAATTTTGTTCATTTTTTTAAAAAAAGTGAATTTTTCATATTATTTTGTCTTATGAAAAAACTTATATTTTTTTAAAAACTCCGTTTTCCGCTATCCATCTGTGGGGATTTTCCAAATTATTGAAATCATTGGCGTTGCAGCCTGTTATAAAAACCTGCGATCCCGCAATATGCTGTAAAATAAACCCTCTGCGGTAGTTATCCAGCTCGCTTAAAACGTCGTCGAGAATAATTACGGGAGCTTCCCCCCATTTTTCCCTAAAAAGCTGCGCCTGTGCAAGCCTTATCGCAACCGCAATGCTCCTCACCTGACCTTGGCTTGCAAACTCTCTTACAGGCTTATTGTCGATATAAAAGCTTATATCGTCTCTGTGCACACCTACCAAGGTGTGACCTACTATCAATTCCTTTTCAAGATGATTATTAAGCTCTTCAAAATATATGCTAAACATAGTATCAGGGTCGGAAAGGCTGTATTCATGCCCTTTCATAATACTGTTTAAATATTCGGCTGAAAGCTCCTCACCCGAATTATTTAACTTCTTGTAATATTCACACATATATTTACAAAAAGTATTAAAATATTTAAGCCTTCCCACCAATACGTTTACTCCCGCCTTTGCCAGCTCTTCGTTCCAGGAGTAAAGCTGATCCCTTGCGCCGGCAGTGATATTTATCCCCTCAAAATGCGATAACAAAGCGTTTTTTTGTCTTAACACCCTTTGATATTTAATTACCATGCTGCGCTGGAGCTTATTTATCATATCGGCTGTTTCGTCGATAACTTCCCTTCTTGCCTCGGGATTACCCTTTACAATGTATAAATCTTCGGGTATAAAAACTATACTTTTCAACTGTGGGTATAATTTTATTGCGTCCTTATATACAACGCTGTTTATTTTGCGGAAAATTCCCTTATCGGAGATATTGCAGGATAACCTGTTGATCTTCTCGGGATATTTATCAACCGTGAAATCCACATTAATAACGGTTTTTCCGCAGTTAACGGCTTTAGGCAGCATTTCTGCTGCCCTTAAGGTTCTGAAGCTTTTTTCCAACGACGCAGCAATAGCCTCCATTAAATTGGTTTTGCCCTGTGCGTTGTTTCCGCTGATAATGTTCACGTTTTCGGAAAATATGAAGCTTGCCGAGCTTATGTTTCTGAAATTTTCCAATTCTAAATTTTTTACTGTCATATTTTCAGCTTGAAAAAATCACCCGTTATCCCTTAATTCACAAGCATAATCCTTGCCTTCAAAGGAAATTTTTTCTCCGCCCCTCAGCTTTTTTCCCCTCATGGTGCATACCTCGCCGTTTACGGTCACCTGTCCGCTTAATACGGCCTGTTTTGCCATTCCGCCGGTATCGGCAGCTCCGCAGAGCTTTAAAAACTGCTCCAATTTTATATAAGGGGGATCTACTTTTATTTTTTCCATTTTTTCCTCTTTAATCCTTGACCTTTACAGGCATTACAAGATAGGTAAAATCATCGCCGCTGATAGGCACTATTTTTATGGGAGACAGAGAATTTGTGAACTGAAGCTTTACCTCGTCGCACTCGGAATTTCTCAGTGCGTCCATCATAAATCTTGCGTTAAAGGCAATATCCAGCTTGGGATTGGGGTAGTTTATTTTCATATCCTCATGGATAGAGCCCAAATTGGTATTGCAGTTTACAGACAGCTTATCGTTTTCAAATATGCATTTAACGGGACTTTTAAACCTTTCGGTAAGCAGCAGCACTCTGTCCAGCGAGGAGGCGAACTGTCTTGCATTTACCACAGCCTCCGAGGTGGGATTAAAGGAGGTAAACCTTGTATAATCTATAAAAGTACCGTCCATAAGCCTTGTAAAAGTAATATAGTCGTCTCGGTTAAAGCCTACCTGGCTTCTGTCCATTATAACGGTTATATCCTTGCCGGTATCCTCGTCGGAAAGTATTCTTAACAGCTCATAAAGTATCTTGGTGGGCACTACAAAGCTTAGATCCCGATATTCAGCCTTTTCCCTTCTGAGGGCTATTCTCACGCCGTCAACAGCCACCATGTTGAAAACATTATCCTTTATTTCAAACAAAACTCCGGTAAGAATAGGCTTTAAATCGTTTTGAGCCACCGCAAATACGGTTTGACGTATCATGCTTTTAAGCACGTTTTCCTTAACGGTAAAGCTGGTTTCAAGGCTCATTTCGGGAAGATTGGGATAATTGTTGCCCGAAACGCCGGTAAGCTTAAATTCAACATTGTCACATTTAATGGTGACGTTGGTCTCTTTTTCGCAGGTTATCTCGATAGGGTGACCGCCGGGCATTTTTTTCAGCATATCGGCAATAAGCTTGGCGTTTAAAACGACCTCTCCCTCCTCCTCGGCGGAAATGACGGGGATCATGTTTTTAATGCCGCTGTCAAGATCGTAGCCGGTGACGGTGAGCCTGTCTCCCTTAAGATTAATAAGAATACCCTCCAATGCGGGAATTGAGGAATGTGCAGCCGTAACCTTGGAGGCATTTACAATAGCCTCCGACAATAAATTTCTGTCTGCGGTAAATTTCATATTGATAATTCCTTTCGGGGATTGATTTGTAATTCATGATAGGATTTCCGATCATTAATTGAAAAAATTTCGAGTTTTTAGCTTTTATTCGGAAAAAATTTTTAAAAAAAAGAAATAAATAATATATTTTTCTTTTTTTCTTATTAGGACGGGCAAAAAGGGGAAAAGTAAAGCAGATGCTTTAGCAGAGGCAATATAAGGGAGTGGATAAAAGGTTGAAAATAATTGAAAAAGTTGAAAAATTTTAATTTTCAACTTTTCAACAGCAGATGTTGAAAGGAGAGTTAGAATTTTGGGGAATAAGATATTAGGATATAGAAAAAAGTAAGGAGATGAAAGAGTTTAAATTTCGTTGGAAATATTCTTCTCCAAATCATTGATAGTAGCTCTGTAGTTGGGATCCTTTTTGATAATGGATTTTACCTTATTGATAGCGTATACCACGGTGGAATGGTCTCTGTTGCCGAATTCATTGCCGATAGCGGTATAGGAAAGACCCGTTATTTTATTTATAAGGTACATAGCCACCTGTCTTGCCGAGGATATTTGACTGTTTCTTTTGGGTCCGATCATTTCCTCGGGGGTAACACTGTAGATATGTCCCACCTCGCTGATTATCCTTTCCACTGTAACGGGAATGGGCTGCTGATCGGTGAGCACGTCCTTTATAACGTTTTGAGCCATGGAAATGGTGGGCTGAACGCTGGTAACAAGAGTTAAGGCGTTCATTTTAATGATAGCGCCCTCCAGCTGACGTATATTTTTCTTAAGCTTATCCGCCATGTATTCCATTACGTTTTTCGGGATATGCATATCCATAAGCTCGGCTTTTCTTTTTATGATAGCCAGCCTTGTTTCAAATTCGGGGGTGCCTATATCCGCCAAAAGTCCCCATTCAAAACGGCTCAGAAGTCTTTGTTCAATATCGTTTATCTCCTTGGGGGGACGGTCGGAGGTAAGGATTATCTGATTGTTTTTTTGATGGAGCTCGTTAAAGGTGTAGAAAAGCTCGGTCTGACTTTCCTTTTTGCCGCTGAAAAATTGAACGTCGTCCACCAAAAGCATGTCGCAGTTTCTGTATTTGTTCTTAAAAGCGTCGTTGGTATTGAATTTAAGGGAATTGACAAATTCGGTGACAAAATTTTCAGCCGAAACATACAAGACCTTGAAGGAAGGATTTTTCTGTTCCACGTAATTTTTTACGGCGCAAAGAAGGTGAGTTTTTCCGAGACCCGGTTCACTGTAAATAAACAAAGGGTTATACTGACCGGTCTGCCCCTGCGCTATCGCCTTGCAGGCGGAGTATGCCAAGCGGTTGCTGTCCCCCACGATAAAGGTGTCGAAGGTGTGATTGTAGTTGCTGTTTGCCAAGGTGGTCTCCAGCTTTTTCGTCATATCCTCGTCGTCCTCCAGCTCGGGGATAGGGTCGCAGAACTTTATCCTCTGCTCCGGAGTAAGGTCGTTGGGGGTAAGTATGTCTATCTCCACCTCAAAGCCCAATATCTCGTAAAACTGAGTTTTGAACATATTAAGGTAATTTTCGTTTATAATGGTTTTCTCATAAGGATTGCTGACATAAAGCACTACCCGGTTATTATTCAGCTTTATCGGCTTTATCGGATCTATAAAAAGCTTTTTCGCCGTATCGGTGATAGGCAGATTCTGCTTCATCAGTTCAAAAATGTCGGCAAACGAATTCATAATAAATATTTCCTCTCTGTAGAGTATTGAACAGGCTAAATACCCAATATAATTTTATCACATTATTCAAGCTTTTGCAATAAGATGTGGAAAAAAGTAAAAGAGAAAATTAAAGGTAAAATTTGTAAGTTTATATAAAAAAATTATTTGGTGAAAAAGGACAACTTTTAGGTTAGTTGTGGTTAACTTATGTGCATATATTACAAAAGTTGACAATTTAATAATTTTTTTGTTGACAAAGAAATATTATTAGATTATAATATTTATTGGTTAGATGATACTAACTGTCTTCAAGAAAAGCACGAAAGTAAAACAAAGAAGGTAAGTATGATGCCGTTAACATTAGCGAATATCGGAGAAGAAAACATTATAAAAAAAATCGGCGGTAAGCCCGAGGTAAGGCTTCATCTGGAGAATTTGGGCTTCGTGGTGGGCGGTGCAGTCACCATAGTCAATACCCTCGGAGGAAACGTAATAGTTAACGTTAAGGAATCCCGCATTGCCATAAGCAAGGAAATGGCTCAAAAGATCATGGTGTAAGAAAAAATCAAGGACAAGCCGTTTTTTGGTCAATTTGATCAAAATAATCATAAATGACCCTGCAATTCAATAAATAAATAAAGAGGAAAGGAAGGAACTTTGCTATGAAAACGCTTAAGCAAGCCAAGATCGGCGATACCGTCAAGGTAGTAAAGCTTCACGGCGAGGGCGCCGTAAAACGCCGTATTATGGATATGGGTATCACAAAGGGAATAGAGGTTCATGTTCGCAAGGTCGCACCCTTGGGAGATCCTATCGAGGTAACGGTAAGAGGCTACGAGCTTTCGATCCGCAAGGCGGACGCCGAGATGATCGAGGTCGAATAAAAAGGTTTATAGGTTAAACAGTGCGATTTCTCTTTAAAATACGGATTTATGCTGTCTTTAAAAAGAAAAAGCGAAAGAGGCAAGGGAAAAGGTTCCCTTATTTTTAACCACTACAGTTAGTCAACACTAATTCAAAAACCACAAAATACGGAAAATAATCATGAAAGGAGCGGAGCTTATACTGTTTTCACTTTAACAATGAATAAAGCTGAAGGCAAGGTTAAATAAAAATTCGGCCGAATAAAATATAAAGACGGCTTTCGGTCGGCAGCCGAAATATTGGATTTTGGCGAAAACAGTATAACAGTATAAGCGGCAGTAAATTATGGATTCCATAAGAATAGCCTTAGCGGGCAACCCCAACTGCGGTAAAACCACGTTGTTCAACGCCCTGACAGGCTCTAACCAATTTGTGGGCAACTGGCCCGGAGTTACCGTGGAAAAGAAGGAAGGCAAGCTTAAAAAGCATGATTCGGTAATAATCACCGACCTTCCCGGTATTTATTCTCTTTCCCCCTACACCTTGGAGGAGGTAGTGGCAAGAAACTACCTTATAGGAGAAAGACCCGACGCAATTTTAAATATTGTGGACGGTACAAACCTTGAAAGAAACCTTTATTTGACCACACAGCTCACCGAGCTGGGCATTCCCGTGGTTATCGCTATTAACATGATGGATATTGTGGAGAAAAACGGCGATAAGATCAACACCGAGGAGCTTTCCAGAGAATTGGGCTGCAAGGTGGTAAATATTTCCGCACTTAAGGGCGACGGAATAATGAATGCCGCCGAGGAAGCAATAAAGGCGGCAAACGAAAAGAAGCCCATTCCCCTTCACACATTTTCGGGAGCGGTGGAGCACGCCTTGGCTCACATCGAAGAGGCAGCCGTTCACGATATGCCCGAGGAGCAGCAGCGCTGGTATGCGATCAAGATCTTCGAGCGGGACGAAAAGGCTTTGGAAAAGCTGAATATCCCCAAGGACAAATTAGAGCACATAGAAAGTGATATTGCAGCTGCCGAAAAGGAAATGGACGACGATGCGGAAAGCATTATCACCAATGAGCGCTACATATACATAGCCTCCCTGATAAAGGGCTGCTACAGGAAAAAGAGTGCGGGACAGCTTACCGTGTCGGATAAGATAGACAGGGTCGTTACAAACCGCTTTGCCGCACTTCCCATTTTTGCCGCAATAATGTTCCTTGTATACTACATTTCGGTAACTTCGGTGGGAACTATCTTTACCGATTGGGCAAACGACGGCGTGTTCGGCGACGGCTGGCATTTATTCGGAATAGGCACCGCTGCTTATGAGGAAGCGCAGGACGAGTATGCGGCAGAGCATATCTTTACCGACGAGGTAAAGGCAGTCGTTCAAGCTGCGGCGGACGCAGAGGTCATCGGTGCGGAGGACGTTTTGGGCGCTGTCGAGGAGGTTGCGTTCGGAGATTTCGACGAGGCTTACGGCTCTTACGGCGAGGAGCTGACGGAGCAGGGCTATGACATTTCCGAAATGGTAGACGGGGAAATGGAAGCCTTGGGCGAGGAAATAGATCCCGCAAACTACGGCGTTTGGATCCCCGGTATCCCCGTATTTATCGAACAGGGTCTTGACGCAATAAACTGTGCGGACTGGCTGAAGAGCCTTATACTTGACGGTATCGTAGGCGGCGTCGGTGCGGTATTGGGCTTCGTTCCCCAGATGATAGTACTGTTTATACTCCTTGCTTTCCTTGAATCCTGCGGTTATATGGCAAGAGTTGCCTTTGTAATGGACAGGATCTTCAGAAAGTTCGGTCTTTCGGGCAAATCCTTTATCCCCATGCTTATCGGCACGGGCTGCGGCGTTCCCGGAATTATGGCTTCGAGAACCATCGAGAACGAGCGGGACAGAAGAATGACCATTATGACCACCACCTTTATCCCCTGCGGCGCAAAGCTCCCCATTATAGCAATGATAGCCAGCGCTTTGTTCGGCGGAGCATGGTGGGTAGCTCCCAGCGCATATTTTATAGGTGTGGCGGCAATAGTAATTTCCGGTATTATCTTAAAGAAAACAAAAATGTTTGCAGGCGATCCCGCTCCCTTCGTTATGGAGCTTCCCGCTTACCACTGGCCTACCTTCGGCAACGTAATGCGCTCCATGTGGGAGAGAGCTTGGTCCTTTATCAAGAAGGCAGGTACGATCATTCTGCTTTCCTCTATCGTAATTTGGCTCGGCAACGGCTTCGGCAGCTATGTGCTTGAGGGTCAGTCCTTATTCGGCTACATTCCCGAGGAAGCGGAGGAAGTCAACAGTATCCTGGATATGATAGGCAACGCCATAGCTTGGATCTTCGCACCTCTCGGCTTCGGCGAGGCAACCGCAACGGTAGCGACAATCATGGGACTGGTGGCAAAGGAAGAGGTCGTGGGAGTATTCGGCGTATTGGACTTTGTGGCAATGACGCCTATTGCAGGCTATTCCTTCCTTATCTTCAACCTGCTTTGTGCTCCCTGCTTCGCTGCTATCGGTGCTATCAAGCGCGAAATGAACAGCGCAAAGTGGACATGGTTTGCAATCGGTTATCAGTGCGGCTTTGCCTATGTTATTTCGCTGATAGTATATCAGCTGGGAAGCCTGTTTACAGGCAACGGCAACGTTGTGGGCGTTATTTTTGCGGTACTGTTCTTAGCGGCTATCATATTCCTTTTGGCAAGACCCTACAAGGAAGCCACCAAGCTTACCGGAACGGTAAAGGTAAAGTAATTGCAAAAAGAAAAAAGGGGGGATCCTTATGAATTTGCCGACAATTATAGTTTGCATTGTTTTAGCGGCAATTGTGGGCTTGATCATTTACAAAATGGTGAAGGATAAAAAGCAAGGAAAATCCTCCTGCGGCGGAAGCTGCGGCTCGTGCCCCATGGGAGGGTGCTGTCACGGCTCTCAGGTGAAGAACAAAAGATAAATAAATACAGAGAAAAGAAAGTCAGCGGATAAACTTCCATATTGATACTTCCAAAAATTTCGGGGGCTGTCGTTTTGAACGAAAGCCCCTGAAATTATATAAATTAGTTAGCTATAACTAACTGTTTTTTCGGCAATGAACAGAAAGGAGAAAAAAATGAGCGTAGTAATAGTAGGCGGCAACGACTGCATGGTAAGGCAGTATAAGGATCTGTGCAGCAGCTACAACCACACCGCCAAGGTTTTTACCCAAATGAAAAGCGGAATAAAAAATCAAATAGGAAAGCCCGATCTAATGGTACTGTTTACAGGCACCACCTCTCATAAAATGGTAAAATTTGCCTTGGAGGAGGTCAAAGGACAAAATACCAAGATCGTCAGAAGCCATTCCAGCTCTATGTCGGCGCTTAGGGGGATACTGGAGGAGGTTTGATCCCCTGCGGCGGATATTACCTGACATATACCAAAATAAAAGTCCCGTTTTCCTCTCTCCTGTACCCCATTCCCTCTATTTCGTCGATTTGCGGCTGTAGATTTTCTTCTATTGCCCCCCTGCTGTCTATAAGAATATAGTCGGCGGCGGGGGTATTTTCGTTTTGGTATACGGGCGGATACTGATACAGCTGGGGGCAGTCGGCAAGCATTGGGGTCAGATATGTGTTGGCATATATTACCTTGTCTCGGGGGATAGTCTCCAAAAGCTGTCTTGCCGAGTCGTAGTATTCCTTGTTTTCGGAATAATCCCTGCTGTAGCGGTATTTTACTCCGTTAGCGCCCAACAGGATAATTGCCGCCGCCATAAGACAAGCCATGGCGGATCGAAGCTTTCTTTTTTCATACCGCAGGTTTTTCGCAAATAAAAATACCAAAAGTGCGGCAGTGCCGAAGGCGTATTGGAAGGCCACGCTGTACTGATAGCCGTATTCGGTGGCAAGGTTAACGATTAAAAGAGGCGCCATTAAAAGCCAATCCCCGAGCTTTTTTGTTTTCATGGGGATAAACATAAAGGGCAAAAGCATTTGCAGCAGAAAGATCAGTTTTTCCTCGTTAAGCAGCCGGCTGAAGAAAAAGGCGGGATTTTTCACCACGTTTACAATTACGTCGGCAAGAGACTCCTGCCCGCCGTAAAGATATGCGTCGTAGCGGCTCACCTTTATTCCCTCGCCGTACATATCGATAAATTTTGTTATTGCAACAAAGCCGCTTATCCCGATAAGGGTAAGGCAGATGGAGCTTATTTTGGAGACCCTCTTGTTTAGAAGAGCGTAAATTCCGATAAATATTACGTAGATACCCGCATCCTCCTTGACGCACAGCAGCAAAAGGGCGGAGATCATCATTCCCGCCGCATTGTTTTTTTCGGTGAAATACAAAAGCCATAAAATAACGGGAACCAAAAAGCAGTTTTCGTGGAAATCGTAAAAGCAGCCGCCTGTAAAGGCGGGAACGCAGAGGAAAACCGAGGTCACAGCCAAGGTGACCGCATTGCTGTATCTCCATTTTTTGCAGAGCAGAAGCAGGGGGATCACTCCCGAAAAGCAGACCGCCGCCTGCATGGCAAGAAGACCCTCCGGGCTGCGGAAGATCATGTAGAAGGGCAGCAGAAGATAGTAGATCGGGGAAAAATGCACCGCAAAGTGCGACAGTATCTCTCCCCTTTCAAGAGTGGTGTTTTGAGTAAGATCCGTCGCCATGGACTCAAACATCTGAACGAACAAGCCAAAATCGAAGGCGGAGCTGTTAAAGGTATAGTACCTTATGATCGTGCCGTAGGACACCAAAGCGGTCATTAAAACCGTTTCGACCAGCACCGCAATATACAGTCCCCTGCCCTTTAGGGCTTCGAGGGGCTTTATTTTTCTGTCATGATAAATGTCCTTGAAAACAAGGGTAAAGGCGGCGGTGATTATCTCCATAACAATGGCGTAGTAGGGACGATACGTTTTCGACTGCCACAGGGTCAGCAGCGAAAAATCCAGCAGGCACAGGGACAGTGCGCAGCGGTACAGCTTTTTCCCAAAGAAAAACAGACAAAAAAGACCCGCAGAAAAAAACAGGGTAAGCAGAAGCAGCAAGGAAATATCGATCTCTCCCGCACTTTCTATAAAATAAATATTGCTGTAATTTTCACAGGCAAAATGCAAGGTAAAGGCGGAGGAAAGTATAAATCCGCAGAGCAGTGCGAAAAAGGCATAATATACTGTTGTTAGTATTTTTTTATTCATCTGTGGCGACCTTTTTGATTAAGATTTTTTCGATAAGCTGAGTATGACTTTCTTTTACTATAACGTATTTATCGGCAAAAATATTTGTATTTTGCGAAAAAGAAGCAATGTCTCATTTTCCCGAAAAAGTTACTGCCGAATCCAATCTGTAGCCGCTAAGCACCTCTCTGCCCTTAAGCTCCTCCAGCTCGATCATAACCAGTACTCCTGCGATCTCTCCGCCGAGGGCTTCCACAAGTCGGATCATGGCTTTGGTGGTGCCGCCCGTGGCTATCAGGTCGTCAACTATAAGCACCCTTTGACCGGGCTTTACCGAATCCTTGTGCATTTCTATCACTGCCGTGCCGTATTCGAGCTCGTATTCGGCGGAAACGGTGTCGGCGGGAAGCTTGCCCTTTTTTCTGATGAGCACAAGGGGCTTTTTCAGATTATAGGCTATGGCTGCGCCGAAGATAAAGCCTCTGGATTCGGCGCCTGCCACTATGTCAAAATCCAGATCCTTCACCAGCTCCTGCATGGAGTTTATTGCCAGCCGAAAGCCCTCGGCGTCCTGCAAAACGCTGGTTATGTCCCTAAACATTACGCCCTTTTCGGGAAAATCGGGAATGGTGCGTATATAGTCCTTCAGTTCCTTCATGAGAAATCCCTCTCTTTATGTAATACTAATTCCTGTTTAAAATATAGACTTCGTCTATATTTTAAAGCCGACTT